>JBKPDT010000319.1:0-2901 GCA_046728035.1 Candidatus Methylomirabilota bacterium | reverse complement strand
CGCTCCTCGGGGGTGTCGCCCACCACCACGAAGCTCGAGGTGGCGTACGTGAAGTCCTTCCGGGTCCGACCCGACTTGGCCAGGCCGGCGTTCACCGCGGGCTGGACGACCTCGCGCAGGTACTTGGGCGAGTTGAACGGGTGCACGTGCATTCCATCGCAGTGCTCGCCCGCCACCCCGCACATGAACGGGTTGACTGCGGCGATGTAGATGGGGATCTTCGGGTGCTCGATGGGCCCCGGGTTGAAGAAGGGCGTCATCACGTCGAAGGTGTAGAACTGGCCCTTGAAGTCGAGCTTGGTGCCGTTCTGCCAGCAGTCCCAGATGGCGCGGATGGCGCGCACCGCCTCCGCCATCTTGGGGCCGGGCGACTCGAACTTGACGGAGAAGCGGCGCTCGTTGTGGGCCTTCACCTGCGTGCCCAGGCCGAGGGTGAAGCGGCCGCCCGAGGCCTTCTGGAGGTCCCACGCGATCAGGGCGCTGACCATGGGGCTCCGCGAGAACACCGTGGCGATATTGGTGCCGAGGCGGATGTGCGAGGTCGCCGTCGCCGCCACCGCGAGGGGCAGGAACGGATCGTGCTGGGTCTCCGCCGACCAGAGGCAATCGTAGCCGAGCGCCTCGGCCTTGCGCGAGTAGTCCGCCATGGCCCGGAGATCGTGGGTGAGCATGCCGACGTCGAGCTTCACGGGGGGCCCTCCTTCATGCGGCGAGCATACGCGAGGCGCTACCGCCCTTCAAGGAACTGCTCGCGCAGCCGTCCCTTCTGCACCTTGTCGCCGTGCGGACCGGGCGTGCGCGGCACGTCCGACACGATGCGGACCTGTCGCGGCACCTTGTAGGAGGCGATGCGGCCGCGGCAATGGGCGATCACCTCTTCGGGCGTCAGCGGCGCGCCCGGGCGCGGGATCACGTAAGCCACCGCCGCCTCGTTGAGCCGCGGATCGGGCACGCCGATGACGAAGGCCTGGAGCACGGCGGGGTGCTCCATGATGAAGGCCTCGATCTCGGCGGGAGCCACCATGAAGTGGCTGATGCGCAGCACCTCGCGGAGCCGCCCCTTGAAGATGGTGCGACCCTCGGCGTCTCGCACGCCGAGATCGCCCGTCTTGAACCAGCCGTCCGCGGTGAAGGCCTTGGCGGTCTCGTCGGGCTTGCGGTAGTAGCCTCGCGTCACGAGGGGGCCGCGGAACCAGAGCTCGCCTTCCTCGCCCGTCGCCGCGTCCTCGCCGGAATCGGGATCGACGACCCGCACCTCGACGCCCTCCGCCGGCCAGACGCCGGGCAGGGCGCGCGAGGCCGCCGACTCGTCGAGGCGGTGGTGCATGCAGAGCGCGTTGAGCTCGGTCATCCCGTATGGCTGGTAGGCCAGCGGCACCCCGAGCCGGCCCAGGATCTCCTCGAAGAGCCCGTCGCGTCCGCCCCCCGTCATGCCGAAGCCGCCGGTGCGGAGCGCCGAGCGGTCGCGCCGCGCCAGGTCTCCATGGTCGAGCACGCCGATGGCCATGGCGTCCACCGCGTTCCACATCGTGATGCGCTCGCGCTCCATGAGGTGGAGGGCCACGCCGGGCTCGAAGGTCTCCATCAGCACGAGGGTTCCCCCGTGCGAGAGCGTGGTGAGGGGGATGTTGAGCCCGCCCCACGTGCCGGAGAACGGCAGCGCGTGGAGGACGCGGTCGGCGGGAGTGACCGCGAGGACCTCGCCGCAATACCAGCCGTGGGGCACGGCGTTGCGGTGACTGATGACGGCGCCCTTCGGGAACGAAGTGGTCCCCGACGTGTAGAGGATGGTGAGGGGATCGTCGGGGACGACGAGCGCGGCCGCGCGCGCGAGCACGGCGTCGAAGGCCCCGTCCGCGCCGGCCTCGAGCGCGTCCGAGAGACGGAGGCAGCCGAGATAGGGATCGTCGGCGTCCACGATGACGCGGCGGAGATGCGGGAAGCCGTCGGCCTCGAGCTCCCCCGGCACCGCGGCGGCGAGGCCCGGAAGCGCCTCGCCCAGAATCTCGAGGTAGTCCACGGGGCCGAGGTAGTCGGTCAGGAGCAGGGTCGTCGCGTCCGACTGCGCGAGGATGTAGCCGAGCTCGCGCGCCTTGTAGCGCGTGTTCAGCGCCACGACGACGGCGCCGATGAGCGCGCAGCCGTGCTGCGCGAAGAGCCACGCCGGACGATTGGGGAGCCAGAGCGCGACCTTGTCGCCCTTGCCGACGCCGAGAGCGAGGAAGGCCCGCGCGTAGCGCTCGGCTTCACGGTAAAGCTCGGCATAGGCGATGCGCCGGTCGGCGCTGACGATCGCCTCGCGTCCCGCGTGGCGCGCGCCGACCGCGGCGAGCATGTGTCCCACCGTCGCGTCGAGGAAGGGGTTGGCGGACATGACGTCAGGCCGCGACCGTAGCACGCGGGCCCGCGGCTGTCATGCGCGGCCGCGTGCTAAGGTGAGGGGCCGTGCGTCACGCGCTCATCCTGCCCGATCGCACCCGCCGCCAGATCTTCCTCATCGCGCGGGCGCGAGGGTGGGCGCTGCCGGCGGTGTCGCTCGGGCGCGAGCATCCCGGGGCGGTGGACGAGGTGATCCGCGCGGTGAGGCGCCGCTACGGGATCGACGTCAGCGTGCTCAGGACCCTGGCCCGGCCGCGCGATCCGCGCACGGGCGCCCCCAACGTGGCGCTCGAGCTGGAGCGGCTGGACGAGCGGCCGCCGGGAGCGCGGGGGGGCCGATGGGTGGGGCGCGCGGAGCTTGCGAGGATTCGCGCCCGCCGGCGAGACGACCGCGAGACGCTCGCGCGCTGGCTCGGGGGGCCGGGTGGACGTGCCGAGTGGATGCGACCAGGGTGGCGCGACCGCGCGATGCGCTGGGCGGAGCGCCGCGTCGGCGCCCCGATCAGGCGCGTCGTGCAGCTC
>JBKPDT010000318.1:0-4402 GCA_046728035.1 Candidatus Methylomirabilota bacterium | reverse complement strand
CGCCAGAGCCGCTGGTCCCAGAACCGCCGGTGGCCGGCAGGCAACTTCCAACTGAGCGATATGTCGCGCCAGATCGGCGCACACTCCCGTCGATCGGGCGCGCCGCAGGCACGTCACGGGTCCGACAGCGACTGCACGCGTCGCATTGGACGGCGCACCCCGGGTGCGGCAAGCGCTGTCCTCAGGATGTGGAACGCCCATTGGAGCGTCGGTTCGACCGCGTCTTCCGAGTCGCTCGCCGAGCACCTATGACCCCGAACGACGGTAGGGCCGTCGGCGACGTATGACGAGGAGACGTCTGGTGGGCCTCGTTCGGCGAGCGACGGGCTGTGGTCATCGTCGCCGCCCGGCGAGAGGGCCAGTGGCTGGCGATGCTTGTCGTCCCGCCGGCCGACATCGACATCACCGGCATTGCCGTCGAGGTCCGCATTGGAGCGGACGAGGGTCTGCCTGCCGACGGCGTCCTCCGGGTGGCGCTGCCTCGGCCAGGCCACATCAACTGTGCGTGGCTCGTGACCGTCACGCCGACCGATCTGCTCGCTCGAGCCGGTCGGCTGACACCGGCGAAGCTCGACGAGGTCGACGAGCTCGTTCGCGTCGGCGGACTCGACATCGTCGTCGCGGGCCTCGTCACGACGCCTGGAGACGTCGCTGATTCCTTCGAGTTCGGGTCGTGACGCGGCTCGAACCGAATCAGCAGCGCGCGTTCTGGTTCACGACGACCGTGTCGGCGGTGTGCGACGCGAGGACCGGCTCGACCCCCGGCTGCGTCGCCTGCAAACGTCGCGACCAGCATCGCGGTGTCCCGGTCTTCGTCCATCGCTTCCTCGTACGATCCGCCAGCCAGCCTTGACCGTGCGAATAGCTCATGCCGGCGTGCACACCTCGAGCTCCATCCCGTCGGGGTCGCGGAAGAACAGCGACCAGCTGTCGCCGAGCTGTTGAATATCGCCGATGTCGGCATCGGCCGCGATGAGGCGGTCGCGCACCCCCTCGAGGTCGGCGCGGGAGGCGACGGCGATGCCGTAGTGGTCGATCGGGCCGCGCCCGCCTGGTGTTGTGCGGTCGCCGACGATCGTGCCGGCTGGCTGCTCGGTGACGTTGAGGGCGCTGCCGGCGCCGAGATCGAGGATTGCCATGCGTGGATGGTCGTCGGTTGCCGCCATCTCGAGCGTGACCGCAGCGTCGAAGACGGTTACGTAGAAGGCAACGACGCCATCGAGGTCGGCCGTCACCGTCGCCACGTGGTTGAACCCGGTACTGATCGGCACGCAACCAGCTCCTTTCCAGCGATGACCGTAGATGTTCAAGTTCTCTTGAGGTCAAGAGCCGAATGCACCAGCTGAGGGTGGACTGACCAGCGGTGGACGCACGCGAGCGGCAAAGGGCCTCCCTGTCGGAACGAGTCAGCCGGGGTAGGGAGCTTCGGCGCGTGCCTTCCGGAGGGCGCCGGCCCACCAGGCGAGCTGTTCGAGCATGGCCTTGGCGTAGTCGGTCGCCTGCGGATCGAGCGGTTGGCCGCCCTCGAAGTTCACGAAGTAGTTGGGGAACGCCAGCCCGTCGCGGATGGTGACGGCGTGCAGCTCGGTGAACACGCTTTCCAGGTGGAGCACGGCGTGGCGGCCTCCGGCGGCGCCGCCGTAGCTGACGAAGGCGACCGGTTTGGCGGTCCACTGCGTGAAGTGCCAGTCGATCGCGGCCTTGAGTGAGGCCGGGTAGCTGTGGTTGTACTCCGGGGTCACGACCACGAACGCGTCGGCGGCGTCGAGCCGCGCCGTCAGGTCGGCCATTCCCGCCGGGCGCGGGTACGCGGCCCCGGCGAACTTGGGTGACTCCGCCGGCAGAGTCAATGGGACCTCGACTTCGGCGAGGTCGACGACATCGACTTCGAAGGCGCCGTGGTCGCGGGCACGCTCGGCCACCCACCCGGCGACGACCGGGCCGAACCGGCCCTCGCGCACGCTGCCGATGAGGACGACAAGCCTGGTGGTCTCGTTCATGCGTGTCACTCTCCGCGGATCCCCGTGTCGTAGCCAGACCTTGCTGAGGGTGGCCCTCGCAGGGCCACCTTCGGCAGGAACAAACCAACCGCTCCGCGCGGTTCACTGACGTTGGTGAGCACGCCGCTCGGCGACTTCCTCCGCGCCCGAAGGGACGCCACCCGACCCGAATCGCTCGGGCTGCCCGCCGGTGGCCGGCGCCGCGTCCCGGGTTTGCGGCGCTCGGAGTTGGCGGCGCTGGCGGGAATCAGCGTCGAATACCTCGTCAGAATCGAGCAGGGCCGCGACCGCAACCCGTCGGTGTCGGTCGTCAATGCCCTCGCCGACGCCCTCCGGCTCGACATCACCGAACGCTGGCACCTACGCCACCTCGCGAAGCTGGGCTCCGACACGTGCCTCGGAACGCCCGCACAGCCACGGCTCGACGTGAGGCCGACGGTGCGAGCGCTCCTCGACCAGCTCGAGCCGGGCATCGCGCTCGTCGCCAACCGGCTCGGCGACGTGCTCGACTACACGAGCGGCTTCGAGATCCTTGCCCGCTCAACCGGGCTGCTCGACGTACCGCTGCCGAACCTGACCCGCTTCGTCTTCACCGACGACCGAGCCCGCCGCGTCTTCCCCGACTGGGAGCAGATCGCCGACGAGCGGGCATTCGACCTGTGGCTCGCGCCCGCCGAACACTCCGAGCGCATTGTGGCCGAGCTCGCCGCGATCGCTGGGGACGAGTTCACCACGCGACTACACAACCACGACGTGCCTCACCGTGGCACGCAACGATGGCGCACTCCGGCGGTCGGAGATCTGCGCCTCGAATGTGAGGTGCTGGAACTGCCCGCCGCCGATGCCCAACAGCTGGTCGTCCTCCTGCCGCCCGACGACGCCACCGCGAACGCGCTGAACCGGTTGCGCCGGACAGCCGCAGGCACGTTGCGCGCCGTCAACTGAGCTGAGACCCAGTGCTCGAAATTGGTAGACGATCCTCGGCTCCCGCTCAACTCGACCGGCGAACGCTGCGAGAGTCGCCTCTTGCCGGTGGGCTGCTCTCGGGCAAGTACCTGGATGACAACGCGAGCTCCGGGCGCCTCGACATCGGAAGCATCTCCGAACATGACCTCGCCGTCACGCGTGAGACGCTCGCCGTGGCAACGGAGCTCGGCGTGTCGTCCGCAGGTGGCGCTGGCGTGGGTCCGTGCTCAGTCGCCGCTGATCCATCCCATCCTCGGCCCCCGGTCACTCGAGCATTGAACGACTGCCTTGGCGCGTTGGACCTCGAACTCCCGGATGCGATCCTGTCGCGCCTCGCCCCAGCCAGCGGGTTCGAACCGGGGCTCCCGAGTGACGTTCTCGCCGCCGCCTGGACGAACACCTTCGTCTACGGCGAGGCCGAGGAGCCTGGACCACGACAACCACCGAGAGGTCTGATCGGCGAACTACATCGTCTCGAACTGCAAGAACGTACAAGACCGGCACTGTCCCGCCCCGTACGTTCCGCTCACGCGACCTCGCTCCATCGTGCGGGGTCGGGGGCCAATCCATGACCGACACAGGTACACGAACCGAAACCCCTCCCCATCTCACGGTTCACGCGATCGTGGCCGACGCCGGTCGCGCGGCGTCGTGGTACTGCGAGGTCCTCGGCGCTGAGGAGCGCACCCGCATCACCTTGCCCGACGGTCGGCTCATCGACGTCCAGCTGGAGCTCGGGCCGTCGCTGCTCGTCCTCGCCGACGAGTTCCCCGAACACGACGCAGTGGCGCCGGCTACTCCCTCGGTTGTGCTGTATCTGCACCTCGACGACGTCGACACCGTGTGGGCTGATGCGATCGCAGCGGGTGCCGAAGTCGCACGACCTCTGCAGGACATGGTGTGGGGCGAGCGCGAGGGCCAGCTGATCGACCCGTTCGGACACAAGTGGGGCCTCACCCAGCACGTCCGCGACGTCCCGCACGAGGAGAAGGTCCGCGCCGTCGCCGAGATGTTCGGCATGTGACCGAGCTGCGCTACCGGCTCCTGGGCCGGACCGGGCTTCGGGTCTCCGAACTGTTCCTGGGAGCCATGACCTTCGGCGATCCGGACACCGTCGGCACCGATCCCGAGGAGTGTCGAAGGATTCTCGATGCCTACGCTGACGCCGGCGGCAACGTCGTCGACACCGCCATCAACTATCGCGGCGGGGCGAGCGAGTCCATCCTGGGCGAACGGTCGCGGATGCACACACCCCCATCGAGGAAACCATCCGGGCGCTCGACGACGTCGTACGCGACGGCAAGGTCCTCTACCTCGGCGTCTCAGACACGCCTGCGTGGATCGTCGCCCACGCCAACACCCTTGCGGCCCAGCACGGTTGGACCCCATTCGCAGCGCTCCAAGCGCCATACAGCCTCTTGCAGCGCGACCTCGAA
>JBKPDT010000317.1:0-4757 GCA_046728035.1 Candidatus Methylomirabilota bacterium | reverse complement strand
GCACAGTGGGCTGGGCGCGCTCCGCGTGGCGGCGGCCGCCCTCGCCGCGTCCGCCGGCCCCACCGTCGCGCATGGCCTCGCCCGCGGCGGCTGCCGCATCGCGCTCGTGCTCGCGAGCCCGGCCGGACGGTGACGCCGTGGGCGACCACCTGATCGTCATCCCCGTCTTCAATGAAGCCGCGACCATCGCCGACCTCGTGAGCCGCGCCCGCCGGCACGGCGCCGTCATCGTGGTGGACGACGGCTCCTCCGACAACAGCGGCGCGGCGGCGGCGGCGGCGGGAGCCGACGTGCTGCGGCTGCCGCGCCAGCGCGGCAAGGGAGCGGCGCTCCGCCGCGGCTTCGGCGCGGCCCTGGCCCGCGGCGCCGAGCGCGTGGTCACGCTGGATGGCGACGGCCAGCACGATCCCGACGAGATCCCGCGTCTTCTCGAGGCCGCCGCCGAGCATCCGAAGGCGCTGGTGATCGGCGGGCGCCTGGGCGTCGGCCCCGTCGAGGATCCCGCCGAGCCGGGCTATCGCGTCATTCCCCTCGCCCGGCTGAACGCCATGCGGGTGGCCGGCTTCTTCATCGACTGGCTGACCGGGCACGCGCTCCGCGATACCCAGTCGGGCTTCCGCGTGTATCCCCTCGCGCTGCTCGCGGCGGCGCCCCCGCGGCGCGGCGGCTTCGTGCTCGAGACCGAGATGCTCCTTCGCGCGGCCGCGCTCGGGCTCCCGCTCGTGGAGACGTCCATCACCGCCGTGTATCACCCGGAGCGACGGAGCCATTTCCGCCCGCTCCGCGACGGGCTGGCCGTCGGCGTCTATCTCGCAGGGCAGGGGATGCGGCGCTGGGGGCGGGACATCGGCCAGGTGGCGGCTCGGCTGGTCGGCGTCATGGGCGCCGCGCGCCGCGTGCCGCGGCATCGTGAGCTCGCCACCGCCACCGCGGGGCACCGCGACAACCCGGGCGCGTTCGGCGCGGCGGTGGCGGCGTTC
Source organism: Candidatus Methylomirabilota bacterium (assembly GCA_046728035.1). Taxonomy (GTDB): domain Bacteria; phylum Methylomirabilota; class Methylomirabilia; order Rokubacteriales; family CSP1-6; genus DASRWT01. Next base: position 3,777 of record JBKPDT010000317.1, on the reverse strand, counting down.
GTGGTGGCGCGCACCGCGACGACCTGGCAGCGCTGGTGGCACGATGCGCGCGTGATCCAGATGCGCGAGGCGGGCCTGGCCACCGCGGCCCTGCCCGTGCTCCTCACCCTCGCGCTGGCCCAGCCGGCGCTGGGACGCGCCGGGCGGGATCCGCTCACGCCCTTCGTGCGCCGCGTCTACGCCCAGGACCGCCTCGCCCGCGCCCTTCGTCGCGTCTCCGCCCGTCGCCATGTCTAACGCGTCTGGAATGTCCGCCGATGGGGGGAGTGCGGGGGCCATGTCGGGGCCCCCGCAGATGGTGGACGTCCTCATCGTGGGCGGTGGGCCCGGCGGCTCCACCACCGCGACCTTCCTCGCCCGTGGCGGGCTCGACGTCACCGTCGTGGAGCGCGAGGTCTTCCCGCGCTTCAAGGTCGGCGAGTCGCTGGTGCCCAACTGCATGCCCATCCTCACCCGGCTGGGCGTGCTCGACAAGATCAAGGCGCACGGCTTCCTCGACAAGTTCGGCGTCACCTTCCACGACCAGGAGCTCGAGCGCGAGGCCACCTTCACCTTCCGCGAGGGGCGTCCCTGGCCGCACTTCACCTTCGACGTGCACCGTGCGGAGTTCGACCAGGTCCTTCTCGACCACGCGGTAAGCGAGGGCGCCCGCGTGCTCCAGCCCGCCACCGTGGAGAAGGTCGCCTTCGATGCCGAGGGCGTGACCGCGCGGCTCAGCGACGGCGACGGCGAGCGCACCCTGCGCGCCCGGTTCCTCGTGGACGCGACCGGGCGCGACGCCTTCCTCGCCTCGCGCCAGGGCCGCCGGGAGCCCATGCCCGGCCTTGGCAAGGTCGCCATCTTCGCCTACTTCCAGGGCGCCAAGCGCTGGCCCGGCCGGGAAGAGGGCAATGTCCGGATCTACATCTACCCGGAAGGCTGGTTCTGGTACATCCCGCTCGCCCGTGACGAGACCAGCGTCGGCTGCGTGCTCCACGCGCGCACCGTCCGGGAACGGGAGGGCTCGCCGGAGGATCTCTTCCGCGCCATGGTCGAGCGGTGCGACCGCGTGCGCGAGAACCTCGAGGGCGCCCGGCAGGTGACGCCGATGTACACCGCGGCCAACTTCTCCTATGCGGTGGAGCCTATCGTCGGCGATCGATTCCTCTGCGTGGGCGACGCGGTGGCCTTCGTGGATCCCATCTTCTCGGCGGGCGTCTTCCTCGCCATGGCTTCCGGCGAGATGGCCGCGGAGGAAATCCTCGAAGCGTTCCGCGCCAACCGTTTCGCGGCGGGGCGCTTCGCGGGTTATGCCCGGCGGCTCAAGCGCGGGATGCGGCCCTTCACCCGGTTCATCACCCAGTTCTACGACCGCCAGTTCCTCGAGATCTTCATGAACCCGCGAGACACCTTCGGGCTCGTGGACACGGTGACCTTCGTCCTCGCGGGCGGGGCCTTCCGTCACATTCCGCTCAAGAAGCGCCTCTCGCTCGAGCTTTTCTTCGCCATCGTGCGCATCACTCGCCGCATCCGGCGGCGTCAGGGCCGTGCCGAATCCCGACTGGAGTACTAGCCTGCGGCGCGTCTTTCCGAAGGGCTACGGTTTCACGGTGCTGGGCATCGCCGTGGGCATGGCGGGGCTCGTCGCGCTCGGCGCCATGGCGGAGCGCATCGGTCGCTTCATCGACGGCGGCGACCGCTTCGTGCTCGGCCAGATCTCCGTCGCGGGCGAGGGGATGGGCATGGGCGCGGGTTTCACCGCGGGCGGCCTCCTCCCCGCCGCCCGCATCGCCGAGATCGCGCGAGTGCCCGGGGTCGCGGTGGTGCAGCCGCAGGTCATGCTGCCCATCAGCACCAGCACCTCGCATTTCCTCACCCTCACCCAGGAGCTGCTCATGGGGGTGGACCCCGTCGCCCCCCTGGCCAACCGCCACTACCGCGCGCTGCCGGTGCGGGCGGGCCGGGCCCTCGCCGCCGCCGACCGCAAGGTCGCGGTGCTGGGGAGCGACTTCGCCGCCTCGCGCAAGCTCGACGTGGGGGGCATCCTGCCCGTCGGCGCGCTCGAGTTCACCGTAGTGGGGATCCTCGACAAGACCCTGACCGCGCCCGACCGCTTCGTCATGGTGCCCCTCGAGGACGCGCGCGATGTCTGGCTCCGGCGCGATCCGCTCCTCTTCCGCGTGTTCGGCTCGGGGGGGCTGACGCGGAACGACCTGAACTCGGGCGCGGCGGTGGGCTGGCAGGACGGCGTGGATCCGGACGAGCTCGCCCGCCGGATCCAGGCCACCGTGATGGGCGTCAACGTGACGGTGCCGGGCGAGCTCTCCCGCCTCCTGCGCACCTCCACCGCCTTCTTCTCCGCGCTCCTCCTCGGCATCGGGACCCTCGCCCTGGTGATCGGCGGGCTCTCGCTCGCGAACACGGTGACCGCCGCCGTCTTCGAGCGTATCCGCGACTTCGGCGTCAAGCGGGCGCTCGGCGCCACCGATCTGCAGCTCCTCCGGGAGGTCCTGGGCGAGGCCCTCGGCGTGAGTCTGTGGGGCGTGGGAATCGGAGTGGCGCTGGCGCTGGCCATCGGGTTCGCGGTGGATTCCCGGACGCTCCGCGAGGGGCAGCAGCTCTTCTTCTTCTCGCCGCGCCTCCTCGGGTTCACCTTCGTCTTCGCCCTCCTGCTGGGGGCCCTCGCCGCCGCCTACGCGACGCTCCGCATCGCCCGGCTCTCGCCCGCCGAGGCCATCCGCCGGGGGACGTGAGGCATGCTCGTCCGCGCCCTCGGGCTCGGTAAGGTGTATCCCGGGGTGGACGGGGCGCCGCCCGTGCGCGTGCTCGAGGGCGTGGACCTCGAAGCCAAGCCCGGGCAGGTGCTCGCCGTGATCGGCGAGTCCGGCTCGGGCAAGTCCACCTTGCTCAACCTCCTGGGTCTGCTCGAGCCCGCCGATGCCGGCGAGATCTGGTTCGACGCTGAGCGCGTGAGCCATCTCGGGCGGCGCGCCCAGTGCCGCGTGCGGGGCACGCGCATCGGCTACGTCTTCCAGGCCTTCCTGCTGCTGGGCCGCCTCACCGCCCTCGACAACGTGCTCCTCGCCGCGCGCTACGTGGGCCGCGATCGGAGGGAGGCCGAGCGCGACGCGCTCGCCCTCATGGAGCGGCTCGGGGTCCTCCACCGCCGCGGCCACTACCCCGCCCAGCTCTCCGGCGGCGAGCAGCAGCGCGTGGCCTATTGCCGGGCCGTCCTCAACCGGCCGCCGCTGCTGCTCGCCGACGAGCCCACCGGCAACCTCGACGACAGCCACGCCCGCGTGATCCTCGACGAGCTGCACGCGGAAGCCCGCGAGCGCGGCTCCACGGTCATCCTCGTCACCCATCGCACGGACGCTGCGGCGACCGCCGACGCTTCCCTGCGCCTCACCGCGGGGCGCCTCGCGGGGCGCTGAGGGCCGCCGGCCGGGGCGCGCCGGTGACGTCTACTTCCTCGCGCGCGGCGGCCCTCGTTGCCCTCGCCACGGGGGCGCTGGCGCTGGTCCTGCTGCTGCCGGGGCTAGGAGCGGCGCCCTTCGACGATCCCGGGGAGGGGCAGCACGCCGAGATCGCCCGCGAGGCCTGGCGGTCGGGCGACTGGCTGACGCTTCGCCTGAACGGCGTCCGCTACTTCGACAAGCCGCCGCTCCTCTACCTCATGCAAGCGGCGGCCTTCTCCGTCGGCGGGGTGTCCGAATGCACGGCGCGGCTCGCGCCCGTGGCGGGCGCCGCGCTGGCGGTGGCCGCGACCGCGCTGCTGGGCGCGCGCCTCCTCGGGAC
>JBKPDT010000316.1:0-29154 GCA_046728035.1 Candidatus Methylomirabilota bacterium | reverse complement strand
GCGCGGTGCTCGAGGCGTGCGCGGCCGCGCTCGGCCGGCGGCGCGGCGACCTGATCGGCGCGATGATGCTCGACGGCGCCAAGACGGTGACGGAGGCGGACGTCGAGGTCTCCGAGGCGGTCGACTTCGCACGATACTACGCCCGGGCGCTCCCCGAGACCGCCGGCGAGCTGGACGACTGCTCCATGGAGCCCCTCGGCGTGGTGGTGGTGACTCCGCCCTGGAATTTCCCGCTGTCCATCCCCGCCGGCGGCGTCCTCGCGGCGCTCGCCGCCGGGAACGCGGTGGTCCTCAAGCCCGCGCCCGAGGCGGTGCTCGTGGGGTGGTGGCTGGCCAAGTGCCTGTGGGAGGCCGGGGTCCCGCGCGAGATCCTCCAGTTCCTGCCCTGCCCCGACGACGAGACCGGCCGCGGGCTCGTGACGGACCCCCGCGTGGAAGGCGTGATCCTCACCGGCTCGGTGGAGACGGCCCGCCTCTTTCTCGGCTGGCGGCCCGATCTCCGGCTCTTCGCGGAGACCAGCGGCAAGAACGCCATCATCATCACGTCGCTCGCCGACCGGGACCAGGCCATCCGCGATCTCGTCCGCTCGGCCTTCGGCCACGACGGCCAAAAATGCTCGGCGGCCAGCCTCGCCATCTGCGAAGCGGAGGTGTACGACGACCCCGACTTTCGGCGCCAGCTTCGCGATGCGGCGGCCAGCCTGGACGTCGGGAGCGCGTGGGAGCTGACGAGCCGGATCACGCCACTCACCCAGCCGCCCGGCGCCGCGCTCCGGCGCGCGCTCACCGTCCTCGACGAGGGTGAGGCCTGGCTGCTCGAGCCGCGCGCCGACGCGGACAACCCGCAGCTCTGGTCGCCCGGCATCAAGCTCGGCGTGCAAAAAGCCTCATTCTTCCATCGGACCGAGTGCTTCGGCCCCGTGCTGGGGCTGATGCGCGCGGAAACCCTCGACGAGGCGATCGAGCTCGCCAATGCGCAGCCGTTCGGGCTCACCAGCGGGATCCAGACGCTGGACGATCGCGAGATCGCGCGCTGGGTGGACCGCGTCGAGGCCGGCAACCTGTACGTCAACCGCCCCATCACCGGCGCGATCGTGGGCCGCCAGCCCTTCGGCGGCTGGAAGGCTTCCTCGGTGGGGCCCGGCGCCAAAGCCGGCGGCCCCAACTACGTCCTCCAGCTCACGCGCTGGCGCCAGGCGGCCCTTCCCGGCGGGGACGACGAGCCGCTCCCGGAGCCGGTGGCCGCGCTACTCGACCGCTGCCTGGCCGCGCTGCCCGACGCCGACGCGCGCGCCCTCGTCCGGGCCAGCGCGCTGAGCTACGCGCGCGCGTGGCGCCGGCACTTCGGCCGCGAACATGATCCGAGCGCGATCCGGGGCGAGCGGAACCTCTTCCGCTACCGGCCCTGCCGTCGCATTCTCGCGCGGGGCACGACGGCAAGGCTGGCGGCGGCCGCCCTGTGCCAGGCTCTTCTCGCCGCATGCGTGGTGGGCACGCCGCTGACGCTGAGCCTCGCGCCCGACTCAGCTCCCTGGGCCTGGCTGGCGGAGTGCGGCGGAGTGGAACTCGCGGTGGACGCGGAGGTGGGCTTCGTGGAGCGGCTCGCGCATCCGGGGAACGCGGAGCGCCTGCGCGTGTGGGAGCCGGTCTCGGCGGCGGCCCGCGCCGCCGCCAACGGCGCCGGCCTCCCCGTCATCGACGCGCCTGTCCTCGCCAATGGACGTCTGGAGCTCCGCTGGTACCTCCGCGAGCAGACGGTCTCCCACGTGCGCCACCGCTATGGCAGCATGACGGAGCCCGCGGCGACCGAGTGAAGGGAGGACATCCCGTGACCCACGCGCCCGCCTCGATGACCACCGCCGAGCCGAGGGAGTCGCTCGTTACTTGGACGCACGTGATCTACGGCCTGCACGCCTTCAGCCTTCTCACGGGCATCATCGGCGCCGCCACCGTGGTGGGCGCGTTTCTCACGGGCTGGCCCTCGATCATCGCCGTCATCATGAACTACATGAAGCGGAGCGAGGCGCGGGGAACCTGGCTCGAGGCCCACTTCCGCTGGCAGATCCGCACATTCTGGTTCGGCCTCCTCTGGGCGGGGCTCTGCGTGCTCCTCGTGGTGGCGACACTGGGCCTGGGCCTGCTCATCGTCTGGCTGCCGCTGGGCCTCGTGGGCCTCTGGTTCGTCTATCGCGTGGCGCGCGGCTGGCTCCGGCTGGTCGACCGGCAGCCGATGTACGTGTAGCGCCCGACCCGCGCCGCCCTAGGCCTTGATCCCCAGCAGCTTCGCGGCGGTCCCGCCCAGGATCGCCGTCCGGTCGGCGTCGCTGAGCCCCGGCGTCTGGAGGATGAGGTCCACCGCGGTCTTCGTCCACGGATACGGAAAGTCGGTGCCCACCAGCGCCTGGCCCGCGCCCACCTCGGCCACGAGGTGACGGACGCCTTCTGGGTTGAACAGCATGGTGTCGTAGTACATCTGCTTGAGGTACTCCGACGGCTTCTTCTTGATGGGGCCGTGGGTGCCTCCTGGGCAGAGATCGGGACGGGTGGGGCACCCGTGGTCGGAGCGGCCCGAGTACGAGGGCAGGAAGCCGCCCGCGTGCGCCGCGATGACCTTGAGCGACGGGAACCGATCGAGCGTGCCCTCGAAGATCAGGTGCGAGAGCGCGATGGTCGTCTCCAGCGGATTGCCGATCACGTTGCCGAGGTAGCCGTTGCCCTTGAACCGCTGCTGGAGCTGCGTGGGGGCGCCATCGCCCTGGGGATGGATGAAGACGACCACGCCGAGCTGCTCGGCCTTGGCCCAGAACGGGTGGAATTTCGGATCGCTGATCTCCTCGCCGTTGACGTTGCCGCCGATGCCGGCCCCGCGCAGCCCGTACTTCTTGACGCCTTCCTCGAGCTGCTCGGCGGCGAGGTCCGGGTACTGGAGCGCTACCGTGGCGAACGCGACGAAGCGCTCGGGGTTCGCGGCGCACGCCGCGGCCAGCTTCTCGTTCTGGATGGTGATGATCTGCCGGGCGAGGTCCCGATCCGTCTTGTACCAGTTCGGGTTGATGCTGAGCGCTTCGACGTCGATCCCCTGCTCGTCCATCGCCTGCAGGCGGACCGACACCTGGGTCGCCATGTCGAGGTCCGGCCGGAGCGCCGGCCCCCCGAGCTTCTGGTTCATCAGGGCGAGGGCCTCGGGGACCGCGCAGTGCGCATGCACGTCGACCGTCTTCACCCGCTTGCCGTTGACGACGACCTCCCGGCGCCGCCCCTGCGCGCGGGCGGGGGCGGCGGCCATCAGGTCACAGCCGACGAAGGCGAGGCCGGCGAGCGCGCCGGCGGTGGTCTCAAGGAATTCCCTGCGAGTGCTCATGAGGCACCTCCATTCGCGCCTGACTAGTTCTTCGGCCGGATCGCGTCCGCCGTGCCCTGGATGAAGGCCTTGATCTTCTCGACCTGTTCCGCCGTCAGCTTGCCGGTGTAGTCCGGCATGCCCACGTCCATGAACCGCCCCTTGAACACGATCTTGTCCAGGTTGGCGATGGCGTCGGCCGAGGAGTAGCCCAGGTTCTTCACGTTGCCGCCGCGGTCCACGCCGGGCACGCCGTGGCAGAACACGCAGTTGCTGACGTAGAGCAGCGTGCCTTCCTGCACGTGGGCCGGATCGTACTTCACGCCCTGGACCAGCGCGCCCTGCTGATAGGCGACGAACTCCGGCGCCGGTGCCCCACTGCCGACGGCGAAGGTGTAGACGGTGCCCGGCCCCTTGCGGTCGGTGGCGCGATGCATGACACCGTAAACCCCTCCCCAGCCCACGGCGATCGACACGTACTGCCGCCCGTCCACCATGTAGGTGACCGGGCCCGCGACCACGCCGGTGCCCGTGGCCGCCTCCCAGAGCTTGTCGCCGGTGGTGGCGTTGTAGGCGAGGAAGCGGCCGTCGGCGGTGCCCTGGAACACGAGGTTGCCGGCGGTGGTGAGGGTGCCGCCGTTCCACGGCGACACGTGCTCGTGGGTCCACGCCGCTTTCTGCCTCACCGGATCCCAGGCGATCAGGCGGCCGAACGGCTTGCTCTTCGGCGGCTCCACGTTGGCGTACATGGCGAGGTTCCAGCCCATGCCGCCGTGCGGCTCGCCCGGCGTGTTGCCGCCCATCTTCCAGTTCTTGTTATCCATCAGGTTGACGGGCACGCCCTGCACCGGCATGTAGGCGAGGCCGGTCTGCGGGTTGAACGACATCGGGTGCCAGTTGCGCGCGCCGTAGGCGCTGGGGATGATCTCGCGCGGCCGGTCCACCACGCGGGCCTCCGGCGTCTCCACGGGCCGGCCCTCCTGGTCGTAGCCGGTGGCCCAGTTCACGTCGACGAAGTTCTTCGCCGAGATGAGGCGGCCGTTGGTGCGGTCGATGACGAAGAAGAAGCCGTTCTTGGGCGCGTGCAGGATCACCTTGCGCGGCTTGCCGTCGATCTTGAGGTCGGCCAGGATCATCGGCTGCGTGGAGGTGTAGTCCCAGTTGTCGCCGGGCGTCTCCTGGTAGTGCCAAACATACTTGCCGGTGTCCGGGTTGAGGGCGACGATCGAGGCGAGGAAGAGGTTGTCCCCGCCGGACGGACTGCGCTTGCTGCGCGCCCAGGGCGAGCCGTTGCCGGTGCCGATGAACATCAAGTTGAGCTCGGGGTCGAAGCTCATCGTGTCCCACACCGTGCCGCCGCCGCCCGCCTCCCAGTACTTCCCGCTGGGGTCCCAGGTCTTGGCGGCGCGGGCCATCGACGCGTCCTCGAAGGGCTTGGAGGGATCGCCCGGCACCGTGAACCAGCGCCACTTCTGCGCGCCGCTCTCGGCGTCGTAGGCGGTGATGTAGCCGCGCACGCCGTACTCGGCCCCGCCGTTACCGATGATCACGTTGCCCTTGAACACCCGCGGCGCGCCGGTGCTCGTGTACGAGCGCGTGCGGTCGATGATGGTGTCCTTCTCCCACACGACCGCGCCGGTGGCGGCGTCCAGCGCGATCAGCCGGCCGTCGTAGGACCCGACGTAGACCTTGCCCTTGTAGAGGGCGACTCCGCGATTGACCACGTCGCAGCAGCCCTTGTATCCGGCTTCCTTCGGCACCTTGGGATCGTAGGTCCACAGGCGTTTGCCGGTGCGGGCGTCCACCGCGTGGACCACGCTCCACGAAGCCGTCACGTACATGATGCCGTCCACCACCAACGGCGTCGCCTCAACGCCGCGCGTGGACTCGAGGTTGTACGACCAGGCGAGGCCGAGCACCTTGACGTTGTCCGCGTTGATCTGGCGGAGGCGGCTGAAGCGCGTCTCGGCGTAGTCCAGGCCGTAGCTCAACCAGTCGCGTGCCGTGCGCGCGTTGGCCTGTATAGCGGCGCCGTCGACCTTGCCGGTCGCGGCCCGGATGTGCTCGGCGGAGCCCTTTGCCGCCATCTCGCTCTGAGCGGAGGCGCCACCGATCATTCCCGCGAGAGCGAGCGCCACGAGAGCCAGGATGGAAGTCCCGCGCTTCATGTCCCCCTCCTTCTGGAGTGACGCCAGTGTCTGGATCCGGAAGGTCGCGCGCCGATCCTGCCAGAGCGCGTGGGGGAGGTCAAACAGAGGCTAGCGTGATGCCTCGACGGAGCCGTCGGTCGGGCGTGGCGGGGTGACCGGTGCGCCTCGCTTCCGCCACTCCGCGAGCCGCTCCACCGCGACGTAAAAGGCCGGCACCAAGAGCACGCCGAGCACGGTCACCGCGAGCATCCCGCCCACCACCGTGGTGCCCATCGAGTTCCGGCTGGCCGCGCCCGCGCCGGTGGCGAAGACGAGAGGCAGCGAGCCCAGGATGAACGCGAAGGACGTCATCAAGATGGGTCGGAAGCGCAGCCGCGCCGCTTCGCGCGCGGCCTCCAGGATCGCGACCCCGCGCTCGCGACGCTCCTTGGCGAACTCCACGATGAGGATCGCGTTCTTGCTCGCCAGCCCGATGAGCAGCGCGAGGCCGATCTGGGCATAGACGTCGTTGGCAAGCCCGCTGAGCCAGAGCGCGCCCAGCGCGCCAAGAACGCCGAGCGGCACCGCCAGGATCACCGCCAGCGGGACGAGCCAGCTCTCGTACTGGGCGGCCAGGACGAGGAAGACGAACAGCGCCGACAGGGCGAAGACGAATCCCGCCCGGCTCCCCGCCTCGATCTCCTGGAAGGCGAGGCCCGACCATTCGTACGCCATGCCCGCGGGCAGGATACCTCGCGCGACTTCCTGCATGGCGGCGATGGCCTGCCCGGAGCTGGCGCCGGGCGCGGTGTCGCCCGCGATCTCCGCCGACCGGTAGAGATTGTAGTGAGAGATGGTGTCGGGTCCCGTGATCGGCTTCACGGTAACGAGCGTGCTGAGGGGCACCATCTGGCCGGGCTGGCCATTCGGACCGGGCTGGCTCCGGACATAGAGACGCGCGACGTCGCTCGGTGACGCGCGGAAGCTCGGCTCGGCCTGGAGCTGGACGCGGTATACGCGACCGAACGCGTTGAAGTCGTTGACATAGAGGGAGCCCAGGAAGATTTGCAGGCTCGAGAAGACGTCGGACAGGGGAATCCCGAGCGCCTTGGCCTTGTTGCGGTCTACCTGCGCGTCGAGCTGCGGCACTCCCGGCCGGAACCCCGTGAAGGTCGCGGCCAGCTCCGGGCGCTGCCGGGCCGCGTCCATGATCTGCCGAGCGGTGGCGTCGAGGTCCTGGAGCGAGCCGCCGGCCACGCTCTGGAGCTCGAACTGGAATCCGCCGCCGGAGCTGATGCCACGGATGGGAGGCGGAGGAAAGACGACGATGGAGGCGTCCTGGATCCCGCTGAGCCGCGCGCGCAGGCGCCCGAGGATCGCGTCGGCCTGCAGATCGGGCTCCTTCCGGTGTGACCATTCCGTGAGCCGGGGGAACAGCGAGCCGACGTTCGGGCCGTTGACGCCGGTGATGAAGCTGCGCCCGCCGATGGCCACCACCGTCTCGACGCCGGGCGTCTCGAGCAGGATCTGCTCGACCTGGCGAACGACGGCGTCGGTCCGCTCGAGGGAGGCGGCGTCGGGAAGCTGGACATTGACCAGGAGATAGCCCTGGTCTTCGGTGGGCGCGAAGCCCGTGGGGACCGCGCGCAGCAACAAGTAGCTGGCCCCGCTCAGGACAACCAGCACCACCACCGCCAGCGCCGCCCGCCGGACGATGTGCTGGACGGTCCGATCGTAGCCGGCGGTGAGACGGGCGAACGACGCGTTCCAGACCCGGGCGAGCCAGCGTTGTCGGGACGCGTCCGCCCGCCGGAGGAGGAGCGCGGACAGGGCCGGGGTCAGGGTGAGCGCGTTGAGGGCGGAGAGCGCCACCGACACCGCGATGGTCAGCGCGAACTGCCGGTAGAGCTGGCCGGTGATGCCCGGGAGGAAGGCGATCGGGATGAACACCGCCATCAGCACGAGCGCGGTCGCGATCACCGGCCCCACCACCTCGGCGGTGGCGCGCCGGGTGGCCTCGCGGGGCGGGAGCCCCTCCTCGTCGAGATGTCGCTGGGTGTTCTCCACCACCACGATGGCATCGTCCACCACGATCCCGATGGCCAGGACGAGCCCGAAGAGCGTCAGCGTATTGATCGAGAATCCGAACACGCTGATGACGGCGAAGGTCCCCACCAGGGACACCGGGATGGTCAGGGTCGGGATGAGGGTGGCGCGCCAGTCCTGCAGGAAGACGTACACGGTGAGGACGACGAGCGCGATGGCGATGAAGAGGGTCAGCACGACCTCCTCGATCGAGACGCGAACGAACTCGGTCGTGTTGTAGGGGCGCGTATGGGTGACGCCGCTCGGGAAGCTCGGGGCGAGGCGGGCCACCGCCGCCTGGACCCCCTGCGACACCTGGAGGGCATTGGCGCCGGGAAGCTGGAAGATGCCGATGAGCGCCGCCGGCTTTCCGCCGACGCGACCGAACGATCCGTAGCTCTGCGCGCCCAGCTCCACCCGGCCGACGTCGCGAACGCGGAGCACGGAGCCGTCGGCCCGGGTGCGGAGGATGATGTCCTCGAACTCGGCCGGCGTCGTGAGGCGGCCACGCGTGGTGACGGTGTACTGGAACTGCTGCCCGGGGAGCGCCGGCGGCTGGCCGATCTGCCCGGCCGCCGCCTGGAGATTCTGCTCGCGGACCGCGTCGGCTACGTCGCCGGCGGTGAGCCCGAGGCTCGCCAGCCGGTCGGGGTTGAGCCAGAGGCGCATCCCGTAGTCGCGCCCGTTGAACACGGTCACCTGCCCCACGCCGGGCACCCGCGCCAGGACGTCCACGAGCTGGAGCGTCGCGTAGTTCGACAGGTAGAGCTCGTCCCGGCTGCCGTCGGGCGAGATCAAGGCCACGATCTCGACCAGGTCGGGGGATTGCTTGACGATGGTGATGCCTTGCCGGATCACGTCCTGAGGCAGCTTCGCCTGGGCGATGGCGACCCGGTTCTGCACGTTCACGGCGGCGATGTCGAGATCGGTGCCCACCTTGAACGTCACCGTCAGCGTCATCGTCCCGTCGCTCCCGCTCCGGGAGGACATGTAGATCATGTTCTCGACGCCGTTGACCTGCTGTTCGATGGGCGTGGCCACCGTCTGCTCCACGACCCCGGCGCTGGCGCCGGGATAGGTGGCGGTCACCACGACCTGCGGCGGCGTGATCTCCGGGAACTGTGCGATGGGCAGGAACGGGATCGCCACCGCGCCCGCTACGACGATGACGATGGCCAGGACGGAGGCGAAGATGGGACGGTCGATGAAGAAGTTGACGAACACCGGCGTCAGGTCCCGGCGGCCGGCGGGAGTGCCTCCAGGGTCGGTTCCACGCGTATCCCGGGCCGGATCTGCTGGAGCCCCTTCACCACGACCTGCTCACCGGGCTTCACGCCCTCCTCGACGACCCACAGCGACCCCACGCGCGGTCCCATCCGGACGGTGCGCGGCTGCGCCGTCCGATCCGGCCCGACCACGAACAGGGAGGCCGAGCCCTGGCTTTCCTGGACCGCGGCCTGAGGCACGACGAGGGCGTCGGGGCGCTCGGCGAGGAGAATCCGGATCCGCACGTACTGTCCCGGCTGGAGCATTCGCGTCGGGTTCGGGAAGGCCGCGCGCAGGGCGAGGGTGCCGGTCCGGGGGTCCACCGCGCGGTCCACGAAGTCGAGCCGTCCGTCGTGCCCGTATGCGCTGTCGTCCGGCAGCGTGATCGTGATTCCGGAGGAGCCCCCTCGCGCGGGCACCGGCGCCCGGCGGCTCCCCCACACCGAGAGCGCCTCGCGCTCGCTCACGCTGAAGTTGACGTACATCGGATCGAGCGTGGAGACGGTGGCGAGGAGGGTGGCCTCACCCTTTCCGACGAGAGCGCCCACCCGGACCTCGGCCCGGCCCATGCGTCCATCCAGGGGCGATCGAACGGTCGTATATCCGAGCTGGAGGCGGGCGCTGTCGACCGCGGCCTCGTCGGCGCGGACGGCGGCTCGCGCGTTCTCGATCGTCGCCCGGGCAGCGCCGAGCGCGGCCTTGGCGTTGGCGAGCCCGGCGCGAGAGGCCTGCGCGGTGGCGTCCAGCGCGGTCATGGTGGTGCGGATCTGATCGTACAGCTCCCGGGCGATCAGCTCTTTCTCGAGCAGCGTGCGGTAGCGCCCCTCCTGCGTGCGGGCGTTCTCCACCTGCGCGACGTCCCGCTCCACGTTGGCCTGGGCCTGCTGCACATCGGCCTCGCGCTGGATGAGCGCGGCCTCCGTCTGGCGGAGCTGGGCGGTGTCGCGGGCGACATTGGCCTCGGCCTGACGGAGGGCGGCCTCGAAGGGGCGCGGATCGATGACGAAGAGGAGGTCGCCCGCCTTGACGTCGGCTCCGTCGGGCGCCACCTGCCGCTCGATGAAGCCCTCGACCCGCGCGCGCACCTCGACGGTCTTGACCGCTTCAGTCTGGCCCACGTACTGGCCGTACACCGGGACCGCGCGTTGAGCCACGGCCACCACCGTGACGGAGGGCGGCTTGGGGGTGGCGCTCACCTCGGGTGACCGATTGCAGGCGGCCAGTCCTGCGAGCGCCACGATCAACGCGGCGCTACCGAGGAGGCGGACGAAATTTGTCACTCCGCTTTTCACGCCCTTATGATGGCCCGGCCGCGTCACTCGGTTCCCCTCGCCAACTGCCCGTCATTTCGGTCGTTCGACGCCAGCGCGCCGCCGCGTTGAGACGGCTCCGGGATCCTCTCGACCGGGAACTGGCGGTCCATCCATAGGTCCAGGCCGCCCAGGAGAGGCCGCACTCGCGTGACGCCGTGTCGCTTGAGCCGTAGCGCCACCCGGGCGCTCGTGGCTTCGTTGGGTCAGGAGCAGTAAAGGACGATCTCCCGATCGCGAGGCAGTTCGCCGCGGCGCCGTTCCACCTCGTCCGCCTCGATCCATATCGCGCCGGGGATCAGATACGGCACGCTCTTCACATCCAGCGCCGAGCGGGTGTCGATGATCGCCAGGCCAGGGTCGCCGGCGTCCAGCCGGCGCTTCAGCTCGTCGGGCGTGATGCGTGCCATCCGCAGTTCGCGGAAGATCCGCCGCCGCGCTGCATACTTGTAGGCCACATAGCCGGACAGAGCAGCCGCCGCCAGCAGCAGCGCGTAACCGCCCAGCCGGGCGACCCAACCCGCCACCACGTCCAGCGCGTCGCTGAAGGCATAGCCGAGCCCCATCCACGTCCCCGCCCATAACAGCGCGCCGGTGACATCGAGCAGGACGAACTGCCACCGCGCGACACCGGCCGAGCCGGCCACCGGGGACGCCAACGCGCTCAGCCCGGGCAGGAACTTCGCGACCAGCAGCAGCTTCCGACCGAGCCGGAGGAACGTGGTCTCGGTCCTGTGAACGCACCAGTCCGGCTCGAGCGAGATCGCACAGATGCGGGCGAGCACCCGCGGGCCGCGGCGCCGCCCCAGCTCGTACCAGACGAGGTCGGGGGGTAACGATGCCGCGAGCACCACGACCAGCGACACCGCCAGGCTCATCTGCCCACCACCCGCGAGCGCCCCCACGCCGAGCAGGATCGGCACCGCGGGGATGGGAAGACCGATCTGCTCCATCAGCACGAAGGCGTAGAGCATCACGTAGCCATAGTTGACCAGGAACACGAGGGTGTCGCTCATCGGCGAGCTAGAGCGCGCGGATGGCGCGGAGGACGTCGCCCGGATCGGGCCGGACCTGGAAGTTCCGGCTGACCGAGAACCAGCGCACGACGCCATCGCGATCCAGCACGACCGTCGCAGGGCGCGGCACGTCCTGGCCGTCCGGCCCGCCGCCCGCGTGCACCAGGCCATAGCGGCGCGCCACCGCGAGGTCGCGATCGGCGAGGAAGCGGTAGCCCAGGCGCAGTCCCTCGGCGACCTTCTGGCTCTGCTCGTTGGGATCGGGTGAGACGGCGATGATCTCGACGCCGGCCTGCTCGGCCTCCGACAGCTGGGCTCCAAGACCTTGGAGCTCCGCCATGCAGAACGGTCACCAGTAGCCGCGGTAGAAGACGAGCACGACGGGCTTCTTGCCGCGATAGTCCGCGACCGAGACCGGCCGGCCGGCCGCGTCGGGCAGCGTGAAGTCGGGCGCCCGCTCCCCGACCCGCAGCGCGGTCGGCGTGTCCGGCACCCGCGCGGCGACGAAGTTGAACCAAGCGCCGGCGACGAGCAGGAGACTCGACAGCCCCAGCGCGACCCACGCGGGCCAGCGCCGGGCCCGCGCGCGGACCACGGCCAGTGCCGCCAGCGCCGTCGCCAGCGCGCACGCGACCACGTAGCCCTCGGGATGGTTGCGCACCATCGCGATGCGGAAGAGGAGCGGATAGGCGGCGACGGCGCCGATCGCGATGCCCAGGCTGAGGGCGGCGAGCCGTCCGGACGTCATGACGCGCCCCATCTCACCAGTGGCCGCTCAGCGTGAACCCTTCGTAGCCATTGGCCGCCACCTCATCGCACTTCTGGCGGTACGTTCCCACGCCACCCACGTAGGGCATGAAGATGCGCGGCTTGCCGGGGATGTTCGCGCCCATGTACCAGGAGTTCGCGCGGGGATAGAGCGTGAGGTGCCCCACCTCGTTGACGTGCGCCACCCACGCCTCCTCCGCTTCGCGGGCGGCCTCGATGGCGCCGCGCCTCGTTGACCGCAGGTCGGCGAGGCAATCGGCAATCCAGTCCACGTGCTGCTCGATGGAGACGATCATGTTGCTGAGCACGGACGGGCTGCCGGGGCCGGTGATGGTGAAGAAATTGGGGAAGCCGGCCACGGTGACGCCGAGGTAGCTGCGCGGCCCTTCGGCCCATTTCTGCTGCAGGGTCAGGCCGCCCCGCCCGCGGATGTCGATCTTCAGCAGGGCGCCGGTCATCGCGTCGAAGCCGGTGGCGAACACGATGCGGTCGAGCGCGTACGCGGCGTCGCGCGTCCGCAGGCCCTCCGGCGTGATGGCCTCGATGAGCGCCTTGCGCACGTCGACGAGCGTGACGTTGTCGCGGTTGTAGGTCTCGTAGTAGGCGGTGTCGACGCAGAGCCGCTTGGTGCCGAGGGGATAGTGCCGGGGCGTCAGGAGATCGGCCACCGCGGGGTCGCGCACGATGCTGCGGATCTTGGCCCGGAAGAATTCGGCGGCGGTGTCGTTCGCCTCCTGATTGGTCAGGAGGTCCGCGAACGTGGCGTTGAAGCCCAGGCCGCCGCGGCGCCAGCGGGCCTCGTACTCGCGGCGCCGCTCCTCCGGTGACACCGCCAGCGCCGACTGCTCGTTGCGCTCGACGACGAACCCGACGCGGGACTCGCGCGCCTCGCGCCGATGCTCGGCGTACCTCGCCTTCCACCCCCGCTGGTACTCGGGGTCCATGGGCGCGTTCCGTGCGGGGATGCTGAAGTTCGGCGTCCGCTGGAAGACGAAGAGGTGGGCCGCCTGCTTGGCGATGATGGGGATGGACTGGATGGCGGAAGAGCCCGTTCCGATGACGCCGACCCGCTGCCCCGTGAAGTCCACGCCTTCGTGCGGCCAGCTCCCGGTGTGATACCACTTCCCCACGAAGGTCTCGAGGCCCTCGAAGTCCGGCACCTGCGCGTCGGACAGACATCCGGTCGCCATGATGCAGAACCGCGCCGACACGCGGTCGCCGCGGTCCGTCCGGACTTCCCAGCGGCTCGCCGCCTCGTCGAAGACGGCAGCGGTCACGCGGGTCTCGAGCCGGATGTCCCGGCGCAGGTCGAATCGGTCCGCGACGTGGTTGATGTAGGTGAGGATCTCCGGCTGGGAGGCGTACCGCTCCGTCCACGTCCATTCCTGCTCGAGGTCGTCCGAGAACGAGTACGAGTAGTCCATGCTCTCGACGTCGCAGCGGGCGCCGGGATAGCGGTTCCAGTACCAGGTGCCGCCGACGCCCTTGCCGGCCTCGAAGACCCGTGCCGACAACCCGAGCCCGCGCAGGCGGTGGAGCGCGTAGAGGCCGGCGAAGCCCGCCCCCACGATCACCGCGTCGAACGTCTGCGCCTCCGCGTCAGCCACCACCATTCCTCCTCCGCCTCCTCCCCACGCGGGGGGCCACCTGCCGATACGCCTGCTCGACCAAGGTCATCACCTGCGCCCAGTTGGGCCGCCCGTCGATCCGCACGCCGACCCAGCCGCGCGGCCCCACGTACGGCGGCCTGAAGAAGCGCGCGGGGTCCTTCTGGACCAAGGCCTCCTGCTCCCCCAGGGGCGCGGGTAGCCACACCGCGAGATGCTCGGCGCCGTGATGGTGATCGTCCAGCTGGGCGAAGAGCCGTCCCCGCACGCGCCACGTGGGCTCGCCCCACGCCACCTTCTCGGTGGTGTCGGGCAGCGCCAGGCAGATGGCGCGCAGCCGGTCGACGGGCGTCCGCGCGGCCCGCCGTCTCGCCCGGCGGGGGCTCGCGGCGGTCTTGCGCTGGCGTCCACTCATGCCTTCACGACGTTGCCCGCGCCGCGACCGGGTGTCAAGCCGTGCCCTGGTATAGAATCGGGGCCATCCCTACGCAGTGCCGCCCCGCGACGCGGGAAGGGCGGCGCGGAAACCGGAGAGTCCATGAAGATCAGTGCGTTTCACCTGATGCCGCACCGGGAGCTGCCCGCCGACTTCGAGAAGCGGTATGAATCTGTCTGGGTGACGCCGCCGTGGTGGGAGCTCGCCGACGCGCGCCGGGTCGGCCAGTACTATAACTGGACGCTCGACGAGCTCCTCTTCGCGGCGAGGGCGGGGTTCGACGGCGTCTGCACCAACGAGCATCACCAGAACGCCTACGGCTTCATGCCGAGCCCCAACATCATGGGCGCGGTGCTCGCCAAGGCGACCAACGGGAGCAATGTCGCCATCGTCCAGATGGGGGCTACCCTGCCCACGTCCAACCCGCCCATCCGCGTCGCCGAGGAGTACGCGATGCTGGACTGCATTAGCGGCGGGCGCCTCGTCGCCGGCCTCCCCCTCGGCAGCCCCATGGACGTCAACTTCTGCTACGGCATCACGCCCATGGAGCACCGCGAGCGCTACCGCGAGGCCTTCGCGCTGACCCTGAAGGCGTGGCAGGCGCGCGAGATTTTTGCTTGGAATGGACGTTATTACCAGCTCGCCAACGTGAACCTCTGGCCGCGGCCCATCCAGCAGCCGCATCCTCCGGTGTGGGTGCCCGGCTCGGGGAGCATCAGCACCTTCGACTTCGCCGTGGAGCACAACGTCTGCTACTGCTTCCTGAGCTACTCGGGCGCGAAGGCGGCGAAGTCGATGATGGACGCGTACTGGCAGGTGGTGACGGACCGGGGCAAGGACGCCAACCCGTATCGCGCGGGCTTCCTTCAGCTCGTCACGGTGGCCGACACCGACGCCAAGGCCGAGGAGAAGTACGCCCGGCACGTCGAGTACTTCTATCACAAGTGCCTGCACTGGCCGCCCCAGTTCCTCTCACCTCCGGGCAATCAGGACTACCGCAGCCTCGTGTCCGCCATTGCCAAGCCCATACGCCTTGCGGTGGATCCGAAGACGCTCCGTTACCGCGACTTCGTGGAGAAGGGCTACGTGATCTCGGGTAGCCCGGCCACCGTGCGCGATCGCCTGAAGGAAGAGGTCATCAGGGGCCTCAACGTGGGGAATCTCATGGTGCTGCTGCAGATCGGCTCCATGCCCCACGAGCTGACGCTGGAAAACATGGATCTGTTCGCCCGGAAGGTCCTCCCGGAGCTGCGCGGCAGCTGGAACGACGAGGGCTGGGTGAATCACTGGTGGCCGGCCGGGCTCCGCGACACGGCGCCCGCCGCCGTCCCCGCGGGCGCGGCGGGCCGGGCATGACCCGCGAGCAGACGCTCAGCGTCTGGCAGAACCGTGTGCGCGTGCGCGTGCTGTCGGACGGCGCGGGTCCGCCGCTGGTCTACTACCACGGCCCCTGGGGCCTCACCTGGGATTCCTTCCTCCAGGCTCTTGCCGAGCGCTTCACCGTGTATGCGCCGGAGCATCCGGGCACGTCACCGGGCGCCCACGACGACATCTATCACCTCGACAACCTCTGGGACCTGATCCTCTGTCACGAGGAGCTGCTCACCGCCCTCAAGCTGGACGAGGTGGCGGTGGTGGGACACTCGTTTGGCGGCATGGTGGCCTGCGAGATGGCCGCGGCGTACCCGCGACGCGTGAAGCGCCTCGCCTTGATCGCGCCTCTGGGATTCTGGAGAGATGCCGAGCCGGTGAAGAACTGGATGATGGTGAATCCCCCCGACATGCCCGCATGGGTGTTCCGCGATCCCGCCGGCGAAGCGGCGAAGCAGATGATCGGTCCCACGGAGCCGCCGGAGGCAGCGGCCGCCGCGCGAGTCAAGCTCATGTGGGCCATGGGGGCGACGGGAAAGTTCATCTGGCCCATTCCCGACAAGGGGCTCAAGAAGCGCATCCACCGCGTGACCGCGCCCACGCTGCTCGTCTGGGGCAAGGACGACCGGATCGTGCCGCCGGGGTACGCCGACGAGTTCACCCAGCGCATTCCCAGCGCGCGCCTCCAGACGGTGGCGGACGCCGGGCACGCGCCGCAGGCGGAGCAGCCGCAGGCGGTGGCGCGCATGGTCGGCGAGTTCCTGGCCTGACGGCACGGGCATGAAGGAGCGAACGTTGAGGGGCGCCGCGGCTATTGCCGGGATCGGCGAGACCCCGTACTACAAGCACGGCCAGGCGCCCGAATCCGAGTTCAAGCTGGCGGTGCGCGCGATCCTGGCCGCCTGCGCGGACGCCGGAATCGATCCGCGCCAGGTGGACGGGTTCGCGTCCTACAGCAACGATCGGAACGACCCATCCCGCATCGCCGCCGCCCTGGGCCTGCCCGCGTTGCGCTTCTCCAACATGCAGTGGGGCGGCGGTGGGGGCGGCGGGTCGGCCGCGGTGGCGAACGCCGCGGCGGCGGTGGCGGGTGGCATCGCGGATTGCGTCGTGGTGTTCCGCGCCCTCGCCCAGGGCCAGTTCCAGCGCTTCGGCGCCGCGCCACCGGTGGGCACGGTGTCCGGCGAGCAGGCCATGACCTTCCCCTATGGCCTCATCTCCCCCGCCCAGCGCTTCGCCATGCGGGTGATGCGCTTCATGCACGACCACGGCATCGAGACGGGCGCGCAGCGGGCCATCGCATTGGCGTCCTATCACCACGCGCAAGCGAACCCTCGCGCGGTCATGCACGGTCGGCCCCTGACCCCGGAAGCCTACGATGCCTCGCGCTGGATCGTGGAGCCCTTCCGCCTCTTCGACTGCTGCATGGAAAACGACGGCGCCGCCGCGCTCGTCATCGTCTCCGCGGAGCGGACACGCGATCTCAGGCCCCGCCCCGCCTATCTCCTCGGCGCCGCGCAGGGATCCGAATACCGGAATGCCGCGCGCGCCCACAATGCGCCGCTCTACGCGACCTCGTCCTTCACCACGGTGGCGCCGCAGCTTTACGAGATGGCGGGCCTCCGCCCCTCGGACGTGGACGTGGTGCAGAGCTACGAGAACTTCACGGGGGGCGTGCTCATGAGCCTGGTGGAGCACGGCTTCTTCACGCCGGAGGAGGCCAATGACTTCCTCGTGGTGGACAATCTTCTGGCGCCAAGCGGGCGTCTCCCGCTCAACACCAGCGGCGGCAATCTCGCCGAGTGCTACATGCACGGGCTCGAGCTGGTGATCGAGGCGGTGCGCCAGCTCCGCGGCGAGTCCACCGGCCAGGTGCCCGAGGCGGCGGTGTCCATGGTGATCTCGGGGCCCATGGTCACGCCGGTGTCGAGCCTGATCCTCGGCTCGGAGGCCACGCTGTGACGACGGCCACGTACTACCTGCCCGCGGGCTTGCCGGCGCCGGTGCCCGAGCCCGACGGCCTCGACCGCCCGTACTGGGAGGGCACGCGCCGGGGCGAGCTGCTGGTGCAGCGCTGCAATCAGTGCCGCGCGTGGCAGTGGGGCCCGGAGTGGATGTGCCACGCGTGCCTGTCCTTCGACGTGGGCTGGACGCGCGTGGAGGGCCGCGGGAGCATTTACTCCTGGGAGCGCGCCTGGCATCCCGTGCACCCCGCGCTCAAGGCGCATGGCCCCTATCTGGTGGCGCTGGTCGAGCTGCCTCATGCCGGCAACGTCCGCATGCTCGGCAACCTGCTGGGCGATCCCCGTCAGGTCGTGACCATCGGCACGCCGGTCGAGGCGGTCTTCGAGCCGCACGACGACGCAAAGGTCCCATTCACGCTGGTGCAGTGGCGCCCTGTGGAAAGGAGCCGGAGATGAGTCAGCTCGAGATCAACGCCCCCAACCTGTGGCGGCTGGAGTCGCCGGGCCATGCCGGCTGGACCCGCACCGCGCGGCCCGACGATCCCAACAAGTACTTCATCGTCTCCGCCGACTGCCATGCCAACGAGCCCTCGAACCTCTGGGCGGAGCGTATCGACGCGAAGTACCGCGACCGCCTCCCGCGGGTGATCACCGACGCCAACGGCGTCAAGTGGCGCGTGTCCGAGGGGCACCGGCCGGATCGGCTGCGCGTCCACGAGATGGAGGGCGAGGATCAGCTCCGCCAGCAGGCCGGCGCCGACCCCCTCGAGCGGCTGCGCGATCACGCCCGCGACGGGATCGACGCCGAGGTGATCTTCCCGAACAAGGGGCTCTCCATGTGGGCGACGCCCGATGCGGTGTTCGCCCAGGCCCAGTGCCGCGTGTTCAACGAGTGGGCGTGGGAGACCTTCGGGCCGTACAACGATCGCCTCTCGCCGGTGGCCGCGATCGCCACCGCGGATCTCGAGGGCTCGATCGCCGAGGTGCAGCGCGTGGCCAAGGTGGGTTTCCGCGCCCTCACCCTGCCGTGCAAGCCCGTCTGGGGCGCGCACGACATCGACCACCCGAACTACAACCTGCCGCTCTTCGATCCCCTGTGGGCCACCATCCAGGACACGGGTCTGCCGATCACGTTCCACATCTCGACGGGACGCGATCCGCGCGCGTCACGCGGCAACGGGGGCGCCGTGATCAACTACGTGTCGCACTCGCTGGCCCCCACCGTCGAGCCGGTGGCCAACCTCTGCGCCTCCGGAGTGCTCGAGCGCTTCCCCGGGCTCCGCTTCGCCACCATCGAGGCGGGCATCGGGTGGCTGCCCTGGGTGCTCGAGGCCATGGACGAGGCCTATCGGAAACATCACTTCTGGGTCCGGCCCAAGCTCAAGCATCTCCCCAGCGAGTACTTCCGCATGCATGGCTTCGCATCGTTCCAGGAGGATCCCGTCGGCCTTACCCTCGCCGAGCGCTTCCACCTCGTCGACAGCTTCATGTGGGGCAACGACTACCCGCATCACGAGGGGACATGGCCGCACTCGGCGGAGGCGATCGAGCGGACGATGAGCGGGCTCACGGACGAGGCGCGCGCGAAAGTGCTCGGCGGGAACGCCGCGCGCTTCTTCAAGTTCGAGGTGCCGGCGCGCTATCGCCGCGCCTGAGGGAGCCGAGGGCTGTCGGCTCCTGACAACGAACCGCCGTGCTGCCGGCGGATGTCCGCCAGGTGATGTAGCTCGTGGCCGGCCATGGCGTAGACGATGGCGCGCACGCTGCGAAGGGTCCAGTCCGCCGGGGCGCGACGCGCCCAGGCCGCCGCGTCCAGCCCGCGCAGGAACGCGACGAACGCCGCCCGCACCGCCGCGTATTCGGTCACGACGTCGCCGAGCGGGCGAGCCTCGTAGTTGGCGACCGCCGCCCAGTCGCCGAACTCGACCTGGGTCCACATGACGGGATCGGCGCGCGCGATGCGTAGCGCGCGATAGCCGAAGGTGCGCTCGACATCGACCAGATGTCCGACGATCTCGACGGCGTTCCACTCCTTCGGGGCCTCGCGCCGGAGCGCCTGCTCTGTTGTGAAGCCGGCGAGGTACGCCGCGCTCTCGCCGATCTGGCGCTCGAGGATCTCCAGCACGTGCCCGTCGGGGACGAGGTCGATGTACTGGAAGTAGTACGGCAGGCACTCGTCGGCGTCGGGACGCCCGGGACCCGTGTCGTGCATGCGGCGGGCGCGCCGGGCTAGCGGGACGTCCGGGGCGCGACCGTCACGCCCTCGGACTTGTTGCGCGTGATGGCCTCGCCCACGAAGCCCGAGACCTTCACGTCCTCCACGAAGCCGGTGAGGTACGCCGCGGCGGCGGTGTTCTTCCTGGGGGTCCCGATCGCCTGCTGCACCGCCGTGAAGACCCCGTCGAGGATGCGCGCACCGGGCAGCTTCTTCACGTCGGAGATCAGCCGTGGCCGGAGGCCAGAGAGCGCCTCAAGCTTCTCCTTCACGAAGAGATCGAAGGAGGCGTCGATGCCCTGCGTCTTCATGAGCTTGGCGTGCTTGATGTTGCGGGAGAGCCAGAGCTCGTAGGCGCTCTTGTCGGCCACCGCGATGCGGACACCCTCGCGGTCCACCTCGGCGACCGAGCGGATGGGCGAGCCCGCGGGCACCAGATAGGTCGCGGGGATCTCGAGGTACGCGGCGGTGAAGGCGATCTCCGCGGCGCGCTGCGGCTCGGCGCCGAGGAAGGCCACGTCCCACACGCCTTCGCGCACCGCGTCGCCCAGCTTGCCCGCGGTGTCGAACTTGCTGAACTCCACCGGCACGCCCAGGCGCTTGGCCAGCTCGCGCGCCACGTCGGGCGCCACCCCCTTTGGGTCCGTCGCGGACGAGCCGGGGGTGACGAGGAGGAAGTTCCCGTGGTTCAGCCCGACCCGCAGCTTCCCGGTCGGCGTCAGCTCGGACTTCGCGGCGGGCGTCAGCGGTGTCGTCATGGCGGCGACGTTAGCACGACGAACCCACGGGAGAAAGCCGCCTTGAGAAACGCGCGGCCCGGGTTCATAGTCCTTGCATGCTTCCCCCACGGCCCACCATCTTCGAGATCGACCTCGACGCCGCCGCCCATAACGTCCGCGTAGCCCGCCAGATGGTGGGCCCCGAGCGCAAGATCTACGCCGTCATCAAGGCCGACGGCTACGGCCACGGCGCGGTGGAGATGGGCGAGACGTTCCTCGCCAACGGCGCGGACGCCCTCGGCGTGGCCGATCTCGGCGAGGGCGTTCGCCTCCGCCGGCGCGGCATCACCGCCCCCATCCTCGTCTATCCGAACTCGCTGCCGGAGGCCGCGTCGGAAGCGCTCGCGCACAAGCTGACGCCCACAGTCGTGGATCTCGAGGGCGCGCGGGCCTACGCGGAAGCGGCCCGGGAGCCGTGCGAGCTGTTCGTGAAGATCGACGTCGGGCTCGAGCGCCTGGGCGTGCTGCCGGAGGGCGCGGTGAAGCTGGTCACCGCCATGCTGGAGCTGCCGCAGCTCAGCCTGGGCGGGCTCTGCGCGCATCCGCACGCGCCGGCAGGCGGCGATCCCGCCTACGCGGACTGGCAGCTCGGGCGCTTCACCGCGGTGGTGGACGAGCTGGAGGCGCGCGGCATCCGCGTGCCGGTGCGCCTGCTCGCCTCCTCGCCCTACGTGCTGCGCTACCCCCAGAGCTATCTCAATGCCGTCGATCCCGGACGCATGCTCTACGGCATGACGTTCAAGGACGAGATGGCGCCGGAGCCGCTGCGCAAGACGTTCCACGCGCTCACCACGCGCGTGATCGCGCTCAAGGAGATCAGCCCGCGCGAGCGCTTCGCGGAAGCGGCGCCGTTCCCCGTGACCGCGCCCATGCGGCTGGGCGTCATCCCCATGGGCCTCGCCGACGGGCTCCTGTGGCTCCACGCGGACCGGGTGCTCGTGCGCGGGCGGCCGGCGCCCATCCTCGCCACGCCGTCGCTCGAGCACACACGCATCGACCTCACCGCGATCCCGGACGCGCAGGTCGGCGACGAGGTCGTCGTCATCGGCCGGCAGGGCGACGCCGAGATCACCATCGACGAGGTGGCGCGGCGGCGGAACATCGGCGTGCATCAGGTCGCCACCACCATCGGGCCCCGCGTTGTCCGCGTGTACCGGAGGAGCGCATGAGCGGGAGCGGGCAAGGCGGCGTCGCCTTCGTGGGCTGCGGCCCATCGGGCGCGCAGCCGCAGACCAAGGGCCGGCGGCGCGAGGTGGTGGTGAGCGGCCGGCGCGTCAAGACGGTGGACGTGCACGCGCACTGCGGTCTGCCCGCGGCGATGGCGCTCATGGGCCTCAAGTTCGCGACCGACGCGCTCCTCATGGCGCGGCCCGAGGATCGCCTCCGCGCGATGGACGAGCAGGGCATCGACGTGGAGGCGCTCAGCATCAATCCCTACTGGTACAAGGCCGACCGCGACCTCGCCAGGAAGCTCATCCAGATGCAGAACGAGTCGCTGGCCGAGGCCTGCGCGGCGCACCCGGACCGCTTCGTGGCCTTCGCCTCCGTGGCGCTCCAGCACCCGGACCTCGCCGCCGAGCAGCTCGAGGAAGGCATGAAGAAATACGGTCTCCGCGGCGCCGCCGTCGGGGGCAGCGTGGACGGCGCCGAGCTGTCCGACCCGCGCTTCCACCCCTTCTGGGGGAAAGCGGAGGCGCTTGGGGCGGTGATCTTCGTCCATCCCCAGGGCACGGCAGAGCTCGAGGCAACCACACGGCTCAAGGGCAACGGGGTCCTCACCAACACGATCGGGAACCCGCTGGAGACGACGATCGCGCTCTCGCACCTGATCTTCGAGGGCACCCTCGACCGCTTCCCCGGGCTCAAGATCTGCGCGGCGCACGGCGGCGGCTATCTCCCGTCGTACGGGGCGCGGTCCGACGCGATCCTGACGACGTTCCCCGACCGCATCACGGGCACACTCAAGAAGAAGCCCACGGAGTATCTCCGCCAGATGTACTACGACTCCATCGTGTTCACCGGGGAGGCGCTGCGGCACCTGGCGGCGGAGGTGGGGGCGGGCCAGATCGTGATGGGGACAGACTACCCCTATCCGTGGACGGACACGTCCGTGGACCACATCCTCGGGACTCCCGGCCTCTCGGACGCCGAGCGCGTGGCGATGCTGGGGGGGACCGCGGCGACCCTGCTGGGGATCAAGGGCTAGCGCTCAGGAGGACACGATGGACCGGACGCTCTTCATCAACACGAGCATCCTCGATGGTAGCGGCGCCGCGCCCTTCGCGGGCGACGTGCTGGTGGACGGCCAGCGCATCGTGGCAGTACAGCGTGGAGGCGGCCTGCCGCGCGGGGACGCGCGCGTCATCGACGGCGCCGGCGCCACCCTCATGCCCGGGCTGATCGAGCCCCACGGCCACGTGAGCTATCCCGACGCCGCCCGGAACTCCGACTTCACCCGCCTGCCTCCCGAAGAGCACATCCTCGTCACCGTGCGCAATGCCCGGACCATGCTGGATTCCGGGTACACGAGCGTGCTGTCCGCCGCCGCGGCCAAGCCCCGGCTCGACGTCGTGGTCAGGAACGAGATCGAGGCCGGCCGCATCCCCGGCCCGCGCTACCTCGCCAACGGCCCGGAGCTCACGGTGACCAGCGGGCTCGGAGACGACAACGCGCTGCACCTACCCCACATGGAGACGCCGACGTTTTCCTGGGTGGTCGACGGGCCCGACGAGGTCCGGAAGGCCTGCCGCCTGCTCGTGCGGGAGGGCGTGGATCTGCTCAAGCTCAACCTCTCGGGCGACACCGGCCCCCGCAACAGCCGGTTCGAGCGTGCGGTGATGAGCGACGCCGAGGTGGCGGCGGCGATGGAGGTCGCCCGCTCCGCCGACGTGCGCATGTGCGCGCACGCCCGCAGCGCGGAGTCGGTCAA
This sequence comes from Candidatus Methylomirabilota bacterium, assembly GCA_046728035.1. Lineage (GTDB taxonomy): Bacteria > Methylomirabilota > Methylomirabilia > Rokubacteriales > CSP1-6 > DASRWT01. The sequence goes on along the minus strand of JBKPDT010000316.1, from coordinate 5,939 downwards.
GATGTGCGTGCGCCACGGCATCGACATCATCTATCACGCCACCTTCGCGGACGAGGAGGCGCTCGATCTCCTTGAAGCCCGGCGCGACCGGTGCTTCGTGGCCCCCGCTCTGGGCCTCACCTACCAGGCCTGCCACGCCGCCGGCGAGTGGGGGTTCACGCCGGAGATGGCGCGGGAGCACGGGCTTGTGCGCGAGCTCGAGATCGCCGTGGAGACCATGGGCCAGATGCGCAAGCGCGGGATCCGGGTGCTGCCGGGCGGCGACTACGGCTTCGCGTGGAACCCGCACGGCACCTACGCGCGCGACCTCCTGCTGTTCGTGGACCTCCTCGGCTTCACACCGATGGAGACGCTCGTCGCCGCCACCCGGCTGGGCGGCGAGATCATGGGACGCGGGGACGAGCTAGGCCAGGTCCGGCCCGGCTACCTCGCCGACCTCCTGCTCGTCGACGGCGACCCGCTCGCCGACATCAAGCGCCTACAGCGGCCGGACACGCTGCTCGCGATCATGAAGGATGGCCGCCTGCACAAGCTACCGTACCAGCGGCCGACCGCTCAAGATCCCGGTGGATCGCCGAGCTCGTCACACGACGGGCGCTGGCCTCCGGGGTGAATAGGTCGTAGCCTGGTATGCGTCTCATGGTCATGAAACCGTATCGCGTGGCGTTGGCCCTCGGGCTCGTCCTGCTGCTCGGGTGGGCGGCGATCGGACACGCCGATGGACGGGGCGGCGGGCGGGGCTCCGGCGGCGCGGGCCACGGGTTCCACGGCGGGCGGGGCGGCGGCTTCCACGGCTCACACGGGTTCCACGGACATCACGGCGGCCGATTCCACGGTCACCATCGCCTCGACGGACATCACGGTGGCCGATTCCATGGGTCCCATCACCGGTTCGGCGGGCACGTCTTCTGGGGGCCCAGCTACATTTACGTTCCACCGCCGGTCGTCCAGTCGGTACCGGTCTACATCCAGCCCGAGGCGACCGGGTACTGGTACTATTGCCCCAGCGCGCAGGCCTACTACCCGTACGTTCCGGCCTGCCCGGAGCCCTGGGTCCCCGTACCCCCTAACCGCTAGCGCAGCAGCCCCCTCGGCCGCCGGGCGCTCCCCCCCTGCTGCCCTCACACCCGGCGCTGCAGGAAGTCGGTCACCAGCGGCCAGGCGAGGTCGGCGTAGTGGGGCTGGAAGCCGGCATTGTCGGGGTGGCGGAAGCCGTGGTTGGCGTCGGAGAAGAAGTGCCACTCCACCGGCTGGCCGTTCGCGGTGAAGGCCTGCCAGAGCGGCCCCTGGATGGCCGGCGTCGCGATGTAGTCCAGCCCGCCGCAGAAGACGAGCGAAGCGCACCTGAGCGTCTTCGCGAGATGGAACGCGTGGCGGGGCCGATGCGAGGTCTCGGGCTCGTCGCGCACGGACGGGTAATAGAGGACGATGGCGCGGACCTGCGGATGGTCGGCGGCGAAGGGAATGAGGAGCCGGCCACCCATGCAGTGCCCGATGCAGGCGGTGCGCGCGGGATCCGAGCGCATCCGCCCCGTGAGGTATTGCCAGGCCTCGTCCATCTTGCCCAGGAACTCCTCGTCTCCATGCTTGGCCTGAAGATCGGCGCCCATGCCGATATGATTCGTGCCCGGAATCCCGAACATGTTGAACAGATTGGGGACGAGGACGTTGAAGCCGAGTTGGGCGAGACGATACGCGTCGATCTTGTAGTCGCCGGTGACGCCGTGGGCGTGGTGCACCATCAGCACGCCCGGCCGCGCGCCCGCGGCCTCGGGGCGCGCCATATAGCCGGGAATCCCGTCCGCCTCCTGCGTCAGCATGCCTGCGACGATGGTCATGTCCGCTCCTTGATCGAAACCCGCCAGTGGATGCGGTCTTCCTCGGGTGGATAGTCGCCCGCCGCGCGGTGGTACGAGCAGCGGTTGTCCCAGATGACGATGTCGCCCTTGCGCCAGCGGTGGCGGTAGCAACCCTCGGGAACAATCATCTGGGCAGTCAGCTCATCAATTATCGCGTCGCTCTCCGCCTCCTCCAACCCCTCGATGCGCAGGATCTTGCCCGGATCGAAGTAGAGGGCCTTGCGCCCCGTCTCGGGATGGACGCGGATGATGGGATGGAGCACGGGCGTCCAGTCCCGATCCTCCTCGTTCAGCAGCGCGGTGGCCTTCTTGCGGCCGCCGTAGGTGAAGACGCCTTTGCGGCCATTCAAACGTACCTTCAAGCGCGGGGGAAGGGCGTCGTACGCCGCGTACATGCTGGCGAAGAGGGTGTCGCCGCCCGTGCTCGGCACCGCGAGGGCGTACAGCTGGGTGGCCTTGAACGGCTCCTCGTCGTAGGCCCCGTCGGTGTGCCAGCCCTCCGCTCCCCGCCGGTAAATGGCCATGTCGAGAGCGCGGTCCGGCCCGAACTTGTTCACGCCGAGCACGGTGATCTCCGGGTGCTCGGGGTGGCGGGTCATCTTGGACGGATGCGGGACCACCACCCCGAAGCGGCGGCTGTAGCGCAGGAAGTCCTCGATCGCGAGCTCTTGGCCCGGCACCACCACCACGTTGGCATCGAGCCACGCGCGGTAGATGGGCGCGAAGCCCGCGTCGTCAAGCGTCTTGACGTCGACGCCGTGGATCTCCGCGCCGATCTGCTCTCCGAGTCGCTTGATCTCCAGCATGACGTGGCTACATCTGCCAGTGCTCGGTCCAGGTCGCGTCCGCGCCGACGCCCTCCTGGGCCACCTTCACGTCGAGAAGATACGGCCGGTTCTCGCGCGTGATCTTCTCCACGCCGCGCCGGAGAGCGGGTTCGAGCTCCTTCACCGTGGTCACATGCTCGCCGTCCACTCCCTGAGCGCGCGCGAGCCCCACGTAGTCGGTAGCGGGACCGCCGAGATGGAGCCCGGGATACTTTCTCTCCCGCACCATCTTGGTGTCCGGCATCTGGCGGGCCCAGTTGTGGCGCACGATCTGATAGGTCTCGTTGTTCGACACCACGGTGAGGACGGCGGTATTGTAGCGGGCCATGGACCAGAAGCCCGCCGCGCTGTAGGTCAGCGCGCCGTCCCCCAGATGCAGCACCACCGGCCGCTCGCGCCCCGCCGCGATCTTGGCGCCGATGGCCGCGCCCACGCCGAAGCCCAGCGAGCCGCCGCCGCTGCGCGTCCACGCCATGCCGCCGTGGCCCAAGGGCAGGAGAGTGGCGCGGGCGGTGGAGCTTTCCTGCACCATCATGGTCGTTCGCGGGAGCAGCTCGGCCAGGTGCGCCTCCAGCACGGCCGGATGCACGGTGGCGTCGTGCTCGTGCTCGCGGACGAGATCCTCCTCGCGGTTGATCAGGAGCGAGGCGTAGGCGCGCACCTTGTCGCGCTGGCGCTTCCAGCCCGCGACCTGGTCGGAGGCATGGAGGCGCGTCAGCGACGACGTGAGATCGCGCAGGGTTCCGCGCAGCTCGCACTGGACGGCGACGTCGAGCGGATAGTGGCGGCCCATGAGGAGCGGGTTCGGGCCAACCTGCATGACGCTCGGCTCGCCGACGGCACCGTGCACACCCTGGCAGCCGACGAGGAAGATCAGGTCCGGCTCGAGCCCGCTCGCCTTGCGGAACTCCGCGGACACGGGATAGCCGCCGCAGAAGAGGGGATGGCGCGAGGGGAAGTTGGGGAAGATCTGACGGCTCGCGAAGACCGGCGCCTCCAGGAGCTCGGCCAGCGCCACCGCCTCCGCCTGCGCGCCCTGACGCCAGACGTCGTCGCCGAACATCAGCACCGGGCAGCGCGCCGCGCCGAGCCGGCGCGCGAGGGCCTCGACGCTCTCCGCGCGCGCCGGCGCCACCCCCTCGATCCGGTACCCGGCGTCCTCGCCAATCTGCGCCTCGAGCCCTTCGCGGTTGAGGAGCGCCGCGCTGATGGAGAGGTAGACGGGCCCGGTGGGATAGGTCGTGGCCTCGCGGAGGGCCCGCGTGGTGGCGACGGTGATGGCCGCGGGGTCCGCGCCCACCTGGTAGGCGCAGCGCGCCTCCTTCATGAGCGGGCGCATGGACTCGGCCTGGCTGAGCCCGGGAAAGGGCGCGAGCCCCCGGTAGTCCTGGAGCTCGGACATCCAGTCGCCCGCGATGACGAGCAGCGACGAGCCCGCTACCTGGGCATTGAAGAGCTGACCCGCGAGCTGGTAGGAGCCCCCCATGACGTGAGCGATGATGACGCCGACCTTGCCGCTCACGCGGTGGTAGCCGTCGGCCATCGCCGCCACCAGGCCCTCGTGCTTGCCGACTACCAAGCGTGGATCTTCGGTCTCGGCCAACGCGGCGAAGATGCCGGTCTCCGCGGAGCCCGGATTGGTGAACAGGTACTCCACCCCCGCGTCCTTGAGGGTCTGGAGCAGAAGCATTCCGCCGGTGCCGGTGACGGTCTTTCGCATGGGATCCTCCGCCTGCGCACTATAACGCCCGCGCGCAGGCTCCGCCATCCAGGCTAGGATAGCGGGCCAGGAGGCGGCGTGCGTGGATCACGAGGCCCTGCGGCTCGAGCCGGAGCGCGAAGAGCCGGGACCAGAAAGGACAGTGGCATGGACAAGTGGAACGTGGGGATCCTGATCTTCGATGGGGTGGAGGTGCTGGACTTCGCGGGACCCTTCGAGGTGTTCTCGCGCACCCGGCTCGCGCCGGGCGTCGACTCCCGGCGCACGGACGACACGGCGCCGTTTCACGTCTTCACGGTGGCGCGGACCCGCGACGAGATCGCCGCCACCGGGGGGCTCCGCGTGGTCCCGCACCACGGCTTCGCCGATGCGCCGCGCATCGACCTGCTGCTCGTGCCCGGCGGCTTCGGCACCCGGGCCCTGATGGAGAGCCGCGAGGCGCTCGACTGGATACGCCGCACCGCGGCGACGGCGCGACGGGTGACGTCGGTGTGCACGGGCTCGCTGCTCTACGCCAAAGCAGGCATGCTCCAGGGCCGGCGGGCCACGACCCACTGGGGCTCCCTCGACCTGCTGGAGTCGCTGAACGCGGGCGTGAAGGTGGAGCGTGGGCTCCGGGTGGTCGACGACGGGATCATTTCGTCCGCCGGCGTCGCCTCCGGCATCGACATGGCGTTTCACGTCGTGGAGACCTTGTTCGGCAAGGCGGTGGCCGACGAGACCGCGCACTACATCGAATATCGCCGTGAAGGCGTGGAGGCCTAGCGTGACCATGCAGATCATCGACTCGCAGGTGCATCTCTGGGCGGCGGAATCCCCCGATCGGCCGTGGCCGCCCGGCCGCGCCGCGGAGGCGCAGAAGCCCTATCAGATCCTCAAGGAGACGCTGCTCTTCCAGATGGATCTGGCTGGTGTGCAGCGCGTGGTCCTGGTGCCGCCCTCCTGGGAGGGCGACCGGAACGACATGGCCCTGGAGGCGGCGCGCTCCTATCCGGACCGCTTCGCGGTGATGGGCCGGCTCGCGCTCGGGGACCCGAACAGCCGCGCACTGGTCGCCGACTGGCGGAAGCAGCCGGGCATGCTCGGGATGCGCTTCACCTTCCACAATGAGCACTATCGCCACTTCCTCACCGACGGCACCGCCGACTGGCTGTGGCCGGCGGCGGAGAAGGCGGGCATCCCGCTCATGGTGCTGGTCCCCGGCGCCCTCGACCACCTCGATCGCATCGCGGGCAAGCACCCGGGCCTCAAGCTGGTCATCGATCACGTGGGCCTCGCCGTGCGCGGCAAGGCGCCGCAGGTGTTCGAGGAGCTGCCCAAGGTGACGGCACTGGCCAAGCACCTGAACATCGCGGTGAAGGCCTCGGGGATGCCGTCGCTCTCCGCCGAGGGCTATCCCTTCCGCGATCTCCACGGCGCCATCCGGTCGCTCGTGGACGCCTTCGGCCCGCGCCGCGTGTTCTGGGGCACGGACCTCACGCGCATGCCCTGCACCTACTACGAGTGCATCACGCTCTTCACCCAGCATCTGCC
>JBKPDT010000315.1:0-4554 GCA_046728035.1 Candidatus Methylomirabilota bacterium | reverse complement strand
CGCCTGGGTCGTCTGCTGCGCGGCCAGGGGACCCGCGGCGCAGAGCCCGACCAGCGAGAGCGAGAGCATGGTGAGACCGAATGCCTTCATGGATGTCCTCCGTTCCACTCTGCTAATTCTTCTTCGTGATGTCGTAGATCGCGCCGCCCACCGCGCCCACGCCGGCGCCGATCAGCGCACCCTTGCCGGCGCCGTAGCCGGTGCCCGCGCCGATCGCCGCGCCCGCGCCCGCGCCGACCGCGGTGCCGCCGAGGGTTCCGCAACCCGCCGGCGCGACCGCCAGCGCCGAAAGGGACATGACTGCGACAAGCTTCTTCAGGCTCATGTTGGGTTCCTCCTCGTAGCAGACGATGGCAAGACGCATGCCACGCGAAGGGGGCCGAAACCCCGCGCTTTGCCGTCCGTACAAGGCGCGCGCCAGGGTGCGCGCCCGTGAATCCGGTAATTTCTACCGGCCCAAGCGGTGCCGACGGTCGGTACCGATTGCGCGGTGAGGAGCCGCGGCGCCCTCACTTCCCGATGAGCATCGCCGGAAGCCAGGTGGCCAGCCACGGAAAGATCCCCACCAGCACGAGCATCACGAGCCCCAGCACCACGTAGGGCGTCACTGCCCCGCACACCTGCGACATCGTGATGGAGCGGGGCGCCACGCTCTTCATGGTGAAGAGGAGCATGCCGAAGGGCGGGGTGAGCAGCCCGAGCTGCATGCAGATCAGGAACAGCACGCCGAACCACACCGGGTCGAAGCCGTAGATCTCCACCAGCGGCATGAAGAAGGGCAGTGTGATCAGCATCATGCTGACCTGGTCGATGAAGCAGCCCAGCACGAGCAGGATCAGCATCATGACGCCGAGAACGACGGCGGGCCCGAACTTGGCGTCTCGCACCGCCGTCACCAGCCCGTTGGTCGCGCCCGAGAAGGTGAGGATCTGGGAGAAGGTGGTGGCGCCCACGATGATGAAGAGGATGACCCCGGAGATCCCCGCCGTTCCCAGCAGCGCCTTCATGAGGCCGTCCCAGGTCAGCGCGCGATACAGTGCGGTCACCAACACGGTGGCGACCGCGCCGAGGGCGGCGGATTCGGTCGGGGTCGCCCAGCCCGCCGCCATGGCGAGGATCACCACCACGAAGATGATGACGAGGGGGAGCACGTAGACCACGAGCGGCCGCCAGCGCGGCCAGCCTCGCGCCGGCTCGTGCGCGAACGCGGGCGCGAGCCGCGGATCGAGCGCCGTGCGGACCACGATGTAGCCCACGAACGAGGCGGCGAGGAGCACGCCGGGGACGATTCCCGCGAGGAGGAGGCGGGAGATCGAGATGCCGCCCAGGCTGCCGAGGAGCACGGTGAGGGCGGAAGGTGGGATCAGCATGTCGACGCCGCCGATGGCCATGATGGGCCCCATCGCCATGGCCGGCTGGTAGCCGCGGCGGAGCATCTCGGGCAGCAGGAGGCTGCCCAGCATCGCCGTCGTGGCGATGGTCGAGCCCGAGATGGCCGAGAACACCGTCCCCGCCACCACCGCCACCACCGAGAGGCGCCCGGGCACGCGCGCGATGATCCGGTCGATGGCGTCGATCGCCTTCATCGCCACCCCAGTGTGGAACAGGACCTCGCCCATCAGAATGAAGAACGGGATCGGCGTGAGCGAGAAGCTCGCGATGGACGCCACGCCGTTCCGGATCATCTGGACGAGGCCGGCGTCCTTGCCGAGCCAGACCCACGCCCCCACCACGTTGATCCCGAGAAAGGCAAACGCCGCGGGGAGGCCGGCGGCGAGGAGCCCGGACAGGATCCCGAACAGGACGCTCGCGGCGAGCCACCAGACCATGGAAAGAAAAGGGCCCTAGGCGCGCGGCCCGCTGCCCCCCAGCGAGGCGGTCGCGAAGAACCGGCGGACGAACTCGAAGGCGAGGACCGCGAAGCAGACCGGTACGGGGGCGTAGAGCCACCACTCCGGGAAGACCACCGACTTGATGACGAGGGAGCCCTGCTGCGCCGAGCTGGCGACGGCCCGCGCGCCGTAGACCACGAACACCACGGAGACGGCCAGCCCCACCGCGTCGGAGAAGCGGTCGAGCGCGCGAGCCAGGCCGCGGGGCAGCGAGGTGAGCAGCACGTCGAGTCGCACGTGCTCGTTCCGGTGAAGGAGCCAGGGGGCGATGAGGAAGGTGGCGAGCGGCAGACCGTACTCCGACACCTCGAGGATCCAGGGCAGCGTCCCGAGACCCACGTTGCGGGCGAGGACGTCGCCCGTCACCAGGAGCGCCAGCACGCCGAGGAGGAGCGCGGCCGCCACCGCTCCCGCGTGGAGCAGCCCCCGGTAGGCGCGCCCGAGCATGCGGGCGGCTATTTCTTGGAGAAGAGCTCGCGCATCTTGGCGCCATGCTCGGGACTGGCCTTGAGCACGCTGGCCCAGGCCGCCTCGTAGGCCTTGTCCAGGTACTGCTGGGCCTGCGCGCCCTCGAACTTGATGACCTCGATGCCGGCCTGCTGCTGGCGCTTCGTCTCCTCCTGCGTGTACGTCTTCCAGAAGTCGTTCTGCGCCTCGAGCGCGCGGGCCTGCTTGGCGAGGTGGTCGCGCTGGGCGGGGGTGAGGCGCTTCCACGTGTCGAGGTTCACGATCAGCGACACCTCGGCGTCGTAGAAGCCAGGGTCGACCCGGTACTTGGTCTTCTCGTGCCAGTTGAGATCGAAGATCCCGCCGATGGGCCAGCCGTAGCCGTCCACCACCCCGCGCTCCAGCGCGGTGTACACCTCGCCGGGCGCGGTCTGCATGACGGTGGCGCCCAGCGCGGTGAAGAAGTCGCGGTACACCGGGGTGACGCGGATCTTGAGGCCGGTGAGGTCCGGCTTGTCGATCTTCTTGTTCAGGTAGACGTGGAAGGTCTGGTGCTCGACGATGCGGGCCAGGTACTGCATGTTGCCCTTCTGGTTCCACACCCGGTTGATGTAGTCGAAGACGCCGTTGGTCCGTTGCTCGGCGACGGGCATCCGGGTGAGCTTGAGCGCGTCCGACTCCGGGAAGACATTGGTGTAGAAGGCGCCGGTGGACATCGCCACGTCCACCACGCCTGTGCGCACCGCGTTGCCGACCTCGAAGGTGGGGACGGCCTTGGGCCCGCCGATGAAGTTCAGGCGCAGAACGCCCTTACCCTCGTCGTTGGCCTTGGCGATCCACGTCTCCAGCCGCTTGACGTAGAGCGAGCTCTCCGGGAAGGCGCTGACGACCTTGAGGGCGACTTCCTGCGCGCCGGCGGTGGGAGCCAGCGCGAGCAGGATCGCGACGGCCGTGGCGGTAATCCGGATGAAGATCGTCACGCGCTCCTCCTCGTTGGGACGTCGGTCAGCGGCCTATTCAGGGGGCGAGCTCCCGCACCGTCGCGAGCGGCGTCCCGTCGCGCCGGCTGATCACCCGCCGGGCCGGGCGGGTCTGATCGCCGAAGGTGGGCTGCCAGCACGAGTGCTTGCCCGCGCCCCCCGCCACGATCACCAGGATGTCGTCGGGCGATCGGACGATCGGCACCATGGTGTCCGGCGCGTCGGGGATCTTACGCCGCTCCACCAGGTAGTGGCGGTACTCCTCGCCGAGGAGCCGCAGGGGGTAGCGCGCGTGCTCGAAGAGGAACTCCTTCACCTGCCGCTTGCTGTAGCCGTCGCCCGCGATGGTGGCGGCGTGCTCGGGGCCGAGCGACAGGAGCGGCGTGCCCGCGCCGAGCAGGTTGTTGCTGCCGGCCTGCCCCATCGCCCCCGCGATCACCTTGAGGATGCCGAGCCCGGTGTAGGAGTAGTGGTCCTGGATATTGTGCGGGCCCTCGCAGCCGTTCACGGTGACCGTGCTCGTGTCGGGGGGAAGGCCCGCCTCGACGTGGAGCGGCTCCCAGGGATTGGCTTCCTCGTTCTCGGCCACGCAGTAGGCGATCTTGGCGGGGCTGCCCTGGGTGGCGCGGTCGCCGGTGCCGGGCAGCCCGCCGCCCACGTTCATGAGGATGAGGCGGACGGCGCGGCCGATGGTGACATTGGCCTGGAAGCCCTGGCCGAAGGCGTTGTAGCCGCTGTTGATGCCGAGCTCGCGCGCGATGGGCCCATTGACGATCAGGATCGGCGCCACCGGATGGGTGGTGGCCTGGATGGAGTCCAGATTGAAGGCGGGATCGGCGAGGGCCTCGATGGCGGTGAGGACGACGGGAAAGTACTCGGGCCGGCAGCCCGCCAGCACGGTATTGATGGCGAGCCGCTCCACCGTGGCCTCGCCCTGCCGCGGCGGCAGCACCGCGATCACCTCGCGCGGCGCGCGGTCGGTGTAGCGGAGCACCTCCGCCACCGCGGCCTCGGTGGGGGGCACGATGGGCAGCCCGTCCGTCCATCCCCGCTCCTGATAGAGCCGGTTGATGTCGGTGTACGAGTCCTCCACGCGGAAAGTCCTGGCGGCGGGGCCGGTGGCCACGCTCATCGGGTGACCGCCTTGACGACGACGTCGATCACGAGGTCCGCCTTCTTGATGACCTCCTCCTCGCGGATGCCCCCGAGGGGATGCGGGATGAGGGCGAGCGGGA
>JBKPDT010000314.1:0-4554 GCA_046728035.1 Candidatus Methylomirabilota bacterium | reverse complement strand
AGCCCCATGGACTGGAGGATCTGCTGGGCGACCTGCACCTCTTCCGTGCGGTCGCCGCCCGGCTTGGGCGTGAGCGAGACGCGGATGGTGTCGCCGATGCCCTCCTGGAGGAGGATGGCCAGCCCCGCGCTGCTCGCCACGATGCCCTTGTTCCCCATGCCCGCCTCGGTGAGGCCGAGGTGCAGGGGATAGTCCGAGCGAGGCGCGAGCTTGCGGTAGACGTCCACGAGGTCCTGCACGCCCGAGACCTTGGCGGAGAGGATGATGCGGTCGTGGGGCAGCCCCGTCTGCTCCGCGAGCTCCGCCGACTGGATGGCGCTCTCCACGATGGCGTTCATCGTGACCTCGCGCGCGTCGAGGGGCTCGCGGCTCTTCGCGTTGGCGTCCATCATCTCGGTGAGGAGGTTCTGGTCGAGGCTCCCCCAGTTCACGCCGATGCGGACCGGCTTGCCATTGTCGATGGCGACCTGGACGATGGCGCGGAAGTTGTCATCGTGGTGCTTGCCGCCGACATTGCCGGGGTTGATGCGGTACTTGGCGAGCGCCCGCGCGCAGTCGGGGTACTTGGTGAGGAGGACGTGGCCGTTGTAGTGGAAGTCGCCGATGACGGGCACGCTCACCTGGCGGACGATCTCGGGCACCGCGCGCGCCGCCGCGTCGTTGTTCACCGTCACGCGCACCAGCTCGCTCCCCGCCTCGTGCAGGGCACGCACCTGCGCCACGGTGCCGGCGCGGTCCGCGGTGTCGGTATTGGTCATCGACTGGACGACGATCGGCCGGTCGCTGCCGACCCGCACTCCGCCCACGTCCACCGCCACCGTCTTCCGCCGTCTGGGAGCGCTCATGGAGGTCTATCTTACCATCAGGGTTGGCTGTCCCAGTACCTCTCCCAGCCGGCGGCGCCGGTGTCCCACGCGCCCTCCGCCATCTTCTCGAGGGTCGAGAACGCCACGATCTCGCCGAGCGCCCGGTAGGACTCGAACTGGTCGTCGTCGAAGAACTGGTCGCCGGTGGTCTGGTGGGGGAAGTCGGCGTTCTCCTGCCGGTAGTTCAAGACCGGCGCGGACTCGTCGCCGATCAGGGAGGACTTGAGCACGACGAGATAGCCCGTCTCGGCGGGACGGATCTCCCGGCCCGTCTCGGGATCGAGGAGGCGAGGGTACTTGATCTCGCCCAGCGCGTGATGGGAGCGAGTGCGGCCGGTGTCCGGGTCGAGGCGCAGGTCGTCGAGCTTGATGTCCACCACGATGTTCTCGTCGATGTAGATCTGGCGCAGCGCCTCGGTGAGCGAGCCAAAGGCGTGCGCGGGATCGGCCTCGGCGTCGCAGGCGATGATGATCGCGCAGCGCCGCTTGAGGAGCGGGCAGATGCCGAGGTTGTCGCCGGTGTGTCCGCCGTCCGACAGGTTGAGCAGTCGCCGGTTGGCATTGGTCGAGCCGAGGATCTCGCGCAGGAGATAGAGCGGCCAGAACACGCCGCCCTCCGAGCGGTGCGCGTAGAGGCCGCCCCGGTAGCGCGGGTTCTCGAGCCATTGCCCGAGCCGCACGTTGAGGAGGGTGAGCGCGAAGGACTGGGCGAGGAAGGTCCGCCGGCCCATGGCCGCGGAGGCGGCCGCGCCCGAGATCGTCATCGCGCGGGCGAGCTTGGTCTCGCCGCTCCGGTAGCGCGCGGTGTCCATGTAGCCGGTGGTCTCGGAGCCGCAATGCAGGCGCGAGAAGACGAAGTAGTCGCTCTTCCGGTCGCGGCGGGCCATGTCCCGGCTGGAGGTGAGATTGAGCGCGGTCACCACCAGGTGTAACGGCGAGGCGGTGACGCAGGGCAGGCCCGTCTCGACGGTGCCCTGCGCCACGCCGTGGACGTGCGTGAGCGGGATCTCGGCGTCGTCGCGCATGGGGACCTGGAAGCCCACGCGGCGCTCGTCCGCGCGAGGGACGAAGGTCTGCAGATAGGTCTCGACGAGGCGGTCCCGGTAGAAGTAGTGCAGGGAGAGGCTGTTGAAGTCCAGCGCCACGCCGAAGGCGCCGAAGAAGGCGAGCGCGGTGAGCCCGACCGCGAAGGGCAGCACCGCGAGCGGCGTTCCCGCAGGGTGCAGCGCGATGAGTCCCGCGCACACCAGCACCATCCCTCCCAGCAGAATCACCACCACGCAGACGGCGAGGAGGGCGTTCCGGAGGCCGGTGGAGAAGCGCATGAGGCGGCCCGCGAGCGAGGTCGCCGGCACCGCCGCCCCCGCGCCCTTGATCATGACGAGGAAGCGCGCGGCGACCACGCTGCCGAGCCAGCCCCCTACCGTGCGCACGCTGAGCCCGGAGCCATAAATCCAGTGCGCCAGATACGGGATCCACACCACCACCATCGAGATGGCGGTGAGGTAGTTGAAGATTCCCTTGGCGGCGGCGAAGCGGGAGCGGTCGTTGCGCAGGAAGCGCTTCGAGATCGACACGAAGGGGTGGAGGAGGAGCGCGGCGAACTGGCCGCCCACGTAGACGCCGAGTGGCAGCAGGAGGTAGGACAGCCGCGGCCCCGTCCGGGCGACGTAGTGCCAGGTCACCGCGGTGGCGGTGATGAGGCTCACGATGAACATGGCCCAGAGCGAGAAGTACTCGCGGCTCTCCTCGACGGACTGGCCCTCGACGTAGAAGAGCCGCTCCGGTAACACGTAGGGCACCAGGCCCGCCACGAACAAGCTTGCGAAGGTGACCGCCGCCCCGATCGCCACCGACCAGAAGAGCGGCCAGCGGCCGAGCCCGCCGCTGAGCGGCCAGTCGAGCAGGGCGAGGACGTAGCCCATGGGCGACAGCTGCCCCACGCCGGCGAGAGCGGGGCCCGTCATGATCGCCACCACGCCCCAGTAGATGCCGCTGAAGGCGACGAGGAAGAGGGCGAAGATGAGCAGGTGGTAGAAGATGCCGCCGAGGAGATTACCGACGGCGCGCAGGACCTCCCGTGACAGGAGCCACCGCCGGGTGATGATGAAGTCCCCGTGGGTGCGCAGGTGGCGGACCTGGTCCCGGCCGTTGAACTCGTGGAGCGTGGGCTGTGCCGTCGAGTCGGGATGGAGCGGGAAGACGGGCGGGGTCGTGCCGAAGTACGGGGTCTCGCCCGGCGCGAAGGTGTAGGCGTCCAGCCCCGTGCGGGGCGTGCCGCCGCGCGGCCGGCGGCGGTGCGAGAGGAGCGAGGACAGGCAGCTCCCGATATAGCCGCCGCCCGAGACCGTGCTGAGGTAGTCCATTCGCGGCAGGATGCCGAGCCGCGCGAGGCTCTGAAGCACGCCCAGGTTGAAGGTCGCGGAGCGGATGCCGCCGCCCGAGAGGGCTAGGCCCATCGGCCGGAGCGTCTCCGGCGGCTGCGGCTTCGGCACGAAGCCGGCGAGGACGCGCCGCCCCGCGAGATAGCGCCGCTCCGTGTCGTAGACGCTGCGGAACTCTTCCACGCGCGCGTCGACGCCGCGCGCGCGGCGCGGCAGCCGAAAGAACGCCCAGAGGATGGCGACGAGGCTCTCGGCGAGGAGGATGTATTTCGCCGTGCTCGCGACCCCGGCGAGCGTGACGAAGACGGCGGCCGGCGGCGTCGGCCGCGCAAGCATGCCGTACAGGCACAGGTTCTCGGCGGCGTCGAAGAGCGCGGCGCAGATCGGATAGCAGAGGAGCACCGGGGCGAATGAACGGCGCTCGAAGCGAAGCAGCCAGGTGAGGAGGAGCCCGTTGGAGACGAGGTAGACGGTGTAGATGCCGAGGAGCACCCAGTCCGCGTGGAGGGCGTCCATCACCACCGGCATGAGCCCCCGATCCTGCCATCCCCGGATGATGCGCTCGGCGTGTGCCACGCCGAACGCCAGGGCCAGGCCCGGGGTACGGCGCGCGCCCGCCGCATGCAGGCGCTGCTCGATTTCCCAGGCCCGGGGCACGATCCACACGAGCCCCGCCGCGGAGACGATGATGAGGGGGAAGAGAATCGCGAAGCGCCACCCGCCGCGTTCGCGGACGGGCACGCGCTGCTCGGCCGCCGTCGGTCCGGCCATGGCCCTTTAGCCTCGGGCAATCGGCGGGTGAACGCAATGCGGGAATCCGCCGTGGTAGGCTATGCGCCATGGCCAAGCCCAAGACGACCGACAAGCCGTTCGAGATCACCAAAAGTGATACGGAATGGAGGGCGGCGCTCACGCCCGAGCAGTACCGGGTACTGCGCGAGCACGGCACCGAGCGCGCGGGGACGAGCCCGCTGGACAAGGAGTACGGCACGGGCACCTTCGTCTGCGCGGGCTGCGACTTGCCACTCTTCTCGTCGCAGACCAAGTTCGACAGCCGCACCGGCTGGCCCAGCTTCTGGCTTCCGCTGGACAACGCCGTCGGCACCACCACGGACCGGGGCTTCTTCATGGTCCGCACCGAGGTGCATTGCCGGCGCTGCGGCGGCCACCTCGGCCACGTCTTCGACGATGGCCCGCAGCCGACCGGCCTCCGTTACTGCATGAACGGGGTGGCCCTCAAGTTCCAGCGCGGGTGAGCGCGCGCCCCGCCGCCGCGCCGGCGGGGCTCCTCGCCGTCCTCGTGC
>JBKPDT010000313.1:0-13622 GCA_046728035.1 Candidatus Methylomirabilota bacterium | reverse complement strand
GGGCGGCGGCGGCGCGCGCCTCGTAGGTGGCCCGCAGCGCGCGGTAGTCATCCTCGGCGAGATGGCCCGCCTCGTGGTCGAAGTCGAGCTCGCGTAGCGCGCGGTACACCGCCGTCCGCTCCTCGCCCAGCTCGAGCCGCTTCTCGTCCCCGGCGGGCCGGACGGGGAGCGCCGCGGCGTCCCGGGCGCGGAGGAGCGGCCAGAGGACGAGGGCGCCGACCGGCGCGGCGAGCACGAGGATGGCGACGATCTGCACCGCGCTCATCCGTCGGCCATCTCGCGGCGGATGCGCTCGCGGGTGGCGGCGTCCACCTCGGGCGTGCCCTCGGTGGATCGCATGGCGGCGGATCGGCTCCAGCGACGCACCGCGACGGCCACCACGATGAGGCCGACGGCGAGGCCCGCGAAGGGCACCACCCAGACGAGCAGGGTGAAGCCGCGCCGCGGCGGGGCGAGGAGGATCCAGTCGCCGTACCGCTCCACGAAGAAGGCGGTGACTTGTTCCGGCGTCTCGCCCGCCGCGAGGCGCTCGCGGATGATCTCACGCATCTGCCGGGCCGTCTCGGACGGCGAATCGGCCACCGACAGGCTCTGGCACACGACGCAGCGGAGGTTGGCGGCCACCTCGTGCACCGCCTCCTCGCTCACCGGCGCGGCGGCGCCGAGGCCGAGGGCGCCGACGAGGGCGAAAGCAAGGAGGGAGGCCCGGCGCCTCATGACCGCTCGGCGAGGAGCCGCTCGACGTGCCCGCGGAACACCTCGTCGGTCACCGCCCCGACCTTTCGCTCGCGGATGCGGCCGGAGCGGTCGATGAAGAAGGTCTCGGGAACGCCGTAGACCCCGTAATCCACCGAGATCTTGCCGCTGGGATCCATGGCATTGGGAAAGGTGAAGCCGAACTGCTCCATGAACTTCCGCGCCGCCTCGTCCTTGTCCTGGATGTTGATGCCCACCACCGCCACCCCGCGATCCTTGTAGTCGCGCCAGGCCTGCTCGAGCACGGGCGCCTCCTCGTAGCAGGCGGGAATGCACCACGAGGCCCAGAAGTTCACCACCACCACGCGTCCCCGAAGGCTCTCCAGCGAGATCGGCGTCCCCGCGAAGGTGGTGAGCGTGAACGCCGCCGCCGGCTTGCCCAGGAGCGGCGAGCGGACGTCGCGCGGGTCCGTCCAGAAGCCGTAGGCGAGGAGCGCCAGCACCGGGAGCACGGCGACCGGGATGATCCAGCGGAGGTGTCCCCTCATGCCGGCCTCCGGCGGTCGGGCAGCACGGCCAGCGCGGCGCCGAGGGTGAGGACCAGCCCGCCCAGCCACAGCCAGGACACCATGCGGTTGACTTGTACCTTGATGGTCGCCCGGGAGCCGTCGCGGGCGAAGTCGCCGAGGACGAGATAGACGTCCTCGATGAGGCCCAGGCGGTAGTCGACGTACGCGATGGGCGTCTGGTCCCGAGGATAGAACTTCTTGGCGGGCTGGAGCACGTCGACGGGGCGGGCGCCGTGGGCGACGGTGAAGGTGCCGGTGACCTTGAAGTGGTTGGACTCCTCGCTGGCGGCGAGGCCGTCGAACCGCACGCGATAGCCGCCCAGCTCCACGGTCTCCCCGCGCCCGAGGGTGGTCTCGGTCTGGAGCGACCAGGCCTGGGAGCCCGCGACGCCGAGGGCGACCACCAGGATACCCAGGTGGACGACGAACCCCCCGTAGCGGCGGTTCTGGCGCAAGAGGAGGCCGCCGGTGGCCGCGGCCCAGCCGTCGCCGGTTCGGCGCCGGGCGCGGGCGGCGCGCCAGAAGTCGAGCACCATGGTCCCGGTGACGAAGACGACGAGGGCCACGCAGAGGAGCACGAGCGAATTGCCGATGCCCAGCGCGCGCAGGAGGGCGGCGGCGATCACTCCGGCCAGCACGGGCTTGAGGAAGTTGCGCCGCAGGCTCTCGGCGGAGGCCCGGCGCCAGGCGATGAGCGGGCCCACTCCCATGAGGAAGAGAAGGCCCAGGAAGAGCGGGATATTCACGAGGTTGAAGAAGGGCGCG
Organism: Candidatus Methylomirabilota bacterium; assembly: GCA_046728035.1. GTDB lineage: Bacteria > Methylomirabilota > Methylomirabilia > Rokubacteriales > CSP1-6 > DASRWT01. Next base: position 11,592 of record JBKPDT010000313.1, on the reverse strand, counting down.
CCCACGCTCACCTTGATCCCCCGCGCGGCTTCGGTGAGCAGCGGGAAGATCGTCCCGAAGAAGACGGTGAAGCTTGCGGCGACGAGGAAGACGTTGTTCAGGAGGAAGGCGGACTCGCGCGACACGATGGAGTCGAGCTCGCCCTGGCCCTTGAGCCGGTCGACGCGCCAGGCGAGGAGCGAGAAGGCGGTGAGGAGGACGAGGGCAAGGAAGGCGAGGAAGAAGACCCCGATCGAGCCCTGGGTGAAGGCGTGGACGGAGCCGATGATGCCGGAGCGGGTGAGGAAGGTGCCGAAGAGGGTGAGGCCGAAGGTGAGGATGATGAGCGTGAGGTTCCAGAGCTTGAGCATCCGCCGCCGCTCCTGGATCATCACCGAGTGCAGGAAGGCGGTGCCGGTGAGCCAGGGCATGAAGGCGGCATTCTCCACCGGATCCCATGCCCAGTAGCCGCCCCAGCCGAGCACGTGGTAGCTCCACCAGCCGCCGATCAGGAGCCCCAGCGAGAGGAAGTACCAGGCGACGATCGTCCAGCGTCGGGTGATGGTGATCCACTCCTCGCCGGTCCGACCCAGCGCGAGGGCGGCCATCGCGAAGGCGAAGGGGACGGTGAAGCCGGTGAAGCCCAGGTAGAGCGCTACCGGGTGGGTGATCATCCCGGAGTCCTCGAGGAGCGGGTTGAGGCCGCGGCCGTCGGTCGGCACCGGCGTCAGCCGCTCGAAAGGCGGGGCGGGAATGGCCATCACCAGGAGGAAGAAGGCGAGGACACCCAGCATCACCGCGAGCACCCAGGGATAGAGCTCGGGCTGGCGCCGGCGGTAGCGGACCAGCACGATGACGGTGTAGAGTCCGAGCATCCAGGCCCACAGGATGATGGACCCCTCGAGCGCGCCCCAGAGCGCGGTGATGCGGTAGTAAAAAGGCGTCCCGCGATTGGTATTGGCGGCGACGTACCGGATGGAGAAATCGAAGGTGAGGAAGGCGTGAATGAGGAGGAGCATGCACCCGGTGATCAGCGCCCAGGCTCCGACCGCCGCGCGCTCGGCGGACGCGAGGAGGGCCGGCCGGCCGCTTCGCGCGCCGACGACGGCGGCGACACCGCCCCAGGCGGCCAGGGCCAGGGCCACCGCCGTCATCGCGTAGCCGATCTCGGGAGCGCCGAAGGTCACGGCGTCACGGCTTCGCGTCGGAGCCGCGGAGGGTCTTCAGCAGCTCCTTGTAGCCGGGCTGCGCGGCATCATGGGGCGCCTTGTACTCCTCGGAGTGCTTGGCGAGGATGGTGGTGGCCTTGAAGTAGCCGTCGCCGCTCCACGCGCCTTCCACGACCGCGCCGCGGCCCTCCCCGAAGAGGTCGGGCGGCGTTCCCTTGTGCCGCACCGGCACCGTCGCCTTGCCGTCGGACAGGGTGAAGCGAAGATCGAGGCTCCGCGGCTCCCACGTGAGGCTGCCGGGCTGGACCATGCCGCCCAGACGATAGGTCTTGCCGGGGGCGGGGGCGGCGAGCAGCTCCGCAGGGGTGACGAAGTAGACGACGGACTGGCTCACGCCCGCATAGACGAGATAGGCGAGGACGGCGAGGATCACGCCCCCGCCCGCGATGAACTTCGCGCGGCGCTTCATGCCGCCCTCCGCTCCGCGCGCCGGCCCGCCGCCAGCGCGCGAGCCCGCCGGACGAGATGTCGCCAGTAGCCGAGGAGCGCCACCGCGGCGAAGCCGTAGGCGGCGAAGACATAGCCCCAGTGATCGGGCATTAGCTTATCGGGCACGAACGGCTCCGTGGACTGCCGCATCCTCGAGCCGCGCGATCTCGATCCGGCGGACGAGGAGGTAGGCAAAGACGAGGGTGAAGGCCGCCCAGTTGGCGAAGAGCGCGGCCGCGATGGGCGCCGCGATGGGCGAGGGCTCGGGACCGAGAATGGTGGACGGCTGGTGCAGGGCCCGCCACCACTTCACGGAGAAGTGCACGATGGGGATGTTGGCGGCCCCGACGATGCCCACCACCGCGGCGAAGCGCCCGCGTCGCTCGGGCTCGTCCACCATGGCGCGCAGCAGGAGATAGCCCACGTAGACGAGGAAGAGGATGGCGGTCGAGGTGAGCCGCGCGTCCCACGTCCACCACGTGCCCCAGGTGGGCTTGCCCCAGATGGAGCCCGAGACGATGGTGATGCCGGTGAAGAGGACGCCGAGCTCGGCCGCTCCGGCGGCGAGCCGATCCCAACCGGCGCGCGCGCTCGCCAGGTACCCGATGCTGCCGACGAGGACGAGGCCGAAGGCGAGGTAAGCGGTGAGGATCGCGGGGACGTGCACGTACATGATCCGCTGCACGTTGCCCTGCACCACCTCGCGCGGCGCATAGCCGAAAGCCATGCCGAGGCCGGCGAGCACGGCGAGGAGGGCGAGCCACCCCAGGGCGCGGATTGCGGCGGCAGGGGCCATCATCCTTCCAGGACGAACTCGAAGGTGAGGAGCCCGATGATGAGGTAGACGAGATCGGCGCCGGCGAGGAGCTGGAGCCAAGCCCCCGCATCGGCGAGGGGCTGGCCGGCGAGCGCGACCTGGGTGGCGCTCACGGTGGCGAGCAGCACCGGCACCTGGACGGGCAGCAGCAGCACCGGGAAGAGCAGCTCACGGGCGCGCACCTGGGCGGTGACGGCGGCGAAGAGCGTGCCCACCGTGGCGAGCCCGAGCGTGCCCAGGGGAAGGATGACAGCGAGCCCCACCACTGCGCGTCCGAGGTCCACGTCGAAGAAGAGGCCGAAAAGCGCCAGGATCACGATCTCCACCGCGCCCATCACGCAGACATTGGCGGCGAGCTTGCCGAGGTAGATCGCCGACTTGTCGCCGGGGGTGAGGAGGAGGCCCTCCCAGCACTCGTTCTCCCGCTCGGCGAGGAAGCTCCGACCGAGCCCGAGGAGCCCGGCGAGGACGAAGCCCAGCCAGAGCAGGCCGGGCAGCGCCGACTCGAGACGAGCCCGGTCGGGGCCGAGAGAGAACTGGAAGAGGAAGAGCAGGAGCAGCCCGAAAAAGAAGAGCGCGTTGAGGCTGTCCTTGGAGCGTCGCTCGACGAGCAGATCCTTCCAGAGCACGATCCCCACGCGACGCGCGTACGAGCTCATCTGTCGGGCTCGATCAGGTCGTCGTAGAGACGGTGCAGCTCGTCGCGGCCCAGGCCGGCGGCGGGCCGGTCCAGGACGATGCGGCCTCCCGCCAGGATCATCGCGCGGTCGGCGACCTCGAGCGCGCTCGCGAAGCCGTGGGTGGCGAGGACGATGGCGCCGCCGCCCGTCCTGAACGCGAGGAGGAACTCGCCCAGCCATTTCTGTCCCCGCCGGTCCAGCCCCGTGAAGGGCTCGTCGAGGAGGAGCAGGCGCGGGCGGCCGAGGGTCACCCGCGCGAGGCCGAGCCGCCGTTTCATCCCCGCCGAGAAGGTGCGCGCGCGCTCGTCGGCCACCAACTCCAGCTCCACCATCTGCAGGCGCTCGCGAAGGCGGGCGGGGCTCGCGTCGAGGCCCGCCATGACCGCCCAGAAGCGCAGGTTCTCCAGCGCAGTGAGGTCCTCGTACACTTGCGACCCGTGCGCGACCATGCTGATCCTTGTCCGGACCGCGTCGGGATCGCGAAGGGCATCCAGCCCGTCGACGCGGAGGCTTCCGGCCGTGGGCCGCGCGAGCGTCGCCAGGATGCGGAGCAACGTGGTCTTGCCCGCGCCGTTAGGGCCCAGGAGGGCCAGGCACTGCCCCGCGGGCACGTCCAGGGAGACGTCCTCGAGGACGAGGGTGGCGCCGAAGGTCTTCCTGATACCGGCTGCCGCGATCATGCCGACGGGATCACCCAAAAAAGAGGGGGGAGACGGCATGCCGTCTCCCCCCGACCGCACTCCTGCGCGGCGTTAGCGTGACAGCGCCATGGCGCGGAGACGGGCGACGCGCTCTTCGGTGGACGGATGGGTCGAGAACAAGCTCCGCAGCGTGCCGCCGCTCAGCGGGTTCACGATGAAGAGGTGGGCGGTGGCCGGCGTGGCCTCCATGGGGATGGCCTTGGACGCCTGGTCGAGCTTTTCCAGCGCCGAGGCGAGGCCCCAGGGCTTGCCGGCGATCTTCGCGCCGCTGGCGTCGGCGTGGAACTCGCGCGCGCGGGAAATGGCCAGCTGCACCAGCATCGCGGCGATGGGCGCGAGGATGGCCATCGCCAGGGCCCCGAACATCCCGCCGCCGTGTCCCTCCTCGTCGCTGTCCCGGCGCGAGCCGCCGAAGATCGCCGCCCACTGGGCCATGTGGGCCAGGTACGTGATGGCACCGGCCAGGGTGGCGGCGATGGTCATGATGAGGGTGTCGCGGTTCTTGACGTGAGCCAGCTCGTGCGCGAGCACGCCCTCGAGCTCCTCGCGGCCGAGGATGCGCATGATGCCCTCGGTGACCGCGATCGCGGCATGCTCCGGGTTGCGGCCGGTGGCGAAGGCATTGGGCGTTTCCGTCGGGATGATGTACACCCGCGGCATGGGAATTGCCGCCCTGGTGGCGAGGTTCCGGACCATGGAGTACAGCTCGGGCGCCGCTGCCTCATCCACGGGCTGGGCCCTGTACATCGCGAGGACCATCTTGTCCGAGAACCAATAGCTGGCTACGTTGAGGACCAGCGCCATGAGCAGGGCGATGAGCATGCCCTGCTGCCCCCCGATGGCCTGGCCGACCAGGACCACGAGGCAGGTGAGAACGGCCAGAAGAAACCCGGTTTTAAGCACGTTTCCCATGAGTCTGGACCTCCCGCTCGAATGCTAGCAGTGACCCCAGGGGCCGTCAAGTTGGGGGGCACCAGAGGGGGCTTTTGGGTTGACAACCCCATACCCCCCGTTTATACTGGCCCGGTTGTTGAAAAATCCCTTGTTTCTCCACTCTTTAACCGAGGTTTCACCATGATCATCCGGGTCTCCGAGATTCCCGACGAGGGTATCCGGATCGAGGGGCCCGAGTCCTTCGGCCAGCCATTCGCCGACCGCTCCTGGACGCTGACCGACGTCGATTTGCTGGTCGAAAAGGACACGGACGCCGTCCTCGTCCGGGGTAGGCTGGAGGCGCGCGTGCCTCAGGTCTGCGGCCGCTGCCTCGAGCCGTTCGAGATTGCGGTAGCGCCGGAGGTCGAGACACGCTTCCTGCCCGCGCCGTCGGGGCGCGCCGAGGAGCGCGAGCTCGGAACCGACGACCTGGAGACCGACGTGTACGCCAATGACCAGCTAGACCTGGGCGCGCTCGTGGAAACCGAGACGAGCCTGGCTCTGCCCATGAAGCCGCTCTGCCGCGAGGATTGCCGGGGGCTCTGCCCGGTGTGCGGTGGCAACCGAAACGTCACGGCCTGCGGCTGCCCGGAGCGCGCGAGCGATCCGCGGTGGGCGCCGCTCAAGGACCTGGCCGACCGACTCCCACGATAGGAGCCCACGCCGATGCCGCTGCCCAAGCGACGCCATTCCAGAACCCGCGGCCGCAAGCGCCGCACGCACTACAAGATGACCGCGCCCACCCGGTCCATCTGCCCCCAGTGCCGCGAGACGAAGCTCCCGCACCAGATCTGCCCCCACTGTGGCTTCTACAAGGGACGCGAGGTCCTGACCGTCGAGGGCGAGTAGCGTTCGCTTCCCCCCTCCCCTATGAAGATCGCGCTCGATGCGATGGGAGGCGACTTCGGGCCGGCGGTGGTCGTGGAAGGCGCCGTCGTCGCCGCCCGCGAGCACGGGATCTCCTCGGTGCTGGTCGGGGACAAGGCCGCCATCGAGCGCGAGATCATTCGCCTGAAGGCGCCGGACCTGCCGCTCTCGATCCGCCACGCCTCGCAGGTGGTGGGGATGGCGGAGGCGCCCTCCCAGGCGCTCCGTCGCAAGCGCGACTCGTCGCTGCGCGTGGCCGCCGATCTGGTCAAGGACGGCGAGTGCCATGCCCTCGTGTCCGCCGGCAATACCGGCGCGGCCATGGCCATCGGCATGTTCGTCCTCGGGCTGCTGCCCGGCGTGGAGCGGCCCGCCATCGCCGCCGCGTTGCCGAGCCTGGCCGGCTTCACGGTGCTCATCGACGCCGGCGCCAATGTGGATCCCAAGCCCCGGCACCTCTTCCAGTTCGCGGTGATGGGCCATGTGTACTCGCGCGACATCATCGGCAAGGACAATCCACGGGTGGGTCTCCTCTCGGTGGGCGAGGAGGAAGGCAAGGGCAACGACCTCGTCAAGGACGCCTTCGAGAGCCTGCGGGGCTCATCGCTGAACTTCATCGGCAACATCGAAGGTCGCGACATCTATAACGGGCGCTGCGACGTGGTGGTGACGGACGGCTTCACCGGCAACGTGTGCCTGAAGGTCTCCGAGAGCCTCGCGGAGATGTTGACCTCCATGATCCGCGAGGAGCTGACGCGGGACGCGCTGTCCAAGGCGGGCGCGGTGCTCGCCCAGGGCGCCTTCGCCCGCATGAAGCGGCGGGTCGACTACACGGAGATGGGCGGGGCTCCGCTGCTCGGCATCAACGGCGCGTCCATCGTCTGCCACGGCGCCTCCCCGGTGAAGGCGATCAAGAACGCGCTGCGCGTCGCCACCGAGTGGGTCCGCAACGACGTCAACGACCACATCAAGACCGCGCTCGAGGCCGAATCGGTCCTCGCCGAGGGGCGCGAGGGAGGCCGCGAATGAAGCGCGCCAAGATCGTGGGCGTGGGCGCCTACGCTCCCCATCGGATCCTCACCAACGCCGAGCTGGAGAAGATGGTGGACACGTCGGACGAGTGGATCGTCCAGCGCACCGGCATTCGCGAGCGGCGGATCGTCGACGAGAGCGAGGCGACCTCCGACCTCGCCCTCCGCGCCGCCCAGCAGGCGCTGGAGCGGGCGGGCGTGGAGCCGGGCGAGATCGACTTCATCGTGGTGGGCACGACCACCGGCGACATGGCTTTCCCCACCACCGCCAACCTCCTGCAGCACCGGCTGGGCTGCCGCAACGCGGGTTCGATCGACCTCTATGCCGCTTGCGCGGGGTCGGTCTACAGCCTCTCCGTGGGATCGCAGTACATCCAGACCGAGAAGTACCGGACCGTGCTGTGCGTGGGCGCGGAGTGCCTCTCGCGCATCACCGACTACACCGACCGCGGCACCTGTATCCTCCTCGCCGACGCGGCAGGGGCGGCAGTGCTCCGGGCATCGGAGGACGAGTCCGGCATCATCGACACCGACCTCTATTCCGACGGGCGGTACTGGGAGCTCCTCTACCAGCCGGGCGGCGGCGCGCGGTACCCCGCGACCCACGAGACCGTGGACAAGCGGATGCACTACGCGAAGATGAAGGGCAGCGAGGTGTTCAAGGTGGCGGTGCGCATGTTCGGCGAGGCCGCCGAGCGCATCCTGACCCGCAACGGCTTCACCTCCGACGACCTCGACCTCTTCATCCCCCACCAGGCGAATCTCCGGATCATCGAGGCGGCGGTGAAGCGCCTCAAGGTCCCCATGGAAAAGGTCGTCATCAACGTGGACCGCTACGGGAATACCGGGGCCGCCTCCGTCTACGTGGCGATGGAGGAGGCCTGGTCGGCGAAGCGGCTCAGCACCGGCGACCTCGTGCTCCTCGCCGCCTTCGGCGGCGGCTTCACCTGGGGCGCCGCGCTCCTCCGCTGGTAGGGCCCGCGGAGTGAGCACGGTTTTCCTCTTCCCCGGTCAGGGCTCGCAGGCCGTCGGCATGGGCCAGGATCTCGCCCGGGCCTCGCCCGCCGCCGCCGCCGTGTGGGCGGAGGCGGACTCCGCGCTCGGCTTCCCGATCTCGCGCCTCTGCTTCGAGGGGCCGGAAGCCGACCTCGGGCTCACCGCCAATACCCAGCCCGCCGTGCTCACCGCGAGCGTGGCGGCCGCCGCCGCGCTCGCCGAACGCGGGGTGGCGCCGCGGCTCGCCGCCGGCCATAGCCTCGGCGAGTACTCCGCGCTCGTCATCGCGGGCGCCCTCGCCTTCGCGGACGCGGTGCGGCTGGTGCGCCGGCGCGGGGAGTTCATGCAGGAGGCGGTGCCGGTGGGAACGGGCGCGATGGCCGCCCTCCTCGGAGTCGATCTCGCGGTGGCCGAGGAAGCGTGCGCCCTGGCCGCCGAGGGCGAGGTGGTGGGCGTGGCCAACATCAACTCGCCCGGCCAGATCGTCATCGCCGGACACCGCGGCGCGGTGGAGCGCGCCGTGAAGGTCGCGGCCGAGCGCGGCGGCAGGAAGAGCATGCTCCTTCCCGTGAGCGCGCCCTTCCACTGCGCCCTCATGAAGCCCGCCGCCGACCGCCTCGCCGCCGCGCTGGAAGGCGTGCGGGTGGCGGCGCCGCGCATCCCGGTGGTGCGCAACGTGGACGCGGGGCTCACCACGACGGCGGAAGAGGTCAAGTCCTTCCTCGTCGGCCAGGTTGCGAGCCCGGTGCGCTGGACGGACTGTCTCGCGCGCCTCGCCCGGGAGGGCGGCGACGCCTGGCTCGAGGTGGGACCCGGCCGCGTGTTGACCGGCCTCCTCAAGCGGACGATCGACGGTGCGCGGGGGCACGCGGTGGAGGACGCCACCTCCCTCGACACGGCGGTGGTCGCGCTCGCGGGCGGGACCTCGGCATGAGCGAGGCGAAGCCGCTCGCCGGGAGGGTCGCGGTGGTGACGGGCGGGACGCGGGGAATCGGCCTGGCTATCGCCCGGTTGCTGGCAGATGACGGGGCTTCCGTGGTAGTCTCTGGCCGCGATCCGGACCGGCTCGAGAGCGCGGCGAAAGAGCTGGAAGCATTGGGGGCAAGCGCGTTGGCGGTGGCGGCGGATGCGGCCAAGCGCGAGGATGCGGACCGGCTGGTGGAGGCCGCCAAGGAGCGTTTCGGACGGATCGACGTGCTCGTGAACAACGCGGGTATCACCCGGGACCAGCTGCTCGTCCGGATGAAGGACGACGACTGGGACAAGGTGATGGAGACGAACCTGCGCGGCGTGTTCCTCATGACGCGCGCGGTGGGCAAGGTGATGATGCGGCAGAAGAGCGGCCGCATGATCAACATCTCGTCGACCGCGGGGCTGATGGGGAATGCGGGGCAGGTGAACTACTCCGCGGCCAAGGCGGGCGTGATCGGGCTCTCCAAGGCGGCGGCGCGCGAGCTGGCGCACTGGAACATCCTGGTCAACGTGGTGGCGCCGGGCCTCGTCGAGACCGACATGGCGGCGGCGATTCCCGCCGAGGGTCGCGAGGCCCTGATGCAACAGGTCCCGCTGAAGCGGATCGGGACGGCGAGGGAGGTGGCCGAGGTCGTGCGATTCCTGGCCGGCGAGGGCGCCGGCTACATCACCGGCCAGGTCATCCAAGTCAACGGCGGGCTATACATGTGAGGGCGACCGCGGCGACGGCGGCGGCGCCAGTGGATCGGGGCGGGGCGCAGACGCACATCACCGTGCGATGAGGAGGTGTGGATGAGCAAGCCAGTAGACGAGCGGGTGAAGGAGATCATCTGCGACAACCTCGGGGTCCGCCCCGACGAGGTCGTGCCGGAGGCGAAGTTCATCGAGGATCTCAACGCGGACTCGCTCGACACCGTGGAGCTGGTCATGGCGTTCGAGGAGGAGTTCGGCCTCGAGATCCCCGACGAGGACGCCGAGAAGATCACGACGGTGGGTGACGCCGTTCGCTACATCAAAGAAAAGGTCTGAGCGGGACGCCGTGGACAAGACGCGCGTAGTCATCACCGGCCTCGGGGCGGTGACGCCGGTCGGCAACACCGCCGAGGAGTTCTGGGTGTCGCTCACCCAGGGCAAGTCCGGCATCGGGCCGATCACGCGCTTCGACTCGACCGGCTTTCCCACGCGGATCGCCGGGGAGGTCAAGGGCTTCGACGCGCTGAAGTATGTCGACAAGAAGGACGACCGCAAGCTCGACCTCTATCTCAAGTACGCGCTCGCCTGCGCGGTGATGGCGGTGGAGGACGCGGGGCTCGACCCCACCCGGGAGGACGGGGACCGGTTCGGGGTCCTCGTGGGCTCGGGGATCGGCGGCATCAGCACGCTGCTGGACTCCCACAAGGTGCTCCTCGACAAGGGGCCCGATCGCGTCTCCCCCTTCTTCATCCCCATGCTCATCATCAACATGGCCTCCGGTCTCATCTCCATGCGGTTCGGCGCGCGGGGACCGAACTCCTCGGTGGTCACCGCGTGCGCGACGGGGAATCACGCCATCGGGGACGCCACGCGCGTGATTCAACGTGGCGAGGCCGACGTGATGATCGCGGGCGGCGCCGAGGCCATCATCATCCCCCTCACCATCGCGGGCTTCTGCCAGATGAAGGCGATGTCGACGCGGAACGACGAGCCCACGAAGGCCTCGCGGCCCTTCGACGCGGAGCGCGATGGGTTCGTGTGCGGGGAGGGCGGCGGCCTCGTCGTGCTGGAGTCGCTCGAGCACGCCGTCCGCCGCGACGCGCGCATCTACGCCGAGGTGGTGGGCTACGGCATGACCGGCGACGCCCATCACATGACCGCGCCCGATCCCGAGGGGGACGGTGCCGCCCGCGCGATGGCGGCGGCGCTTCGAGACGCCGCCCTGGAGCCGCCCACGGTGGGTTACATCAACGCCCACGGCACCTCGACTCCCTACAACGACAAGTTCGAGACCATCGCCATCAAGCGCGTGTTCGGCGAGCACGCCAAGCGCCTGCCCGTGTCCTCCACCAAGTCCATGACCGGGCATCTCCTCGGCGCGGCGGGCGGGGTCGAGGCGATCGCCACCGCCCTGGCCATCTACCACGGCGTCCTGCCGCCCACCATCAACTACGAGAAGCCCGACCCCGACTGCGACCTCGACTACGTGCCCAACCAGGCGCGCAAGCAGGACGTCGAGGTGGGCCTGAGCAACGCCTTCGGCTTCGGCGGCACCAACGCCACCCTCGCCTTCCGGAAATACCGCTCCTAGGTGACGGGCGCGGCGGACGCGCTCGGGGCCCTCGAGACGCGGCTCGGCCACGCTTTCCGCGACCGCGCCCTCCTCGTCGAGGCCCTCACGCACCGCTCCTTCGCCAACGAGCATCCCGGCACGCGCGACAACGAAGCCCTCGCCTTCCTCGGCGACGCCGTGCTCGCCCTCATCGTGGCCGAGCATCTACGCGCCGTCGATCCGTCCGCGCCCGTCGGCGTGCTCACCCCCCGCCGCGCGGCGCTGGTGTCGGGCCCGAGCCTCGCGCGCTGGGCGGAACGTCTCGGACTCGGTGGGCAGTTGCGGCTCGGCCGCGGCGAGCAGCAGACGGGCGGGCCGGGCAAGGAGTCCGTCCTCGCCACCGCCTTCGAGGCGGTGCTGGGCGCGGTCCACCTCGAGGCGGGCCTGGCGGGGGCGCGCCGCGTGGTCGCGTCCCTGGCCCTGTGGTAGCGTGAAAGGGATGCGCCTGTGGCCCTTCTCGCGACGCGTGCCGCGCCCGACCTCGGCGGCGGCGTCCGAGGGGCTCCTCATCGTGCAGGACCTCGTCCGGCGCAACGTGGAGGCTGTGCTCGCCATCAGCGAGCAGGGGGCCCGTGGGAACGCCTTCCTCTTCGGCGGCGAGCTCCTCGTCGAGCCGGCGCGGGCCCTCGCGCTTCTCGAGCCCCGCCTCCGGC
>JBKPDT010000312.1:0-33386 GCA_046728035.1 Candidatus Methylomirabilota bacterium | reverse complement strand
AGATCTTCCCCTCGGAGCGGAACGTGAAGTTCAACGAGATGGAGTTCGCGGTGCCCGAGCCGGCGGGGCCCGACTGTATCCGCGAGATCCGCGCCCTCATGCGCACGCGGCATCCCGAGGTCGCCTGGCCCGTCGAGTACCGCACGCTCGCCGCCGACGAGATCCCCCTGAGCCCCGCGTACCGTCGCGCCACCGTGACCATCTCGGTGCACCAGGCGGCGGAGCTACCCTACGCGGACTTCTTCGCGGATGTGGAGGCCATCTTCCGGAATCACGACGGCCGCCCGCACTGGGGCAAGCACCACTCACACGGCGCGGCGGATCTCCGCGCGCTCTATCCGGAGTGGGAGCGCTTCCAGTCGGCGCGCGCCCGCGTGGATCCCCGGGGGCGCTTCCTCAACGACTACCTGAGGCGCCTTCTCCTCGAAGCCTGAAGGCTGCGCCCAGCACCGGGTGCGATCCGACGGGCAGGTCTATCGGGCGCGCGCTCGCGATCTCGAGGGCGAGTGGCCCCTCGTCGCCGCGCGGGTTCACCTCGACCACGAGACGCATGGGCGAGCCGGGCCAGCGGTACGCGATCTCGCCCCGCCCTGTCTCCTCCGAGATTCCCTGCAGGATCCCGACCCATTGCCGATCGGCCCGCTCGCGCGTGTGCGCCCGCAGGCGGAGCCCGAGCACCGTGACGGGGGGCGGCGCGCCGGGAATGCCAGGTGGCGGCACTCCGGAGTCCCCATTCGCGCCGTGCGACTCGGCGAACTGGACGACGATGCCGAGGGATTCCTTCGGGTGCAGGAAGGCCTCGATCCAGTCGGGATCGGAGTCGTCGAACCCTACGGGGTTCAGGCCCGCTGCCCGCGCCCGCTCACAGGCGTCGCGTGTGCTCGGCACCTTGAAGGTCACGTGGTGGACGCCGGGACCGCGCTGGGCGAGGAAGCGATGCAGGAAGCCATCCTCGCCGACGGGCTCGAGCGCCTCGATCATGCCGCCGCCTTCGTAGCGCCAGGTCGCCCAGCGGAACACGGCCGCGCGCTGGCCGGAGTCGGGCACACCCCCGAGCACGCCCCCGAGGAACGGCTCCGCGTCCGCGATCCGGGACAGGCCGAGGGCGATATGGTCGAAGAGGACGCGCTCCATCCCCTCAGACCTTCCAGGGTCGGGTGTCGAAGCTCTCGGGCAGCGGGATGAAGAGGCTCCTCCGCGGCCCCTGGACCTCCCGCGTGATGTGGCCCTGTCCGGTCGTATCGTCGGCGAGCATGATGTCGCCGGGGCCGAATCGGCGCTTGGTCCCGTCTCCGCACTCGACCTCGACGAGGCCGGCGAGCGTGATCACGAACTGCCGGCGCGGCGCCACGTGGAAATCGAGCGCGCCGCCCACCGGGGTCTCGCGGAATATGACACCTTCGGCGGGCACCAGCTCGGACAGGCTTCCGTAGCTCCCCGGCTTGAGCGGGATGTCGAAGTCCTCGAAGTGCGAGCGCCCGTCGGCGCCGGTATAGATCCGCGCGGCTCTCATGAACGCTCCATGATCTCGCGCATCTTCCTGAAGACGAGCGCGCGCTGGCGATTGGCCTCGGGCAGGGTTGACAGATCGACCTCGGCGACGGTGAGCCCGTAGGCGGGATAGCTGGGGATGTCCTCGTCGGCGAGAGACCGGAGGCGCTCCTTCCTCTCGAACGCGGCGACGACATACGGGGCGAGGTCGTCCGCCTTCCGCTCGGCCCGCTTGACCTCGCGCTCGGCGAACTCCGGCATCACCTCGCCCGCGAAGAGGCCGAGGGCCTCACAGATGTCCTCGTGCCGGTTCTTGCCGCCCTGCTGGATGAACACCGTCTGGTCCACCCCGGCCTCCTCGAAGGTGCGGAGGTGCTCGCGGAGCTGGGCAGGCGTGCCGATGCCTCCGGTGCCGCCGCCCATCAGCTCCATCCCCATGGCGTCGCGCACCGCCACGTACTTGTTCCAGATGTTCGTGCGGCCGGGCTTGTGGGTCCCGAAGGAGTAGTGGTGCCCCAGCGCGAACTGGAAGAACCGGAAGCCGTCGGTGCCCCGCCGCCGCGCCTCCGCCTCGTCGGCGTGGCAGGAGAAGGAGGTCACCATGGCGATGTTCGGGTTGACGGCATGCCCGATGGGGACGCACTCCTTCTTGAACGTCTCGTAGTAATCGTCCACCCACTGGCGGGCCTCCGCGGGATCGATGAAGGCGAAGGTCAGCGCGCCGATGCCGAGCTGGGCGGCGAGATGGATGGTATTGCGGTTCGAGCACGCCACCCAGAGCGGCGGATGGGGCTTCTGGACGGGCTTGGGCAGCACGTTCCGCACCGGCATCGAGAAGTACTTCCCCTGGAAGCCGGGATAGGGGTCCATGACCATCATGTTGGCGACTTGCTCTACCGTTTCCCGCCACATCGCCCGCCGCTCGTTGGGATCGATGCCGAACCCCTCCAGCTCCGCGCGCGAGGCGGACTCACCGGTCCCCCAGTCGACGCGGCCGTTGGACACGAGGTCGAGCGTGGCGATGCGCTCGGCCACGCGCGCGGGTGGGTTGTAGCCGGGCGGCATGAGCACGATGCCGTGGCCGAGGCGGATCCGTCGGGTCCGCTGGGAGGCGGCGGCGAGGAACACCTCGGGCGCGGAGGAGTGCGAGTACTCCTCGAGGAAGTGGTGCTCGACCTCCCAGGCATAGTCGATGCCGAGGCGGTCGGCCAGCTCCACCTGGTCTAGGGCGTCCTGAAAGAGGCGCAGCTCGCTGCCTTCCGTCCAGGGCCGCGGCAGCTGGTGCTCGTAGAAGATCCCGAACTTCATCGCATACCTCCTCGTCGGCCTCGCATCGTACCAGAAGGGCGCTCTGAACCCTCAGGGGAGAATGGATCAGGGTGACTCTCCCCGGGACGCGGTGGCACGTCGCGCGCGCCGGCATAGACGGCGAGGCCGCTCGCCAGCGCGATCGCGATGAAGGCCCAGATGGCCCGGTATGCGGCCTCGGGCGCCACGCCCCCCGCCTGGGGGAAGGCGCCCACGAGCGCGCCGGTGAGGATGGGCAGGCCCGCGCTGCCCGCCACCTGGGCGAGATTCACCGTGGTCACGCCGCGTCCGGCCAGCTCGTCAGGGAAGAGGCTCCGGCCATGCGCGACGATCACGATCCCGTACGCGGTGACCAGGCAGAAGGCGACGAGGAGCAGCACGGCGAGCCAGATGGGCGGCTGCGAGAGCGCGGCGAGCGCAGTGAGGAGCACGATGGAGCCCGCGGTGCCCGCCATCACCACGCGCTTGCGGGTGTTGAAAACGCGGTCGAGCGGGCCGTAGGCGAGGATGCCCACGGTCTGGGCCAGCCCCATCGCAAGCAGGACGTTGCCGCGCGCCACCGGGGCGAGTCCGTGGACGTCGTGGAGGTACGGCCCCGCCCAGAGACCCAGGATGGTGATCATGCTCGCATAGGCGAAGGTGTGGATGGCGAGCACACGCGGCAACCCGGGACGGCGCCAAACCTGGGCGAGGCCACGGAGGATCGCGCTCATGCTCTCCCGCGCCTCCGTCGCCGGCACGCCCGGCGGAGCGTCCCGGACGAGCGCGTGGAAGAAGAGGGCGACGAGCACGGTGACGCCGGCCGCCCCCACGAAGGCCCAGCGCCAGCCCACCTGGGCGGTCACCGCGGCGAGCGGGGTGGCGGCGGCGAGCGTGCCCAAGTTCGAAAGCGCGAAGACCCACGACAGCGCGGTGGTGAACCGGACCCCGCCATACCAGCGATGGCAGAGAACGACCGCGCCCATGAACGATCCCGCACAACCCAGTCCAATGAGCCCGCGAGCGGTCACGAGCGCGGTGGGAGTATTCGCGGCGGCGTGGAGGAGCGAGCCTGCGACGGCGAGCACGGCAAGGGCGCCGATGGTGCGCCGCGGGCCGTAGCGGTCGAAGAGCATGCCCACGGGAAGCTGCACCAGGCCCAGCGAGAGGAAGAACGCGCCGTTGGCCATCCCCAGCGCCTCCGGCGAGAGCGCGAGGTCACGTGAGAGCTCGGGAGCGATGGCGGAGAGCGAAGCGCGGTAGAACTGGCTGACGGCGGTGAGGGCGGAGAGGAGCACCACGACGCGAAGATCAGCACCGCCGCTCACGGAGACGAATGGTAGCACGGCGGGGTGGGCCCCATCCGGGACCCACCTCGCGCATCACTTCAACGATCAGGCGGCGCGGCGAAGACTCGGCGCGGCGGCCGGCACCGCCGGCGCGCTGACGACATCCGGCTGGCTGACGACGAGGTCATAGCCGGCGGGCACCCGCGATATCACCGCGGGCCACACGCGCTCGAGCATCCAGCCGTAGCCTGCCGGCGCGGCGAGTACCACTCGGCCGCGTCGCACGAGCCCCGGCGCCGTCACGTTCACGGTGACGAACGCCTCGCCCCCCAGACGCTCGCGCACCGCCGACCGCGCGCCCGCCGCCACCAGATCGGCCGCGTCACGCCGGCGGTCGGACCAGACGGCGAACGCGAGCGGCAGGGCCACCATCGCGACGACGAGCAACCCTACGAAGACTGCGCCCATGACGGATACCTCCACATGTTCAGACGCGGGAGGCTCTCCCAGGGATTCCAATGGGATTGGCGGAATCCTCCGGGGCCGGCCAGCCCTCTAAAAGGCGGAGAAAGGAGAATGCGATCATGGCAAAGCGAATCCTGGTGCCGCTCGACCGGAGCGAGCACGCCGAGGCCGTGCTGCCCGTCGTGGCCGACATCGCCCGCAGCAGCGGCGCGTCCGTCCGCCTCGTCCACGTGGCGGGGATCCCCGAGCAGAAGTTCGGCGACTACGGGCGCGTGGTGGCCTACGAGAGCCAGGAGGTCGAGCGCATCACCTACAGCCGGCTCGACTACCTGCGGACGGCTGAAGCTGAGCTCGAGGGTGTCCCCGTGGAGTCCGTGGTCCGCTTCGGCGACCCCGCCGACGAGATCGCGCAGGAAGCCGAGGCTTTCGGCGCCGATCTGGTGGCGGTCACCGCTCCGCGGCGCGGCTGGTTCGGCCGCCTGTTCGGGACCATGGCGGACACCTTGCGGCGGAAGACCGCGGTCCCTCTCCTCGTCCTCACCGAGCAGTGAGGAGGCCGACGCGGGCGCGGACTACTTGGTCGCGCTCGTGTCGCTGCCCAGCATGAAGAAGGCGGGACCCAGGCCGGTGATCTGCGCGCGGAGGCGCCAGGGCGCGGATCCCACCTGATCGAGCGGGAAGTAGAGCACGGTGTTGCCCTCGGTGCGGGGCTCGCCCACCGGCACGGTGGTGCCCACCGAGACTCCCGAACCCACGCCGACGCCGCGGCTGCCCCACGTCGATCCGCCCATCCCGATCCCGATGCCCACGCAGCCGCTGGGGCGGTAGAGCGGGTACTCGATCGCCTGCGGGCGGATGAGCGTCCCGTCGGGCTTGAGGATCTGGGCGTCCTCGAGCCGCGCCCCGCGCGTGTCGATCTCGACGCGCACGCGGTCGGCGAGCACGGTGTAGTCGGCGGTGATGGGCGCGCCCACCCCGGGCGGCTCCGGCTTGTAGCGGAGCCCCGACGAGGCGCAGCCCGAGACGAGGATGACGGCCGCGAGGAGCGCCGCCGCGCCGCGGTATCGCATACCTCGATTCTACCGCGCGCGGCGGCGCGCCACCATCGTCTCCGAGATCAGGGCAGGCTGACGGTGGTGTTGTCGCCGCTCGCCGATATCGTGAAGGTGCCCGCGGCCGTCGAGCTGTACGCGTAGGCAGACCATCCTGCCGGCGGCGCCGGGGTGGAAGCCATGAACGGCCCCGCGGTTTGCCCCATCCCGTTCGTCGCCACCGAATTCAACGCGCTCAGCGCCGAGGGCAGCGTGCCCATGTGCGCGGAGTAGATGCTCACGGCGGACACCAGCGTCCGCACGTCCGCCTGCGCCTTCGCCACGCGCGCCCGCCCCTGGATATTGGCGTAGAGCGGGATGGCGATCGCGGCGAGGATGCCGATGATCGCGACCACGATCATCAGCTCGATCAACGTGAAGCCGCGCGCGCCCGTGAGCCGTCGCAGCGTGGGAATGCGGATGTCGCGCATGAGCAATCCTCCTGGTGGGAGATGGTGCCTCGGCACGGCGGGGTTACCATGCACGCGAGGTGCCAGCAGATCGCACCAACGATGACAGGTCCAGATGGTCAAGAAGCGAGCTTCTCGGTACTTCCAGGGATAGTCCCTCTCCTGACATAGCGTCAGGATACTGACGCAGCGTTACTATTGGGACATGGCCATGCTGAGCCGGCGGGGGTTCCTGACGGGAGCCGGCGCCCTCGCCACCTTCGCCCTTTCCGGCGAGCCGCGGAAAGGCCGGACGCAGGCTCGCCCGCGCTTCTCCGATCATCCCTTCAAGCTCGGCATCGCGTCGGGCGATCCGCAGCCGGATGGCTTCGTGCTGTGGACGCGGCTCGCGCCCGCCCCGCTCGACGGAGGCGGCATCACCGCCGATCCAGTCACGGTGGAGTGGCAGGTCGCCGTCGACGACCGCATGAGCCGGGTGGTCCAGCAGGGCGCGGCGACCGCGTCGGCAACCCTCGCCCATTCCGTGCACGTGGAGGTGAGCGGGCTCGAGGCCGGGCGACCGTACTGGTACCGCTTTCGGGCCGGCTCGGAACTCTCCCCGATCGGGCGGACGCGCACCGCGCCCGATCCGGCCACCGTCCCGGCGCGGCTGCGATTCGCCTTCGCCTCCTGCCAGCACTACGAGTTCGGCTACTACGCGGCCTACCACCACATGCAGAGCGACGATCTCGATTTCGTCGTCCACGTCGGCGACTACATCTACGAGACGTCGGCGCGGAACCCCCCGGTCCGTCAGCATGGTCTCCCGGAGGCCACCGACCTCGACGGTTACCGCCGGCGGTACGCGCTCTACAAGAGCGACGGCGACCTCCAGGCCGCGCACGCCATGCACCCGTGGATCCTGACCTGGGACGACCACGAAGTCTCCAACGACTATGCCGGCGATCACTCGCAGTACCGCGATGATCCCGCCGTGTTCCGGCGGCGCCGGCTCGCCGCGTACCAGGCGTACTACGAGCACATGCCGCTGCGCCGCTCCGCCCAACCCGGGGCCGAGATGCGGATCTATCGGCGCCTCGGGTGGGGTGGGCTTGCCGACGTCTTCGTCCTCGACGCCCGGCAGTACCGGGCCGTGCAGGCATGTGGCGAGGGCCTGAAGGGCGGCGGACAGGTCGTCGAGGGCTGCGCGGCCCGGCTGGATCCCGCCCAGGTCCGACTCGGGCCCGCGCAGGAGCGCTGGCTTCTGGAGGGGCTCTCGCGCTCGGCCGCGCGCTGGAACATCCTCGCCCAGCAGCAGCTCATGGCCGAGGTCCGCCGACGCACGCCGACCGGGACCGAGGCGCACTGGACGGATAGCTGGGACGGCTACGCCGCCGAGCGCCAGCGCATCCTCGCCCATGTCCGGGACCGCCGCGTCGCCAACCCGGTGGTGATCAGCGGCGACGTCCACTCCTACTGGGTGACCGACCTCAAGGTGGACTTCACGGAGACGGCGCCCGTCGTCGCTACCGAGTTCGTCGGTACGTCCATCTCGTCGTCGGGGCCTCCGTACGAGCGCTTCCTCCGCGCGGTCGTCGAGAACCCGCACGTGAAGTTCTTCGAGAGCCGCCGGCGCGGATACACGCGCTGCACGGTGACGCCGGAGCGCTGGCTCACGGAGTGCCAGGCGCTCGAGAGCGTCGCCGACCCGCGGTCCCGGATCGGCACCCTCGCCGCCTTCGTGGTTGAGAGCGGGAGGCCGGGCGCCCAGCGCGCCTAGCCCTTCACGGCGTTTCATCTCGCGGCAGTTATGACCGCGCGCCTCTCCAGTCGTCAAGCGTATCGCCCTAGAGACAGGGTCCGCGACAGCCGGCTTCCCCCTCAGCTGCGCCCCTCTCTGAACCCCGACACGCGCGCGAGCTCCTCGAGCGACTGCACGCCTTCGCGCCGCTCGCTGCCGATCACCCAGGTGGGAAAGACGCGCACGCCCGCGCGCTCGCAGCGCTCGGCCTGCGCGTTCGTGCCCTTGGGATCGCATTCCACGTAGGGCAAGAGGCTCGCCGCCCCGCCGAAGAGGTCCTTCTGCTCCTGGCAGTGCGGACACCAGTACGCCCCGTAGAAGGCGGCCCCCGAGCGGGCGAGATGGCGCGCCAGCATCTGCTGATAGGGCGTGGCCGGGGGCGGGCCCCCCGCGAACACGACGATGCCGGCAACGATCGAGACGGCGGCGGCCCCGACGCCAAGCGTGGCGACCGCGGCCGGGCGCTCCGAGGCGGCGGGCGGGCGCCGCCACGCCAGGGTGACGAGGAGTGCCGCGATGATGGCCGCCGAGGCCAGACACCAGACGCAGGCCGCCCGCAGCTCGAACAGCGACAGGTAGGTGAGATAGAGGGAGAAGCCCGCGCCGGCGGCGGCCAGCACGAACGCCGCGCGCCATCGCGGCGGCGAACCGAGTCCCGTCAGGGCGAGAACGACGATCGCCACGTAGGCGAGAGCGCCCCAGAGCGCGGTAGGGGCCCCGAGAAAGGTCGCATAGCGGCTGCTCTGGACGATGTCGCAGCCCGTGCCCACCGTGCAGAACACCGCGGGGGCCCCGCTCCACTTGAGCCAGGCGAGATATCCGGAGACGACAAAGCCGGCGACGGCGAGCGCGACCACCATGGGATCGGGGCGTGACGCGCCCTTGGCCATGACGCCACTCTACCGTATCATCTGGCGAGAGGCTTACTCCCGGAGGCGCACCCCATGACAGCGCGGCTCGAGGTCGATCTCTTCAGCGACACCGTCACCCGTCCCACCCCCGAGATGCGCCGCTTCATGTGCGACGCGGAGGTGGGCGACGAGCAGAAGTTCGAGGATCCCACGGTGAATCTCCTCCAGGAGATGGTGGCCGAGCTCCTGGGCAAGGAAGCCGCGCTCTTCCTGCCCTCGGGAACCATGTGCAACGAGATCGCCATCCGCGTCCACTGCCGGCCGGGTGACGAGATGATCGCCCACCGCACCGCGCATCCCATCCACTTCGAGTCCGGCGGCCCCGCCGCCCTCGCCGGCGTCAACGTCCGTCCGATCGATGGCCGTCGCGGCCAGTACTCCGCCGCCGCCGCCGAGGAGGCGATCCGGCCGCCCGAGGTCCGTTACTTCCCTCGCAGCCGGCTGCTCTGGGTGGAGCAGACCGCCAACCTGGGCGGCGGCAGCGTCTGGCCGCAGCGCGAGATCGAGGCGGTCACCGCGGTGGCGCGCCGCCACGGCCTCGCTACCCACATGGACGGCGCGCGCCTCATGAACGCGGTGGTGGCGAGCGGAGTCTCCGCGCGCGACTACGCTGCGTCCTTCGACTCGGCATGGATCGACTTCACCAAGGGCCTGGGCGCGCCCGTGGGCGCCGCCATCGCCGGCTCGCGCGAGTTCATCACGCAGGCCTGGCGACTCAAGCAGCAGATGGGAGGGGCCATGCGCCAGGCCGGCATCATCGCCGCGGGCGGCGTCTTCGCCCTGCGTCACCACGTCAAGCGACTCGCCGAGGACCATGCGAACGCCCGGCGTCTGGCCGAAGGCCTGGCCGCGCTGCCCGGCGTGCGCATCGATCCCGGCGATGTCGAGACCAACCTCGTCTTCTTCGACCTCACGGGGCCGCTCGACGCGCCCACCGTGGTCGAGCGGCTCCTCGCCCGCGGCGTCCGCATGGGCGCGATGAGCGCGCGGACCATCCGCGCGGTCACCCATCTCGACGTGAGCGCGGCCCAAATCGAGCAGACACTCGACGCCGCGCGCGCGGTGCTGGGAGACGAGCGGTGAGCCCCGAGGCGCGCGAGCCCCATCGCGGCCACGCCGTGGTGGTACAGCCTGGCGAGGGGCCGTCCTACTGGCAGCCCGTCCCCGCCAATGGTCACGCCGATCCCGCGCTCTATCCCGACAAGACCCGCTACGCGGGGCTGTCCATGGGCTATCAGTCCATCGCGCCGGGCGGCCGCGTGCGCGAGCACTCGCACGGCGATCAGATCGAGCTCCAGATCTGCTTCCGCGGCCACGGCCGCGTCGTCGTGGACGGCCAGACTCACCCGCTCGTGCCCGGCACCGCCTGCTTCCTCGGCATGGACGTGAAGCACGAGATCATCAACGAGGGCCCAGACGACCTCGTGATGATGTGGATCGTCGTCCCTCACGGCCTCGAAAGCTTCTTCAAGGCCATCGGCCGCCCGCGCCGCCCCGGTGATCCTGCACCCGAGCCGTTCGCGCGTCCCGACGATGCGGTGGCGATCGAACGGGCGCAGGGGCTGAACTACACGCGGTAGGCGCTCCTCCCCGGGGCTCAGGCGCAGCGCTACGCGTACTGGATGCCGAGCGTCTCCGCGACCATGGCGGGCCGGGGCTGGCCCTCGATCTCGATGGTGGACTCGAACGTGATCCGGTAGCCGTTGCCCTCGACTTCCTCCACGTTCTTCAGCGTGGAGCGCAGGCGCACTCGAGAGCCCGCCGCCACCGGCGTGATGAAGCGGATCTTGTTCGAGCCGTAGTTCACGCCCCGCGACCGCTTGGTCACCTTGAGCAGCTCCGGCATCATCCGCGGCAAGAGCGAGAGCGTGAGGTAGCCATGGGCGATGGTCTTTCCGCCCGGCATCTCCCGCTTGGCCCGCTCGACGTCCACGTGGATCCACTGATGGTCGCCGGTGGCCTCGGCGAACTTGTCGATGGTGGCCTGGTCGACGGTGATCCAGGACGACGGGCCCAGCGTCTCGCCCACGTGCTTCACGAGGTCCTTCGGCGTCTCGACGACGAGCATGGCTCCTCCTTGTTGGGATCAGGGATCCACCGGCGGGTGGCGCCGGTGCCAGTCGGTGCGACCCTGGTAGGCGGACGCGGCGGCGAGGAGCGTGTTCTCCTCCCAGGCGCGGCCCAGGAACTGGAGGCTGGTGGGCAGGCCGCGGTCGCCGACACCATTGGGCACGATCAAGCCGGGCAGCCCCGCGCCATTGCCCACCGCCCCCATGATGTCGCGCGCGGTGCCGCGCGAGCCGGAGCGGAACTCCTGTCCGATCGGCGAGGCGACCGCCTGGCGGCCCGGCGCCACGAGGGCGTCGAAGCGCGCGAGGAGCCGGTCGGCCTCGCGCGCCAAGACGCCGCGGATGCGCATCGCCTTGATGTAGTCCTTGGCGAGGATGGCGTCACGTGCGTAAGGCGCGTAGCGATCCTCCGGCGCGGTGAGGCCCGCGATGCCGCCGCTCTCGATCAGGTCCTCGAACGCACTCGCCGCCTCCGCCTGGAGGATGATCCGCGTGGCCGCCTCCCAGGGCAGATCGGGCAGGGCCACCTCTTCCACCGTGCCCATGCCGCGCAGGACGGTGAGCGAGTGGTCGAAGGCCGCGCGCATGTCGTCGGTGCACCCGTCGAGCGCACCGGCGAGGATGCCGAAGCGGAAGCGGCGGTCCGGCTCACCCGGTGCGTATCGATATTCGCGCGCATCGGTGGTCGGATCGGCGGGATCCGGGCCCGCGATGGCCTCCAGCACCAGGCCGCAGTCATCGGCGGTGAGCGCCAGCGGCCCCAGCTTGTCGAGGGTCCAGCTCAACGCCATCGCGCCGGCCCGGCTCACGCGGCCATAGGTGGGGCGCAGCCCGGTCACTCCGCAGTTGCCCGAGGGCGAGAGGATGGAGCCCCACGTCTCCGATCCGATGGCACAGGGCACCAGGCCCGCGGAGACCGCCGCGCCCGACCCAGACGACGAGCCGCCGCTCCACGCCTCGTGGCTCCAGGGCGTCGTGCACGGGCCGGTGAACGACGCGGAGGGCTGGCGATAGCCCATGCCGCCCGCCAGCTCGATCATCGCGAGCTTGGCGCAGAGCACCGCCCCGGCAGCCTCGAGGCGGCGGATCACCGTGGCGTCGGTGGCGAACTGCTGCTCGCGATAGGGCGCGGCGCCCCAGCTCGTCGGGATCCCGCCGCCGGTGGCGAGGAGATCCTTGGCCCCGTAGGGGATCCCATGGAGCGACCCGCGGTAGCGGCCGGCCGCGATCTCGGCCTCGGCACGGTGCGCCTCGGCAAGCGCGCGCTCGCGGGTCACCGTGACCACGGCGTTGTAGCGCGGACCGAGCTTCTCGAGCCTGCCGAGGAAGATTTCGGCCAGGTCCACCGGTGAGATCCGGCGCGCGCGCACATGCCCGGCGAGCGTGCGAAGGGGCAGGAAGACGGGATCGACGCTCACGGCCTCGGAGCCTCGTCCGCGCGGTACGGGCGGAAGGTCTGGTAGGGCTCGTCGGAGTTGACGAGGCGGACGGCGCGGACGAGTCGAGCCGCTTCCACGGTGGCCTCGATGCCCTTGCGCACGCCCTCGAGCTGCTCGGCGTCGAGGCGGGCGCCGTACCGCGCGCGCACCACGGCGAAGAGCGCTTCCACTTCGGTAGCCGCTGGATCGTTGCCCGCTTCGCGGTCGACCATCAGGGGAGCATACTAGGGGCCGCCGGGAGCAAAGTCCATGGCGAGCTTCGAGACCATCGAGCACCCCGACGATCCGCGGCTCGCCGACTATCGCGAGATCCGCGACGCGGAGCGCCGCCGGCGAGATGGCACGTTCATCGCCGAGGGGCGCCAGGTGGTACGCCGCCTCCTCTCGGCGCGCCGCTATCGCGCGCGCTCGGCCCTTCTCACGCCGCCCGCGCTCGATGCCCTCCGCGAGCCGCTGGGGGCCGCCGGCGTACCGATGTACGTCGTGCGGCAGGACATGGTGCAGGCCATCGTGGGCGTCGAGTTCCATCACGGGTGCCTCGCCGTGGGCGAGCGCGGCGCGGAGCCGACCGCGGAGGCGGTGCTGGCCCAGGCGCGAGGCACGACGCTGGTGGTGCTCGAGGATCTGGGCGACGCCAGCAACGTGGGCGCGATCTTTCGCAATGCCCTGGCCTTCGGGGCGGGTGCGGTGCTCCTGTCCCCCGGGACCGCCGATCCGCTCTATCGCAAGTCCATTCGCGTCTCCGCGGGCGCGGCGGTGGCGCTGCCCTTCGCGCGGCTACCCGACTGGCCGCGCGATCTCAAGGGGCTGCGCGACGCCGGCTATGCGCTGATCGCGCTGACGCCGCGCGCGGAGGCGATGGACATCGCCGAGGTCCGCGCGCGGACGCCGCCTCCGCCCCGGGTGGCGCTGCTCCTCGGTACCGAAGGGCGCGGGCTCACTGCCGATGTGCTCGCCGCCGCGGACCTCCAGGTGCGCATCCCGATGGCCGCCGAGATGGACTCGCTGAACGTGGCCACCGCCGCCGCGGTGGCGCTCCACACCCTTTCGAGATCCGACTAGACGCCGCCCACCGTCGGCGCGCCGACGAGGGCGCGCGCCAGCTCGATCTCCCCGAAGTGGGTCATGCCGTGGGTGAGGCACACCGTCCCCAGCGCCACGAGGGCGGGCATCTCGCCGAGCGGCTTGACCGTGATCGTCTTGCCCAGCACGGCGTCCCGGTCCGGACGGGCGAGGAACTCGTCCGTGCTCGCCCAGACCTTGCCCACGTACTCGCGGAAGAGCGGCAGGTCCTTGATGCGGAGCGCCTGCGCCTCGGCAGTCGACATGCCTGTCCCCTGCGCCACCGGCGGCAGCCCCAGCTTCTCCGCGTAGCCCCCCTCGCCCCACACCGTCGGTCGCCGGTCCTGGAGCAGGTAGCGCACGACGTTGTCCTCGGTCCGCGCGTAGTGCCAGAGCCCGAAGGCGATGGTGTTGGCCTTGGCGTGTCCGGCGGGGACGGTGTGCAGCTGCTCGGGCGTGAGGTCGACCAGGGACTTGTCGAGCGACTTGTGGAGACGCGTGAGGCCGAGCTGGATGAATTCGACGGCGCTGAGCATGGCGGCCCCCTCCCGGTGGGCGCGGACATGATAGCCTAACGCGGGCGCGGCAAAAGGAGGCTCCATGCGGATCGGGATCATCGGGGCGGGAGCGATCGGATGCGTGGTGGGCGGGCTGCTCGCGCGCGCCGGCGTGGACGTGACCTTGGTCGACCAGTGGCCGGAGCACGTGGAGACCATCCGGGCGCGCGGGCTACGCCTCTCGGGCACCTGCGGCGACCACGTCCTGCCGGTGCGCGCGCTCCACATCCATGAGCTCCAGCAGATCGCCGAGCCCTTCGACGCCGTGTTCATCGCGGTAAAGTCCTATGACACCGAGTGGGCCACCGCCATGGGCGTCGCGTATCTCAAGCCCGATGGCGTGGTGGTGGACTTCCAGAACGGCATCAACGACCACCGCGTCGCCGCGGTGGCGGGACGCGAGCGCACCCTCGGCTGCGTCATCCTCATCAGCGCGGGGATGTACGAGCCCGGCCACGCCATCCGCACCGATGCCGGCAAGGCCGCCTTCAAGATCGGCGAGCACGACGGCGCCGACACGCCGCGGGCGCGGCGCCTCGCGGAGATCCTCTCCGCGGTCGCCCCCGCGCAGGTGACCACCAATCTCTGGGGCGAGCGCTGGTCCAAGCTCGCGGTCAACTGCATGGTGAACCCCCTGTCCGCGCTGTCCGGGCTCGGCACCGCCGAGGTGCGCGTGGATCCCGCGGCGCGCCGTCTGGCGGTATTCCTCGGCGCCGAGGTCATCACGGTGGGGCGCGCGGCGGGCCACGAGGTGGAGCCCATCTGGGGCATCCCCACCCAGCGGTTCGTGGACGCGGCGGCGGGCCGTGGCCTCGCCGAGGTCGAGGCGGCGGTATCCGCGGATGCGGCCAGCCGCGTGGGCGGGCGCCCCTCCATGCTCCAGGACGTGATGCGCGGCCGGCGCACCGAGGTGGAGCACCTCAACGGCTACGTGGCCGCCGAGGGCCGGCGGCTCGGCGTGCCCGCGCCACTCAACGCGGCGGTGGTGGATGTGTTCCGCGCGCTCGGGGCCACCGTCAAGCCAGACCCGGGGCATCTCGAGCCGCTGTACCGGCTCGTGCACGCGCCGCACCCCGCCGGCTGAGGGGCATCCCTCGCAGCGGTGCTAGAATTCGTCTGAGGACCGCACGGTGACCGAGAACGCCACCCCCACGCCCGGCAAGCACTTCATCAACCAGATCGTTGCCGATGACAACCGCACCGGCAAGTTCGGGGGCCGCGTGATCACGCGCTTCCCGCCCGAGCCCAACGGCTATCTCCACATCGGCCACGCCAAGAGCATCCATCTCAACTTCGGCCTCGCGCGGGCTTTCGGCGGCACCTGCCATCTCCGCTTCGACGACACCAACCCCACCAAGGAGAGCGTGGAGTACGTCGAGTCCATCATGGCCGACGTGCACTGGGTGGGCTCCGACTGGGGGCCGCACCTCTACTACGCCTCCGACTACTTCGAGCAGCTCTACGCGTGGGCGGAGGACCTGATCCGCAAGGGCAAGGCCTACGTGGACGACCTCACGCCGGACCAGATGCGCGAGTACCGGGGGACGCTGACCGAGCCGGGCAAGCCCAGCCCGCACCGTGATCGCTCCGTCGAGGAGAACCTCGACCTCTTCCGTCGCATGCGCGCGGGCGAGTTCGAGGACGGCGCGAAGACGCTGCGCGCCAAGATCGACATGGCCTCGCCCAACCTCAACCTGCGCGACCCCGTGATGTACCGGATCCGGAAAGTGCCCCATCACCGCACCGAGAATCGCTGGTCCATCTACCCCATGTACGACTGGGCGCACGGATTGTCCGACTCCATCGAGCGCATCACGCACTCGATCTGCACCCTGGAATACGAGGACCACCGGCCGCTCTACGACTGGTACCTCGACGCGCTCGGCGTCTATCACCCCCAGCAGATCGAGTTCGCCCGGCTCAACCTGAGCCACACCGTGATGAGCAAGCGCCGGCTCCTCGAGCTGGTCGAAGGCCGGCACGTCAAGGGCTGGGACGACCCCCGCATGCCCACCATCGCCGGCCTTCGCCGCCGCGGCTATACCCCCGAGGCCATCCGTGACTTCTGCGAGCGGATCGGCGTGGCCAAGGCCGACAGCATGGTGGACATCGCGCTCCTCGAGCACTGCATCCGCGAGGATCTCAATCGCCGTGCCCCGCGGGTGATGGCGGTGCTGCGCCCGCTGCGGCTCGTCATCGAGAACTATCCCGAGGGCCAGGTGGAGGAGCTGGACGCGGTCAACAACCCCGAGGATCCCGCCATGGGGACGCGGAAGCTCCCCTTCTCTCGCGTGCTCCTGATCGAGCAGGACGACTTCCGCGAGGATCCGCCCAAGAAGTACTTCCGTCTGTCGCCGGGGGCCGAGGTCCGCCTCCGCTACGGCTACTTCGTCCGCTGCACCGGCGTGACCAAGGACCCGGCCACCGGCCAGGTCACCGAGGTGCGCTGCACCTACGATCCGGCCACCCGCGGCGGCGACGCCCCCGATGGCCGGCGCGTCAAGGGGACCATTCACTGGGTGTCGGCTCCGCATGCCGTCCCCGCCGAGGTGCGCCTCTACGACCACCTCTTCGTCAAGGCGAACCCGTCGGACGACAAGGACGGGCTCGACTGGAAGGCCCACCTCAATCCCGCCTCGCTGGAGTCGATCACCGACGCCATGGTCGAGCCCAGCCTCGCCGGCGCCAAGCCGGGCAGCCGGTATCAGTTCGAGCGGGTGGGCTATTTCTGCGTCGATCCGGACGCGCGCGCGGGCGGCCTGGTCTTCAACCGCACCGTCGGCCTCCGAGACACCTGGGCCAAGATCGAGAAGAGCGGCGACAAGAGCTGAGGTGGGCGCGCCTCAGATCCGGCCGATGCCGCCCGCGCCCAAGCTGTCGTCCCCTTCGAGCCCGCCCACACCGGCCGCCGCATAGTGGGCGGCGGCCGCCTCCACGCCCGCGCCCGCTTCCGCCTTCCACCCCTCGCGGCGCAGCACGTTCTCGAGCGCGGCCAGGCAGAGCAGCACGTTCTCGCGGCGGGCCGAGTAGCCCATGGTGCCGATGCGCCAGATGCGGCCCTGCAAGGGGCCGAAGGCCGCCCCGATCTCGATGCTGAAGTCCGCGACCAGTCGCTGGCGCACGCGCAGCTCGTCCACGCCGTCGGGCACCACCACCGGCGTGAGGAAGGGCAGCCGGCGCTCGGGCGGCTCGGCGCCGAAGAGTGTGAGCCCCAGCGCGGACAGGCCCGCGCGCAACGCGTCGCCGTGGAGCCGATGGCGGGCAAAGCGTGCGGCGAGCCCCTCCATCTCGATCGCGCGCAGGGCCTCGCGGAGCCCGTAGACCATGGACGTCGGCGCGGTGTGATGGTTGTAGCGCTGGGGGCCCCAGTAGTCCGCGAGCTGGCCGAGATCGAGATAGTTGCTCCGCACGCGCGTCCGCCGCGCCATCAGCACCGCCTCCGCGCGCGCGTTGTAGGTGACCGGGGCGAGGCCGGAGGGACACGACAGGCATTTCTGCGTCCCCGCCACCATCACGTCCACACCCCAGGCGTCGGTCTCGACGGGGCAGCCGCCGAGCGTGACGACGGCATCGGCCATCACGAGGGCGTCATGAGCATGGGCCAGGCGCGCGACCTCGGCCAGGGGCTGGAGCACGCCGGTGGACGTCTCGCCGTGGATCAGCGCGACCATGCGGGTCTTCCCGCCGCCGAGCGCGGCGCCAATGGCGTCGGGCTCGATCGCGCGCCCCCACTCCGCGCGCACCGGGACCACCTCGGCGCCGCAGCGCTCGGCGATCTCGATGAGGAGGAGGCCGAAGCGCCCACACTCGCCGACGACGACACGCTCGCCCGGCTCGACGAGGGAGACGATGGCCGCCTCCAGTCCGGCGCGTCCGGTACCGGGCACCGGGAAGGCGCGCGCGTTCTCGGTCTGGAAGGCGAAGCGGGTGAGCGCCATCACCTCGTTCATGATGGCGGTGAACTCGGGGTCGAACTGGCCGAGGAGCGGCGTGGCCATGGCGCGGAGCACGCGCGGGTCCGCCATGGTGGGGCCGGGTCCCAGGAGGATGCGAGCGGTCACGGGCGAGACTCTACTAAGGTCGAGCCTCATGCGAAAGCCGCTCGGCCAGCGGCTTCCGGAACAGCGCCAGCGCGCGCAGGCGCAGCAGGTCGAGCTCCGCCACCGCCCACATCCGCAGCCCGCGCACGGTCATCCGGACCGGCGCCCAGTCCAGCGCGAAGTACGGCTTGAGCCGGCGCCCGTGGTTTCGCCGGCCCTCGGCGCCCAGGCGCCGGCGTGCCAGCGCGATCGTCTTGAAGCGCCGGTTGTAGCAGCGCATGAACCGGTAGTTGAAGGAGGCCCCCTTGTGGCCGAGCACGGGCATCCACCCGAAGCGCCCGCGCACGCGGTAGGCGGGGATGACGACGAAGAGGTAGTACTGGGCGGTGTCGAGGAGGAACGAGGCCGAGAGGAGGTCCTGCTCGCCCATGTAGTAGTACTTGTCGCGGTACACCGACTGGAAGAAGCGGTGGTACGAGCGCACGAAGGTCGCATTGTGCTCGTCGATGCGGGCATCCAGCGGGTCCCCCGCCCGGTCGGCCTTGATGATCTCGGTGGTCGCCTCGACGGTGAAGGCCGCGTGATCGAGGCCCGGCGAGTAGTAGGGGTCGAGGAAGGCGGCGGCGTCCCCGAGCAGCGCCCAGCCGCGCCCCATGTACTGGCGCGTGACATAAGGGAGGTAGGCGTAGAACCGCAGGTCCTCGCCGCGGGGCTCGGCGCCCTCGAGCAGCTCGGCCAGGGCGGGGATATCGCGCATGAAGGCGCAGAAATCGCGCATCCGATCGCGGCCGTCGCCGATATTGATCAACCGCGTGTCGTAGACGACGCCGATGCTCGTCTCCCCGTGGCCGAGCGGGATCACCCAGATCCAGTAGCCGAAGCCCATGTAGTGGTTGGTGCTGAGGCGGCGCGAGCCGAGCCCGCGGCGCGCCAGCGCGCCGTCGCCGCGCGCGGCGAGGTCGTCGATGTGCCGCACGTTCTTCCAGCGACACCACACCGCCGCCGTCGGGTGCTCCTCGTTGCGGTCGATGAGGCCCAGGCGCTTGCCGAGGAAGGTGGCGCGCCCGGTGGCGTCCAGGACCCAGCGGCAGGCCACCGTCTCCGCCTGCCCCTCGTGCTCGAAGGTGACGCGATGATCGAAGTCGCCGAGCGCCACCTCCCCCACGCGCGCCGGCCGCATCAACGCCGCCCCCTCCGCCACCGCGGTGGCGAGGAGGTGCTCGTCGAGCGCGTCGCGCCGGAGCTGGAAGGAAGGCACCGCGCTGCGGAGAAAGCCGCCCGTCTCGGAGGCGTCGGCATGGCCCTTCACGTGCTCGTTGGTGAACCAGTAGCGGAGGCCTTCCTTGGGGAGCTGCTCGACCTCCAAGTGGTTCCACATCGCGAGGCGGCGGGTGAGGAACATCGCCGACATCTCGGTGGTGGCCTCTCCGACCTTGGCGTCGAAGGCGGGGGCGCGCTCGACCACCAGCACGGACAGCTCCGGCTGCTCGCGCCGGAGCAGGAGCGCGGCGGACGCGCCGGAGAAGGCCCCACCCAGGATCACCACGTCGAAGCGGCGCATCGGGGCGAGTGTCCTACGGAAGCCTCGATGGGGGCAAGAGCCCCCATGATAGCCTCGGGGCATGAGCGAGACTACTCTCCCCCCGGTGGACGTCGCCGAGCATGGCGCCAATGGCCAGAGCCTGGACCGCCGCCTCTTCGTCCAGCTCCAGGTCTTCACCGGCTGCGTGGACGCCAAGCCCCTGGTGGGCGCGCTCGAGCGCAGCGGCGCCGACGCCGTGCTCTATCGCGACCTCAACGATCCGCGCGGGATCGGCGTGCTCGCCCTGTCGGAAGACCCCGCGTTCTTCGCCACGCGCTTCCGGGAGATCCTCGCCGCCGAGCCCTTCGACGGGCTCGCCCACCGGCCCGACCTCGCCATGCTCGGGCGGACCTACGCATCGGGCTACGAGCCAGACCTCGCGGAGTGGCTGTTCGCCCGGCCGAGGCGCACCGTGCTCAATCCGGCCTGGCCCTGGGCGATCTGGTATCCGCTGCGGCGGACCGGCGCCTTTGCCCGCCTCTCCCGCGAGGACCAGGGCAAGATCCTGCGCGAGCATGCCACCATCGGGCGCGCGTATGGCGAGGCCGATCTCGCCCACGACGTGCGTCTCGCCAGCTACGGGATGGACACCCACGATAATGACTTCGTCATCGGCCTCGTGGGTGCGGCGCTCCATCCGCTGTCCCACCTGGTCCACGCCATGCGCCGGACCATCCAGACATCGGAGTATATCGAGCGCCTCGGCCCGTTCTTCGTGGGCTGGGCCATCTGGCAGCGCGGGCGCTAGCACGCCCTTATCGAGGGCCGGCTAGGGTAGGCGGATCTGGAAGCCGCCCTTGAGGAAGGGCCCGTCGACGTCGCGGTGCAGCAGGCCCCCGCCGACCGCCTCGGCGGGATCGGGATTCATGCGGAGGAAGCGGTACTCGCCGAAGAGCTCCAGGCGATTGGAAATCCGCCAGGCGAGCCCCGCGCCCACGTCCATGCTCTGGCGCTGGGCGCGCACGGTGTCTTCGTAGAGCGTGGCCGAGGGATCACGCCCCTCCCCATCCAGGAGGAAGCTCGAGCCGACGGAGAGGTACGGGAGGAGGCGGCTCGTCGCGCGACTATCGTCACGCGGCGCCAGCGGTACGCGAAGCGTGCGCTCGGTCCCGTCGCGCACCACGGACAGGTCCAGGAGGCTGAAGGGCGACGGGCTCACGGCGGCGGCGGGGACGGGGTCGAGGAAGGACAGCCCGGGCACATAGTCCGTCGCGGCACGCGCCGGTCCCGTCACCAACGCGACGGCGCCGATCAGGAGAGCGAACCCGAACGCGCAGCGGCCGCTCATCTCACCTTCCACGGTATCACGGGCATCAAGACAAGAGCCGGGGCGCCGCCGCGTGGGCGACGCCCCGGGAAACCGCACCGCCCGGTGGATGCCCGGCGCCGGCGCGGGTCGTTGTCGGTGCTAGTTGGTCTTGGCCGCCGGCTTCTCGGCGGGCTTGGTCTCGGTCTTCTCGGCGGGCTTGGCGGCTCCCTTCTCCGCGGCCTTGTCCTTGCTCTTGGCCGCCTTGCCGTCCTTGCCCTCGTCCTTCTTCATGGACTTGTCCGCGGCCTTGTCAGCGGGCTTGGTCTCCGCGGCCGCCGGCTTGGCCTCGGCGGGCTTGGTCTCGGGCTTCACCTCGGCCGGCTTGGGCGCCGGCGCGGGCGTCTGTGCGACTGCGGACCCGATGGTCCACACCGAGAACGCCGCGGCCACCATGGTCGCCACGATGCGAGTCACATTCATCGATCGTTCCTCCTGGTTGAGTTGTTCGTCGACTGCGCCACGTCCCTCGTCGGCGCTCGCCGCATTTCGATCCGTTCGCTGGTCCTAACCGCGATGCGGTGGGAAGAGTTCGCCAGCCACCGGGCCTGCCACGCCGCGCGATCGGAAGTGCGCAGGAAGTCAAGATATCGCAAGGATTTTTCGGTGGTGTCGAACGCGTAAAAAATCTCGCGTGGACTGCCGGAATGGAGGAATTACATGGCGTAGATGTAAGCCTTACATGCTCGTGGTATCACTGATCGCCATGGAGCACGCCTCGTACGACGCGCTCGTCGTCGTCTCGTTCGGCGGACCCGAGGGACGCGACGACGTGATGCCATTTCTCGAGAACGTCACTCGGGGGCGCGCGGTTCCACGCGAGCGACTGCTCGAGGTCGCCGAGCACTACTTCCGCTTCGGGGGCTTGAGCCCCATCAATGCCCAGAACCGCGCGCTGCTCGACGCGCTCCGCGTGGAGCTCGGCGCGCGCGGCCCCGCGCTGCCGATCTACTGGGGCAACCGGAACTGGCACCCCTTCCTCGCGGAGACATTGCGGCGAATGGCCGCCGACGGAGTGCGGCGCGCGCTCGCCTTCGTCACCTCCGCCTTCGCCTCGTACTCCTCGTGCCGGCAGTACCTGGAGGACATCGCGCGGGCGCGGGCGGAGGTCGGGCCGGAGGCCCCCCTAGTGGACAAGCTGCGGCTCTTCTGGAACCACCCGGGCTTCATCGAGCCCATGGTCGAGCGGGTGGAGACGGCCCTCGACGCCTTCTCCCCGGCCTCGCGCGCGAGCGCGCACCTGGCCTTCACCGCGCACAGCGTTCCCCTTGTCGTGGCGGAGACGAGCGCCTACCAGGCGCAGCTGGAGGCGGCCTGCGCGCTCGTGGCGGATCGGCTCGCCACGCGCCGCCCGTGGCGGCTCGTCTACCAGAGCCGGAGCGGGCCGCCCACGGAGCCGTGGCTCGGACCGGACATCGGCGAGCACCTGGCGGCGCTCCGCGCCGAGGGCGCGACGGACGTCGTGGTCGCCCCCATCGGCTTCGTCTCCGATCACCTCGAGGTCAGGTGGGACCTCGACCACGAGGCGGCGGCGCGCGCACGCGACCTCGGGCTCGGGTTCGTGCGCGCGGAAACGGTGGGACTCCACCCGCGCTTCGTCGCCATGATCCGTGAGCTGGTGCTCGAGCGCACCGTCGGCGCGCCGCGCCGGGCGCTTGGCGGCCACGGGCCAGCGCCGGACGACTGCCCCGCCGAGTGTTGCCCCGCCCCCGCCCGGCCCGCCCCTACCCGCGGGGCTTGACCCAGGTCTCCGACCAGGCCAGGCAGGCGCTCGAGCTCTGCCGGTCGCCGCGCATCTCCGCCCACACGCTGCCGGTGGCGACGCGGCCGTTCATCTCGATCTGAGCGCCGCGCGCCGGGAAAAAGGTGCTGAACACGCCGATGGGCCGGTCGTTGAAGCCGGGCGGCGCGTGGAGGACGAACGGCGCGATGCAGTCGTACCAGGACAACGTGATGCGCGCGTCGGACGCGATCACGGCCTCGGTGGCGCTGGAGCGCGGCCCGCCCGCGCGCTCGAAGCCGGCGGAGACCACCGGCAGGCTGGTGTCGGCGAAGGCGGGGAAGAGGAGCTTCTCGATGTTGGTCTGGAGCCACCGGGCTACCGCGATATTGTCGCTGTAGATCCGCACGCGGTTGTCCGTGAGCGTGCTCTGGAGGAAGAGGACGTGGCCGGCCCCGGCTCCGCACCAGAGCACGCGCCAGTGGCTCACGCGGTCGGTCATGGTCTTGCCGCCGTCGGGGCTCAGGCGGATGAAGGAGTTCTCACCGGTCATCAGAGGCTCGTTGGGGTCGACGGGCGGCATCGCGGCGTCTCCTTTCGATTGGTGCGGGCTCGATTCCGAGAGAACATAGTGGAAATGCCGGCCCGGGGCAAGCCACGCGCGCGCTGGGCCCGCCGTCTCCTCGCCCTGCTCCTCCTCGCCCTGTGCCTGTGGGCGGCGTGGGAGGCGCTAACCTTGCCGGACGTGAGGCGCCTCGCCCGCGAGCGGCCCGCCACCACCGCCTTCGTCGAAGAGCACCGCGCCCGCCTGCGCGCCCAGGGCAAGCCCGACCGCGTGGCCTGGGCCTGGACGCCCTACGCCGCGATCTCCGCTGACCTCAAGCGCGCGGTCCTCGTCGCCGAGGACATCAACTTCTTCGCGCACCAGGGTTTCGACCTGGGCGAGGTCCAGAACGCGCTGACGGAGGCCCTGCGCGACCAAGAGCGGCCGCGGGGCGCCTCGACCATCACCCAGCAGCTCGCCAAGAACCTCTGGCTCTCGCCATCCCGGAATCCCTGGCGGAAGGTCAAGGAGGCCATCCTGACCTGGCAGCTCGAGCGGACCCTGTCCAAGCGACGCATCCTCGAGCTCTATCTCAACGTCGCCGAGTTCGGCCCCGGCGTCTTCGGCGCCGGCGCGGCGAGCCAGCGCTACTTCGGCCGCCCCGCCGCCGACCTCGGTCCCGCGGAGGCCGCCGCCCTCGCCGCGGGCCTGCCCATGCCCGCGCGCTGGCACCCCGGTGTGGACACGCCCGCCTATCGCCGGCGCGTCGCGAGCATCCGGGAGCGCATGGACAAGGCCGTCTTCCTCGCGCGGCAGATCTGACGCGGGACGCGGTATCATACGCGACATGACCTCCTTCCCGCTCGCGCTGGACGGCATCCGGGTGATCGATCTCTCTCGCGTCATCGCGGGCCCCTGGTGCGGGGCCCTCCTCTCCGACCTCGGCGCCGACGTGATCAAGGTCGAGGACACCGGTGGCGGCGACGAGTCGCGCACCTGGCCGCCGCACAAGGACGGCGAGGCCGCCGCCTATCTCCTCTTCAACCGGAACAAGCGCGCGATGACGCTGGATCTCAAGACGCCGGAGGCGGTGGAGGTCGTGAAGGCGCTGGTGCGCGGCGCCGACGTGGTCATCGAGAACTTCCGCACTGGCACCATGGAGAGCTTCGGCCTCGGCTACGACGCCCTCGACGCGGAGAACCCGCGCTTGATCTACTGCTCGGTCTCCGCCTTCGGCCGGACGGGCCCGCGCAAGGACAGCCCCGGCTACGAGGCCCTGATGCAGGCCTTCAGCGGCATCATGTCCATCACGGGCGAGCCGGGCGGCCAGCCGGTCCGGGCGGGCGTGTCCTTCCTCGATCTGTCCACCGGCATCCTCTGCGCTCTCGGCGTCGCCGCCGCGCTGCTGCAGCGCCAGCGCACTGGGCTGGGGCAGCGCGTGGACGGCTCGCTCCTGGAGACCGCGGTGAGCCTGCTGGCCTTTCACGCGGAGGGATATCTCCTGACCGGCGCGCTCCCGCGCGCGCTCGGCTCTGGACACCCCTCGCTGTCGCCCTACCGAAACTTCAAGTGCCGGGACGGCCAGTGGATCTTCATCGCCGCCGCCAACGACCGCTTCTGGGGCAAGCTCGCCCGTTGCATCGGGCTCGACGCCATGGCCGAGGATCCGCGCTTCGCCAAGAACCAGGCACGGGTGCGGAACCGGACCGAGCTCGAGAATATCTTGGAGCAGACGATCGCGCAGCTCGACCGGGAGCCCCTTCTCAAGCGGCTCGAGGAGGCCGACGTGCCGGCGACACCGGTCAATACCGTCGACCAGGTCATGAACGACCCGCAGACCGCCGAGCGCGGGATCGTGCAGCGGGTGACGCACGCCACGCTGGGCGAGATCCCGGTGGTCGGCACGCCGCTCAAGTTCTCGCGGATGTCGCCTGGCGTGCGCCGAGCCGCGCCCCTGCGCGGGGAGCACACCGACGAGATCCTCGCGGAGGCGGGCTACACGCCCGCGCGAATCCAGGCGCTGCGGGACAAGAACGTCGTCATCTAGCGGCGGGCCACGACGCCCGCCCGGGAGGCTCCACCATGCTGGGATTCAAAAAGCGCACGCTCGTGAAGCCGGGTGAGGCACTCCCGGGGCGGTCCGAGCGCATGCCGGTGCCCGCCGCGCACTTCGTGAATGGCGCACGGCTCGAGCCGCCGTTCCCGGCGGGCACCGAGCAGGCGGTGTTCGGGCTCGGCTGCTTCTGGGGCGCCGAGAAGATATTCTGGCAGACCCCCGGGGTCTACACGACGGCGGTGGGCTACGCCGGCGGGCACACCCCGAACCCGACCTACGAGGAAGTCTGCTCCGGCCTGACCGGTCATGCCGAGGTGGTGCAGGTGGTCTTCGATCCCAAGGTGGTGTCGTACGACGCTCTCCTGCGCCTTTTCTGGGAAGGTCACGACCCCACCCAGGGTATGCGCCAGGGCAATGACGTGGGCACCCAGTACCGCTCCGCGATCTACACGCACGGGGGCGCCCAGCAGCGGGCCGCCGAGGCCTCGCGGGCCGCGTACGAGAAGGCGCTGGCCCAGGCGCGCTATGGCGCGATCACGACCGAGATTGTCCCCGCCCCGCCCTTCTACTACGCGGAGGACTATCATCAGCAGTACCTCGCCAAGAATCCCGGGGGCTATTGCGGGATCGGCGGTACCGGGGTCGCCTGCCCGGCGGGGCTGACCGTGGATCGCTGAGACGCGAGGCCTAGCGCTCGATGGGCCCCTTCGACGGCGCGTCCGCGGAGATCGAGCGGGCGATCTTGAAGCCGTCCCGCCATTCGTAGGCGGCGCGGACCCGCGCTCCCTCCGGGAGGTCCTTGAGCTGGGCGGGCGTCCCGTCCAGCTGGATCTGGGTCGTCGGGGTCACGACCAGCGTAGCGCCGAACACGCCAAGAAGATCCGAGGTCAACTCCACCTTCGAGTCAGAGAGGTCGACGCGACGCAGCGTCGCGTCGTCGATCTCGATCTGGAGCAGCTCGCTCTTGGCTGGAGCCGCCCCCCACCCGGAGACATACCGTACGACCCGGTAGCCGCCGTATCCTGCCACCGTCACCAGGAGGCCGACAAGGATGAGAGTGATCGGCCCCTGGGTGAGGCGCAGGAGGTAGTTCACGCCGCCAGCCGATGCGTTGCTGGATCCACCCAGAGCCGGTCTTCAAGACGCACCCGGTCGGAGTGGCCCGCGAGGACGCGAAGCGCGGTGCGAATGGCAGAGTCGTGCGCCTCCGGCGTCGCCACATGCCCCCGAATCTCCAGCCGGGTCGACGCGGCGGGCCACATCGGCACCTGCGCCACGGGGGTGACTGCAGTCCACGCCAGATCGGGCTCCTGCATCAGCGCATCTGATATCCGGGCCTGGATGGCCATGGCCTCGTCGACCCGGCGCCGGCGCCAATCCACGAGCCAGCCGATCGCCAACACGACCAAGACGATGAAGACGCCGACGCGAACCAGGGCCCACGTTTCGGTGGTG
Source organism: Candidatus Methylomirabilota bacterium (assembly GCA_046728035.1). Taxonomy (GTDB): domain Bacteria; phylum Methylomirabilota; class Methylomirabilia; order Rokubacteriales; family CSP1-6; genus DASRWT01. The sequence continues at coordinate 6,832 of JBKPDT010000312.1, read as the reverse complement.
TCCCACGCTTGGCGTGTCGCTGTATCCGTGACTTGGAATAGGAAATGCCGCATATTTTGCCTCCTTTCCAACAGAACGCCGAATATTGCAGACGCATGTCTCGTGCCAGTGCCTCGTGAATGGGCCGCGGTGCAATGCAACCCCGCGCGAGAGCGATCAACACGTGGGCACGAGGACCTTCGATCGAGGGCGCGAGAAAAAAGGCCGCCCGACGAAGCAGTGGACAAACTTACTCGCGAGACGGAGGGATTACCTGGCGAACACCTAATTGCCCATGACCAGGCCACCATCGATATTGATGGCTTGCCCCGTCATGTAGTCCGAATCGGGACCCGCGAGGAACGCGACGAGACCCGCGACGTCGTCGGCCGTCTCGGCGCGGCCCAATGGGATGCCGGCGGTGCGGCGCTTCCACGCCTCCCCGGCCACCCAGCCCTCGAGTGCGCCCCACTCCCGGTCGATCTGCTCCCACATCGCGGTATCCACCGCACCCGGGCAGATGCAATTCGCGGTGACGCGCTGGCGGGCCAGGGCCTGGGCCGCGGTGCGGGTGATGCTCACCACCCCGGCCTTGGAGGCCGCGTACGGTCCGACAAGCGGATTGGCGCCGCGGTAGGCGGCGATCGAGGCCGTCTGGATGAGCTTGCCGCGGAGCTCCGACCCCGGCATGGGGGGCTGCTCGATCATGCGCCTTGCCGCCGCCTGGAGCACGAAGAAGACCGCCCGCAGATTGACGTCGAGCACGCGGTCCCAGTCCGCCGGGCTGACCTCGAGAAGGGGCTGGACCCGGATCACGCCGGCATTGTTGAAGAGGACGTCGAGTCGGCCCCACCGGCGATACGCCTCGTCGACCATGGCCTCGATGTCCGACCCGCGCGTGACGTCGGCGCGCACCGCGACCTGGTCCAGCTCGGCGGCGAGCTTCTCCACGCCGGCGCCGTCGAGATCCGCGAGGACAAGGCGGGCGCCGGCCGCGGCGAGGCGGCGCGCGGTGGCGGCACCAATCCCGCCGGCCGCGCCGGTGATGAGGACGGTGCGCCCGGACAGGGTCGGGCTCGACTCGCGGGATGGGGTAGGCATGCCGATAATCTAGATGATATGCTCGCGTACGGATAGTGCCCGGCCATCACGATCGCGCGAGCTAAACCGCGGGGAGGACCAATGTCGAGCCAGTTCCTGTACCGGCTGCCCGTCGAGCAGACCCAGTGGAAGTTCGAAGGCCAGACCACGACCTCGTTCACGTGGGAGTACGAGGACGGGGGAGCCGACCTCCTCCGCCTCTACGCCAAGGGCAAGAAGCAACAGTGGGACGCGGCTGAGCGGCTCGACTGGTCGCTGCCCGTCGATCCCGACAACCCCATGGGGCTCGATGACCGCACCATCGCCATCTACGGCACCGATCTCTGGAACGGCCTCTCCGACAAGGACAAGGCCCATGTCCGCCGGAATCTCCAGGCCCACACCCTGTCGCAGTTCATGCACGGCGAGCAGGGCGCCCTCATCGCGACGTCCAAGATCGTGCAGACCGTCCCGGGCGTTCCCGCCAAGTTCTATGCCGCCACCCAGGTGATGGACGAGGCCCGCCACGTGGAGGCCTATGCGCGGCTGCTCCACGAGAAGGTGAAGCTGGCCTACCCGATCACGAAGACCCTGGCCCTCCTCCTCGAGAGCACCATCTCCGACCGTCGCTGGGACATGACCTATCTCGGCATGCAGGTCCTCATCGAGGGGCTGGCCCTCGCCGCCTTCCAGCGCATACGCGACACCTCCTCCAATACCCTCGCCGCCGGCGTCAACGCCTACGTCATGCAGGACGAGGCGCGCCATGTCGCCTTCGGGCGGCTGGCGCTGCGCGACTACTATCCCCAGCTCAGCGAGGCCGAGCGTGACGAGCGCGAGGAGTTCGTGGTGGAGGCCTGCTACCACATGCGCGACCGCTTCAACCAGGGCGAGGTGTGGGAAAACCTCGGGCTCCCCGTCAAGGAGTGCGTGGAGGCGGTCGAGAAGTCCGAGTACATGAAGATGTTCCGCACGAGGCTATTTTCCAGAATCGTTCCCACGGTGAAGGACATCGGCCTCTGGGGGGCGCGCGTGCGGAAAGCCTACGAGGACATGGGCGTCATGGAGTTCGCGCAGGTGGATGCCCTCGCCATGCTCGAGAACGACGGACGCGTGGCGGAGGAGTTCGACGCCAAGATGTTCGTCGACAAGACGCTCGGCACCCGGTAGCGTCCCGCGTCCACCGACCAGAGGCGCCCATGGATACGTTGGCAGCCCGCCCTCACCCGCTCACCCTCGATCCAGCGCGCACCGCCGTGATCGTGGTGGACATGCAGAACGCCTTCGTGGAGCGTGGCGGGATGTTCGACCTCGCCGGTCTCGACATCACCGGCGCGCGCGCGGTCGTGGACACCATCCGCCGTCTCCTGACCGACGCGCGGGCGCTCGGACTCAAGGTCGTGTACCTCCAGATGGGCTATCGGCCGGACCTCGCCGACAGCGGCGGGCCCACCTCGCCCAACTGGGAGAAGGAGCTGGCGCTGGTGCTCATGCGCAAGCGGCCCGACCTGTCCGGGCGGCTCCTCGTTCAGGGCACGTGGGACCACCAGATCGTGGACGAGCTCAAGCCCGAGGCAGGCGATCTCGTCGTGCCGAAGAGCCGTTACAGCGGGTTCGCGGGGACGGCGCTGGACTCTCTCCTCCGCACCGCGGGCATCACCCACCTGATCTTCACCGGCGTCGCCACCAACGTCTGCGTGGAGTCCACCCTCCGCGACGCCTTCTTCCACGAGTACTGGCCGGTCCTCGTTGCCGACGCCACCATGGCGGCCGGCCCCGAGGGGCAGCAGGCGGCGACGCTCTTCAACGTGGAGGCCTTCTTCGGCTCGGTCACGCGCGCGGCGGACGTGACCGACTGGCTCCGGAGCGCGTCCACGGCCTGATGGCGCGCGAGCACCTGACCGGCGCGCGCATCGGGAAGCATTTCGGCGGGCTCCGCGTCCTCCACGGCGTCGACTTCAGCGTGGCCGAGGGAGAAATCGTCGCCCTCATCGGCCCCAACGGCGCCGGCAAGACCACGCTCTTCAACGTGATCAACGGCCTCGTCCGCCCCTCGGCGGGGAGCCTGCGTCTGGCCGGGCGCGAGCTGCTGGGGCTGCCCGCGTTCCGGATCAGCCGGCTGGGCGTGGGACGCACGTTCCAGACGCCGCGGCCATTCCTCGACCTCACGGGGCTGGACAATGTCCGGGCGGCGGCCCGGTTCAGTGCCCGCGCGGCGGAGGCACCCGAGGCCCTGCTCGCCCTCGTCGGCCTCGCCGGCCAGGCGACGGTGCCCGCCCGCGCGCTCACCGCGGTGGCCCGCAAGCTGCTCGAGCTTGCGATGGCGCTCGCCCTCGGCCCACGCTTCCTCCTGCTCGACGAGCTGCTCGCGGGTCTGACCCCCACCGAGGTGGGAGTGGCCACCACGCTGTTCCAGCGCATCCGCGACGAGCGGGGCGTCGGGGTCTTCTGGGTGGAGCACGTGATGCAGGCGGTGATGGCGACGGCCGACCGGTGCATCGTGCTCCATCACGGCGAGGTGATCTGCGAAGGTCCACCCGCCGCGGTGGCACGCAATCCCCGCGTGGTGGAGGCCTATCTGGGGGAGCCGACGGCGGCTCCCGTCTGACTTTGACACCTGACTCCAGAGGGGAGACCGGACATGACCATGCGCAGGCGCGAGTTCCTCAGGACGGCGGCAGCGGTGGGCGCGGCGGCGGTGCCGATGTGGCACGGACGAGCCCGCGCGCAGGCCAAGCCGGTGCGGATCGGCTACACGCTGTCGGCGACGGGCCCGTACGCGGTCGGCGCGGGCATCACGCAGGGTCCCAACTACACCCTCTGGCAGGAGCAGGTGAACGCGCGCGGGGGGCTCGCCGTCAAGGGGGAGGGCCGACGGCTGATCGAGCTCCTCAGCATCGACGACCGCAGCGAGATCGAGACCGCCGTCCGCTTCTACGAGAAGCTCGCCGCCGACGACAAGGTGGACCTGATGCTGCCACCCTGGGGGTCCGCCATGAACTTCGCCATCGCCCCGGTGGCGAGCAAGCACGGCTACCCGATGATCGGCCCCACCGCGATCTCCGCCAAGTTCAAGGAGCTGGCGATCCCGTACTTCTACACCATGCTCGTGCAGCCGGAGCCGCAAATGAAGGCCTTCGGCGCATATCTCAAGGACCTCAAGGCCCAGGGCAAGATCAGCAAGGTCGCCGTCGCCTACGTCAACGACCTCTTCGGCATCGAGCTGAATACCGCCACCGGCCCTGCGCTCAAGGAGGCGGGAGTCGAGGTCGTGGATACCAAGAGCTATCCGCTCGGCGTGAAGGACCTCGCGCCCGTCCTCAAGGGATTCAAGGCCGCCGGCGCCGACTGCTTCATCGGGCTCACCTACCCTCCCGATAACATCCTGGTCACCTCGCAGGCCAAGGAGGTGGACTGGAACCCCGCCGTCTTCGTCACCGCGGTGGGCACCGCGTTTCCCTTCTACCGGGAGCGGTTCAAGGGCGCCGAGGGCGTGACGGGCATCGCGGGCTGGAATCCAAAGGTGAAGTTCCCGGGCGCGCGCGAGTACTACGACGCCCACGTCAAGAAGCACGGGAAGGAGCCGGACCGGTGGGCGAGCGCCTTCGCCTACGCCTCGCTGCAGATCCTCGAGCGCTGCACGGGCGAGGTCGGGCTGGACCGGTCGAAGATCAAGGCCATGCTCGACGCCACCGAATTCCAGACCGTCGCCGGGCCCATCAAGTTCGTCAAGGGCGAGAACGTGACCACGCCCGGCATGGTCGGCCAGTGGCAGAAGGGGGAGTTCGAGCTCGTCTGGCCCAAGAGTGTGGCGACGGGCAGCCCGGTGGTGCCCAAGCCCGCCTGGGCGTGAGCCGCCGGGGGCTCGGCACGCCGGCCTGCGTGTGCCCGTGACGGGAACGCTCCTCGCCGACATCGTCATCGGCGGGCTCACGACGGGCGGCATCTACGCCCTCGTCGCGCTCGGGCTCAATCTCCAGTACGGGCTGATGCGGGTGCTCAACGTGGCTCACGGCGAGTTCCTGATGCTGGGCGCCTATCTCACCTTTACCCTGCACACCGGGTGGGGAGTGCCTCCGCTCCTCACGCTCCTCGTCACCACACCGGCCGCCTTCACGGCGGGCGTGGTCCTTCACCGCCTCCTCTACGCCCGGGTCTTCGCCGCCGGTGAGGCGGGCGGGCTCGAGGCCCGGTCGCTCCTCCTGTCCTTCGGACTCCTCTTCGTGCTGCAGAACGGCGCGCTCCTCATCTGGAGCGCAGACCTCAAGGGCTACAGCTACCTCGCCACGCCCGTGCGTCTCTTCGGCACCGTGTTCCCCGCCAACCGGATGGTGGCGGCGGGCGTGGCGCTCTTGCTCTCGGTGGCTTTCTACGTCTACCTGCGACGGAGCCTCGCCGGCAAGGCGGTGCGTGCGCTCATGCAGGAGCCCGACGGCGCGCGGCTCGTGGGCATCGACGTGGCGCGGCTGCACAGCCGGTGCTTCGGCGCCGGGGTCGCGATGTCGGCGGCCACGGGCTCGCTCGTCAGCATGCTCTTCGAGCTCACGCCCTTCATGGGCCTGCCCTACACGGTGACCGCGCTCGTGGTGGTGATCCTGGGTGGGCTCGGCAATGTCCTCGGGAGTCTCGCGGGCGCCCTCCTCCTCGGGCTCGTCGAGACGGCCTCGGTGTATGCCACTGCCTCGGACATCCGCATCATCGCGTCCTACGCGGTGCTGTCCCTGATCCTGGTCCTCCGACCCTCGGGGCTCTTTGGCCGCTAGGCTCTTGCCCGCCTTCGGCCTGACCGCTCTCGCGGTTGCCCTCGTCGCCGCCCCCGCGGGGCTGTCCAGCTATCATCGCGCGCTGACCCTCGCCATCCTGGCCGACGTGGCGCTTGCCGTGGGCTGGGCGATGTTCTCCGGGCCGTCGCGCTATCTCTCGCTCGCCACCGGCGCCTTTTTCGGCATCGGTGCCTACGCGAGCGCGCTGACGATCGGCCGAACGGCCTGGCCGATCCCGGTCCTGGCGGGGGCCGCGATGGCCGCGGGGCTGGCCCTCGTGGTCGGGCTCCTCGCCCTCCGGCTGCGCGGCCCGTACTTCGCGGTCTTCACCTTCGGCCTCGCTGAGCTGGTCAAGCACTCACTCATCTGGTACGAGACGAGCGTCACCGGCACCGTCGGCCGCCTCATCCTCGCCCCGCCCGGCCCCCTCATCCTCTACTACACGGTGCTCGCCATCGCCGGCGGCGCCCTCGTCACCGCCGCCGTGTTGCGGCGCTCGCGGTGGGGGCTGGCCCTGGTCGGCATCGGCGCCGACGAGGAGCGCGCGGAAACCCTGGGGATCGACACGATACGGGTCAAGATTTCGACCTTCGCCCTGAGCGCGTCCTTCCTGGGCGCGATCGGGGCCGCCATGGCGCCCCGGTGGACTTACCTGGATCCGCAGGTGTTCAGCCCTCTCGTGTCCTTCCAGACCGTCATCATGGCGCTGGTCGGCGGCGCGGGGAGCCTCTGGGGTCCCGTGCTGGGCGCCGCCTTTCTGGGGCTGGCGGGAGAGCTCCTGCTGGTGAAGTTCCGGTACCTTTACATGATGGGGCTGGGTCTCACCCTCATCCTGGTCGTGCTCGTCCTGCCCCAGGGCCTGGTAGGGCTGGGACGCCGGCGCGCATGAAGGGACGAGCCGCCGCCCTGGTGATCGCGGCGGCGCTGTCGTCGTCGGGGTGCTCGATGATCGATTCCTTCACGTTCTTCCCGGACCGCGAGGTCGGCCCCCCACCCCGGGGCATCGAGGA
>JBKPDT010000311.1:0-9827 GCA_046728035.1 Candidatus Methylomirabilota bacterium | reverse complement strand
CCCGAGCGCTTCGGCAGGGGCGCCATCGAGGGCGTGGCCTCGCCCGAGGCGGCCAACAACGCGACCTCCTCCGCCGGCTTCATCCCCCTCCTGGCCCTTGGCATCCCGGCCTCCGCGCCGTTGGCCGTGCTGCTCGGCGGCTTCCTCGTGTACGGCCTCCAGCCGGGGCCCCTGCTCTTCCAGAAGAATCCCGACTTCGTCTGGACCGTCATCGCGAGCCTCTACGTCGGGAACGTGATCCTGCTGATCCTCAACCTCCCCTTGATCGGCATGTGGGTCTGGCTCACCCGCGTCCCGTACAGCATCCTGGGGCCGGTAATTCTATTGTTGGCATTCATCGGCGCCTACTCGGTGCGAAACAGCATGTTCGACGTGGGGGTGAGCCTCGTGTGCGGCCTCGCCGGCTTCTTCCTTCGGCGGCACCAGTGGCCGCTCGCCCCCTTGCTCCTGGCGTTCATCCTGGGCCCCCTCCTCGAGAAGTATCTGCTCCAGTCGCTCTCCATGAGCGGCGGGAGTCCCGTGATCTTCTTCCAGCGCGGGATCTCCCTCGCGCTGATCGCAGGGGCGGCCCTCTTGCTGCTGACCTCCCTCGCGCTCGTGCGCTACACGCGCCGGCGCGTGGAGGAGGAGACTGCGGAAGAGATGACGCTGTAGCGCATCCATCGACGCGACAACAAGGAGGAACAGAAGCCATGAGATGGCCTGGCATCGGGACCGCGGTATGCGGACTGTTGACGCTCTCGCTGATCTGGAGCCCGGCGGGGGCGTGGGGGCAGGAATATCCGAGTAAGCCCATCGAGATCGTGGTGCCCTTCGTGCCCGGCGGGGGCACGGACCTGATCGCGCGGCTCATCGCGGATTACATGGGGAAGAAATGGGGGCAGCCCATGCTCGTCGTGAACAAGCCCGGCGGCGGCGGGATCGTCGGCGCGCGGGCGGCCCTCAAGGATGCGCGGCCGGACGGCTACACGATGCTCATCGACATACACACGACCTCCTCCATGCACATCGGCGCGTGGAAGACCCCCCAGCTCACCCTCGCCGACCGGAAGTACGCGGCCCGGATCGTGCGGGACCCGATGGTCTTCGCCGTCAAGGCGGACGCGCCGTGGAAGAGCTTGAGGGAGCTCTCGGACTGGGTGAAGGCCAACCCCGACCAGCTCATTTGGTCCAGCGCCGGACCCTCCGGCCCGTCCCGCTACACCGCCTTCGACTGGTTCACCCAGATCGGCATTGACCCCAGCAAGACCAAGATGGTCATCACCGAGGGCGCGGGCGACTCGTTCACCAAGCTCGCGGGGGGGCATGTGGTGCTGGCGATCCACTCGGTGGCCGAGGCTCATGCGCTGATGACGGCGGGAAAGATCCGCCTTCTGGCTGTCCTCTCGCCCTCGCGGGTCAAGTACCTCCCCGATGTGCCGACCGCGGAGGAGCAGGGCGTGATGAAGGGGGTGCGCGTCCAGTGGTGGGCCGCCGTGGCGTTCCCGTCCGCGACCCCGGACCCCATCGTGAAGCGGTGGGAGTCGGCCAGCGCGGAGATGGTGAAGGATCCTGGCTTCCTGGCGGGCGCCGAGCGGATCAACATGAACATCGACTTCCTGAACTCCGCCGACACGCGCGCCTTCGTGGAGCGGGAGGCGGAGGGCTACGTGGACATGGCGGCGAAGATCGGCATCCGCCGGTAGCGCCAGGGTGAAGCTGTCGCTCGAGGAAGAGGGGATCCTGGCCGGCGGTTGGGGGGAGCCGGCCCGCCGGGCGCTCGCGATGCAGATCGCCGTGGGCGGGTTCTTCGGCGCCCGCGAGATGGTGCCCGTCAGCTCGGCTCATCTGACCGGCGAGCCCGAGTCCATGGGAGATGCCGGCCTGGCCTTCGTGGAGGAGCTCGTCCGCCAGGGCGCCCGCTTCGTGGTGCCGACGACCACCAACGCGCGCAACGTCGACTTCGACCGCTACCGGGAGCTGGGCCAGCCGGAGGAAGTCGCGGCGAAGGAGCGGCGGCTCCGCGACCTGGTGGTGGCGATGGGGGGCGTCGCTCTCGATTCCTGCACCAACTACCAGACGATCTGCCAGCCCCTCTTCGGCGAGCACCTGGCGTGGGGGGACACGGGCACGGTCATCTACGCCAACGCGGTGGTGGGGGCCCGCTCCAACTTCGAGGGCGGGCCCGCTTCCTACGCCGCCGCCCTCACCGGACGGGTGCCGGCCTATGGCATGCACCTGGCCGAGTGCCGGTGGGGCACCCACCTCGTGGAGGTCAACGACCCACCGCGAACCGTCAGCGACTGGGGCGCCCTCGGCGTATTCGTGGGCCGGCTGCTCACCAACTACTGGCTCGTTCCCGTCTTCATCGGACTTCACGCCGTGCCGAGCGGCGACGCCCTGAAGCAGCTCGGTGCGACGCTCGCTTCCTACGGCTCCCTCGCCATGTTTCACATCGTCGGCGTGACGCCCGAGGCCCGGACCCGCGAGGAAGCCTTCGGCGGACGGGCCACCCGCGGCAGGCTCGTCGTCGAGCCCGGCACGCTCGATCGCACCTACCGGAGCTTCGTGCCGGAAAAGGAGAAGGCCGACCTGGTCGTCTTCGGGACGCCCCACCTCTCTCTCTTCGAGGTGCGCTCCCTGGCCGAGTTGCTCCGGGGCAAGCGCGTCCACCGGGACACGATGCTGCTCCTGACGACGAGCCACCACGTGAAGGCGATGGCCGACCGCCTGGGCTATACGGCCACCATCGAAGAGACGGGCGGGAGGATCCTGGCCGGACCCTGCTACTACATCATGACGCCTCGGGAGCTCGCCCGACGTCATGGCTTCAGGACGATCGTGACCGACTCGGCCAAGCTCGCCAACATCATTCCGGCCTCGGGCTACAACGCGATCTTCCGGCCGACGGCCGACTGCGTAGAGGCGGCGATCACGGGGAGGGTTGTCGGGTGAGTGTGGCTCCCGTCATCCTGAGCGGCCATGCGGGAGTCGGGGAGGTGGTGGAGGGCGAGGCGCTCGTCTCTCCCGACGGCTTCAGCGCTCGCTACGATCTCGACCGGGTCACCGGCCGCATCTCCCGCGAGTCCCATGCCCTCTACGGCGCGTCCCTCGCGGGCAAGGTCTTTGTCTGCCCGCTCGCCAAAGGCGGCTTCGCGACATCCTGGGCGCTTTTCGACCTCCGTTCGCGGGGACTCGCGCCGGTCGCCATGCTCTTCACCTGGGCGAACCCGGTCATGGTCCAGGGGGCGGTCCTTGCCGGCATCGCCCTCATGGACCAGCTCACCCCCGATCCCATGGAGGCGATCCAGACCGGGGACCGCGTCCGCGTGGATCCGAAGGCCGGCCGTGTCGAAGTGGTCAGGAGGGCTCGGTGAGCGTCACGCTCATCGCCGGAGCCCTTTCCAGTCGCGGTAGAACACCGCCGACTGGACGCGGGAGAACTCCACGAGCCCGCCGTCGCGCGCGAGCACCGCGTCGAGCCGCTCGAGGTCTCCGGTGTCGCCCTCCCGCCAGTAACCGGCGAGCATCTGCCGGCTCCGCGGCTTGAGCGCCGGCCCCGTATTGTAGTCGGCGCCGGGCGGACCGCTCCGTCCCGGCAGGCGCCGGCGCTCCCCCAGAAAGCCCTGGAAGGTGTAGAAGGCGTCGTCGGGCGGGAGGAACTGGAGGCGATACTCCACCGGCGTGTCGCTCTCGGTGATGTCGTCGGCGGAGATCAGCGCCCGCCGCTCGCCGGAGATGAGGTAGCGGAGCGACGTCGCGCCCGGCGTGGCGACCATCCGGTGCGCCGTCCGCCCCGGCGTGTGGGGGTAGAGCTCGTTGGAGCGGATCGCCACGTCCAGCACGACACGCCCGTCGGCGGGGAGCTGCACGTCGCGCCCGAAGAGATACGTGCGCAGGTGATTGTGCTGCTGGAGGGTGAGCGCGACGGGACGATCGTCCCCATCGAGGGCCATCATCGCCGCCGTGAAGTGGTCGAGCTGATGCCAGTCATCCGGCGGCGCGACGAGCGAGATGAGCCGCTCCTGCCAGGGAAGCAGGCCGGCCGGCAGCCCGGAGGTGCGGAACACCACGTGATAGGTGAGGAAGGTGAAGGGCAGCGCGATGGCGGCCGGCTGCGTCTCGAAGGTCACCAGCTCGCGGTCCACGCGCCCGTACACGGTGGGCGTCCCCGGCCGCCCGGACGGCTCGTGCACGAAGACGGCGCGGGGATCCCGCTTGAGCGAGTTGAGGACGGCGCGGTTGAGGGGGCCGGGCACGCGCCGGCCGCTCCCGTCGGTGAGGTGGCCCTCCGGCACATAGTCCGCGTAGAAGTCGATCAGCCCCGGATGTCCGGGCGGCAGCATGTAGCGCGGGCGGTGACGGCTCAGCAGCTCCTGGTCGGCCGGCTCCGCGGGAGTGGCGGCCGGCGGGCGCTGGGCGAAGTACTCGGCGAAGCCCGGCTCCTGGGAAAAGTTCACGTCGCCGCGCCCGCAGCCGGCGGCGAGGGCGAGCACCGCGGCGAGCAGAAGCGCCGTGATACGCTCGATCACGTACCCATGATTACCTCAGCCGGCGGGATTCGCCACGACGTCGTGCTGGTCGGCGGGGGCCACGCCAATATCCAGGTGCTCCGCGCATGGGCCATGCGCCCGGAGCCCGGGGTCCGCCTCACCGTGATCCTCGACCACCCGGTGGCCGTCTACTCGGGCATGGTGCCGGGGTTCGTCGCCGGCCAGTACCGCCGTGAGGAGCTCGAGATCGACGTGCGGCCTCTCGCGCTGCGTGCGGGCGCCCGCTGCATCAATACCGCGGCGGTCGGCCTGGACCCCAGGGAGCACGCCATCCTCCTGAGCAATCGCCCGCCCCTCCGCTACGACACCGCGGTCTTCGACGTGGGCTCCACGGTGGCCGGGCTCGATACGCCGGGCGTGCGCGAGCACGCTCTGCCCACCCGGCCCATCGGGCGCTTCGTGGGCAAGGTGGATGCGCTGATCGCGCGGGCGCGTGAGCGCGGGCGCTGCCGTCTGGTGGTGGTGGGCGCCGGCGCGGGCGGGGTCGAGCTGGCCTTCGCCTTCCGCGCGCGCCTCGAGCGCGAAGGCGTACCGGAGGTCTTCATCACGCTCCTCGAGGCGGGCCCGCGCGTGCTCCCGGGCTATCCGGCCGGCACCGCGCGCCGCGTGGAAGTGAACGCGCGGCGGCGCGGCATCGAGATCAGGCTCGGCGCGCCGGTGGCGTCGGTGAGCGAGGGCATGGTTCAACTCGCCGGCGGCGAGGCGTTATCCTGCGACGCCGTGGTCTGGGTCGCGGGGGCGGCCAGCCTCGACCTCTTCCAGGGCGCAGGCGTGGCGAGGGACGAGCGTGGCTTCGTGCGGGTACGCCGGACGCTACAGCTCCTCGAGCACGATGACGTCTTCGCGGTGGGCGACTGCGCCAGTCTCGAGGGCGCGCCCGATCTGGCCAAGGCCGGCGTCTATGCCGTGCGCCAGGGGCCGGTCCTCACTGCCAATCTCCGCGCGCGGCTCATGGGGCATCCCCTCGAGACGTATCACCCCCAGCGTGACTTCCTCTCGCTCCTCAATCTCGGGGACGGCCGCGCCATCGGCAGCAAGTGGGGCGTGTCCTTCGAGGGGGAGTGGGTCTTCGGGCTCAAGGACTGGATCGACCGGCGATTCGTGCGCCGCTACCAGGTCCTCGCGGCCGACGGCGGCCTGGCTCCCGACTTCGCGCGCCTGCCCGCCATGGGCAATCCCGACATGGTCTGCGGGGGGTGCGCGGCCAAGGTGGGCGAGTCCACGCTCACGCGCGCGCTCGAGCGGCTGGGGGCGGCGACCGACCCCAGCGTGGTGCTCGGGCTCGGCGTGCCCGACGACGTGGCCGCCGTCGCCACCGAGCGCGGCGAGATCCTCGTCTCCAGCGTGGACGGCTTCCGCGCCTTCACCGACGATCCCTATGTCGTCGGCCGCGTAGCCGCGGTGAACGCCGCCAGCGACCTCTGGGCCAAGGGCGTGACGCCGCGCTGGGCGCTGGCCTCCGTGGAGGTGCCCGAGCCGGATCCGGCGCGCGCCGAGGAGCAGCTCTTCCAGGTCCTGGCCGGCGCCCGCGCCACGCTCGACCCCGAGGGCGTCACGCTGGTGGGCGGACACACTACCAGCGGCGCCGACCTGCACGTGGGCTTCGCCATCCTCGGCACCGCGGCCTCCGCGGACGCGCTCTTGAGGAAGGGCGGCGTCTCGCCGGGCGAGCGGCTCATCCTCACCAAGCCGCTGGGCACGGGCGTGCTCTTCTACGCCGACATGCGGGGGTGGGCGCGCGGGGAGTGGATCCTTGCCGCGGAGGCATCCATGATCCGCACCAATGCCGCCGCCGGTCGCGTCGCCCGCGAGCTGCGCGCCACCGCCTGCACGGACATCAGCGGCTTCGGCCTGGCCGGCCATCTCGGCGAGATGCTGCGCGCGAGCAAGTGCGCGGCGGTCGTGGACCTTGGCGCCCTCCCGCTCCTGCCCGGCGCGGCCGAGCTGCTCGCGCGCGGCCACCGGAGCACCTTCCATCCCGAGAACGCGAAGGCGCGGCGTGCGCTCCGTGTCAGCGACGCGGCGCAGCGCCATCCGACCCTGGACATCCTCTTCGATCCGCAGACCTCCGGCGGGCTCCTCTTCGCGGTGCCCGCCGAGCGGGTGGACGCGGCGCTGGCCGAGCTCCACGCCGCGGGTGACCGCCAGGCTGCTGTCATCGGCGAGGTCACGGCGCCGCGCGGAGACGGCGCGCTCTTCGAGGTGGTGACGGGGCGCTAGCCCTGCCCCTCACCCTGCCCTCTCCCCTGAGGGGAGAGGGTTGGGGTGAGGGGTCGGGCGCACGCCGAGCCCCATCACGCGGCCGACCTGAGGCGGGCGCGGCAAGGCCTCATGCGCCTTCTGGATGCGCGCGAGGTGGTCGAGCACCTCGGGTGCCATCGGCGCCCCGCGCCGGGTCACCTCGCTCACGTGGAGCGACATCAGCTCGTTGGTCGCGGCCAGATAGCCTGCCTCGGCGTGGTGCATCTCGTGGAAGTAGTGGATGCGCTTGGCGTCGAAGCCGAGCAGGCGTGTGGTGAAGCGGAGCGGATCGCCCTCACGGACCTCACGGTGATAGGTCACGTGGGCTTCCAGGCAGAAGGTCGTCACGCGCCGCGCGCGGCGGTGCGCGGCGTCGAGCCCCACCCAGGCGAGCCACGCGTCGGTGGCGAGGTCGAAGACCACCACGTAGTAGCCCATGTTCATGTGGTGATTGCTGTCAATCCACTCCGGGCGCACGCGGTCGCGATAGAAGTCGAAAGGGGTGGGGATCGGCTCGGTCACGACAGGAGCGAGCGCTGCCGCGATTCCAGCGCGAGGAGCCGCTTCTTGAGCGGGAGCCCGCCGCCATAGCCGGTGAGGCGGCCGTCGCTGCCGATCACCCGATGGCAGGGGATGACGATGGGCAGGGGGTTCTGGCCATTGGCGGCGCCCACCGCGCGCACCGCGTCGGCCCGGCCGATCTGGCGCGCGATCTCGCCATAGGAGCGCGTTTCGCCGTACGGGATCGCCGCCACCGCTCGCCAGACCTCCTGCTGGAAGGGCGTGCCCTCCGGGGCGAGGGGGAGGTCGAAGTCGACGCGCCGGCCCGCGAGGTAGTCCCGGAGCTGGCGGAGGGCCTCCGTGAAGGGCGTGGCATCCCGGATCCAGTCCTTGCCCGGACGGAACGTGGCGCTCCCGCCCGGCAGCCAGATCAACCGCAGGCCGGTGAGGCGGGAGCCGTCCGCTTCGCCGGCGAGGACCAGCGAGCCGATGGAGGACTCCATCTGTGTGAAGCGGAGTACGAGTGTCGTACTTGGCATCGGGGCACTGGTATGTTACCCCATACCTCGCGCCAACCCTGCCGCCAAGGAGGCCCTATGCGCTCACTGACGAGCCTGCTGCTGACCGCGCTCCTCACCCTGTCCCTCCCGCTCGCCGCGCTCGCCCAGATCGCGATCTCCGCGAACGACAACAAGGTGATGCTCGTGAACGGCGCCGTGCAGGTCGTCCAGAACCCCGCGCCCGACACCATCACCGTCATCGACCTCAAGGCCAATCCGCCGCGCGCCACCGCCGAGATCCCGGTGCCGGCGAGCGTGGTGGGCCCGCCGTTTTCGGTGGCCATCACGCCGGACGAGGGGCTGGCCCTGGTGACCTCGGCGATGAAGGTGGACCCGGCCGATCGCACCAAGACGGTCAACGACAACCGCATGTCGGTGATCGATCTCCAGTCGAACCCGCCGCGCGTCCTCGCGACTCTCGAGACCGGCGCCTCGCCGGCCGGCCTGTCCATCAATCGGCAGGGCACGCTCGCCCTGGTCGCCAATCGCGGCGAGGGCTCCGTGTCGGCGTTCACGATCCAGGGCAAGACGGTGACCCCGGTCGGCAAGGTCCAGGTCGGGCCGGCGAACTCCGGCGCGAGCCATGTGATGTTCACGCCCGACGGCAAGACCGCGCTGGTCACGCGGGACGGCGACCACTTCATCTCGGTGCTCTCGGTCGACGGCACCAAGGTCGAGTACACCAAGCGCGACCTCTCGGCGGGCATGCGCCCCTACGGCCTGGACATCAGCAAGGACGGCTCGGTGGCGGTGGTCGCCAATATCGGCCGGGGCGGCGGGGACACCGACACCGTGAGCCTCATCGACCTGAAGGCGACGCCCATCCGGGTGGTGGAGACCATCTCGGTCGGGCAGACGCCGGAGGGCATCAAGCTCTCCCCGGACGGCAAGTTCCTGGCGGTGGTGGTGATGAACGGGAGCAACAAGCCAAAGGAGTCGCCCTTCTTCGCCAACTCGGGCAAGCTCCTCCTCTACCGCGTGGACAGCCTGCGCCTCATCGGGCTGGCCGCCGCGTGGATCGGGCACTGGTCGCAGGGCATCGCGTTCTCGCCCGACAACAAGGTGATCCTCGTGGGCAACATGGTGGAGCGCGAGGTGCAGGTGTTCCACTGGGACGACGTCTCGCTGAAGGACCTGGGCGAGCGCATCAAGGTGAACGGCGGCTCCGCCGCGCTACGCACCGCGGACAAGCCGTAAGAGCCGCCTCGCCGCTCGCCTCCTGGTTCGCCGGCGCCGCCGCGGAGACCCGCTTCCGGCGGCGCCGGCTCGGCCGTGTTCCCAGCCTGCTCCGGCCGCGCGACCGCGCGTGGCGGGAGATCGCCCCGCGCTTCGACGAGGCGCTGACCCTCGCCGAGGCGGGCTCGCCCTTCCACACGGCGCTGGGCCGCCGCTACGACCGCTCGTCTGATCCGCGGCGCCTGCCCGACGCCCTCGCCGGGGGCGAGTCCGTCTACTTCCCGCAGGCGCACCAGGTGCTGCCACGCGTCGCCCGGCTCGTGGTGGCCCTGCGCGCGGCTTTTCTCGGCCCCGGCCGCGAGGAGTGCTCCTTTCTCTTCCTCGCCGAGGGGCAGGGGCGGGAGGCGCTGGGCCTCCACCACGACGGCGAGGTTGACGCCTTCTGGCTCCAGCTCGAGGGGCGCCGCCTCGTCACCATCGGGCCGCCGGTGCCGCGCGGGACGCCCGAGGACCTGCCGCCGTCGCTGATCTCCCCGCGCGGCGGCCGGGACCAGCAGTCCGCGACCGAGTGGTGGACGGGCGCGCTCGAGCCCGGCACGCTCTTTCATCTGCCGCCGCGCACGCCGCACCGGGTGATCTATCGCGGCCGGTCGCTGGCGCTGTCGCTCACCTGGAAGCGCCGCCCCCGCCGCGCGCGGCCCGATCCCGCCGGCCTGGTCGAGTGGGACGTGGTGGCGGGCCGCGCCGACCGCGTGCCGCCGGCGCGCCGCGATCGGCTCTGGACCCAGGTGCCGGCCCTGGCCGTCCGCTCGCGTCC
>JBKPDT010000310.1:0-8565 GCA_046728035.1 Candidatus Methylomirabilota bacterium | reverse complement strand
CCCCTCGGCCTCCCAGCCGGACTTCGACTTCGTCCGGATCCTCATCGAGGAGGACCTCGTCCCCGACGACGTGATCATCCAGGTCCTCGTGCAGTGCCGGCCCGAGCTGATCGAGCGGACCTACGAGTGCCTCCGGGGCGCCCCCCGCGCCATCGTCCACTTCTACAACTCCACCTCCATCCTCCAGCGCCGGGTGGTGTTCGGGCTGGACAAGCCAGGCATCGTGGACATCGCGGTGAACGCGGCCAAGCTCTGCCGCAAGCTCGAGCAGACCCTCCCCGACACCGAGATCTTTTACGAATACTCCCCGGAAAGCTACACGGGCACCGAGGTACCGTTCGCGGTGGAGATCTGCGAGACGGTGATGGACGTGATCGAGCCCACCCCCGAGCGGAAGATCGTGCTCAACCTGCCCGCCACCGTGGAGATGTACACGCCCAACCTCTACGCCGACACCATCGAGTGGTTCCTCCGCCAGATCTCCCGGCGCGACCGTCTCGTGCTCTCGCTCCATCCCCACAACGACCGCGGTTGTGCGGTGGCGGCGGCCGAGCTGGGCGTGCTCGCGGGGGCCGATCGCGTGGAGGGCACGCTCTTCGGCAACGGCGAGCGCACCGGCAACGTGGACGTGATCACCCTCGCCATGAACCTCTTCGCCCAGGGGGTGGATCCCGGGCTGGACATCTCCGAGATCGACGCTCTCCGCCGGGTTACCGAGTACTGCAACCGGCTGCCCGTCCACCCGCGGCATCCCTACGTGGGCGACCTCGTGTATACCGCCTTCTCGGGCTCGCATCAGGACGCCATCAAGAAGGGAATGGAGGCCCTCCCCAAGGACTACGCGATGTGGGAGGTCCCCTATCTGCCCATCGACCCCAAGCATGTGGGCCGGACCTACGAGGCGGTGATCCGCGTCAACAGCCAGTCCGGCAAGGGCGGCGTCGCCTTCATCATGAAGATGGAGCACGGCTTCGACCTGCCGCGGCGCCTGCAGATCGAGTTCTCCAAGACCATCCAGGCCATCACCGAGGACAGCGGCACCGAGATCAGCCCCGCCGCCATGTGGGACGCGTTCCAGCGCGAGTACCTTCCCGAAGCGCCGGCCTTCGCGCTGCGGGGGCATGAGCTCAAGTCCGAGGACGGGGGCGACGAGACACGCATCACCGCCGACCTAGTGGTGCGGGGCGAGCCCCGGACGGTGACGGGCACGGGCAACGGGCCCATCGCCGCCTTCGTGGACGCGCTCCGACGGGGCCTCGCCGTCGACCTCGACGTGGTCGACTATGCCGAGCACGCCCTCGGCCAGGGCGCCGACGCCCGCGCCGCCGCTTACGTCGAGACCACGGGGCCAGAGGGCGCCATCCGCTGGGGCGTAGGCGAGCACCCCAACATCATCACCGCCTCCCTGCGTGCGGTCCTCTCCGCGCTCGAGCGCCACTCGCGCTGACGGCGAGGCGGGCGGCGACGCGTTCGCGTCCGGCGAATGCAATGCGGCCGACCCCGGGTGGTTTGACAACCACCCGGTGGGTGGCTAGTATGTGGCCCTCTTGCTCCACCGGACTGTCCCTTCCGCCCCGCTGAAGAAGGAGGTAGTCATGCGCCGTGCTGCCGTTCCCGGATTGGCGTTGCTGCTCGCGCTCGTGCTGGCCGTTCCCGGCTTCGCGACCGGGCAAACCAAGGACGACACCATCGTCTACTCGCTGCAGTCGGACGTGGACTCCTGGGATCCACCCGCTTCCGTGCTCCGCGAGGCGATCATCCTCGGCTACCACGCCTTCGACCACCTCGCCACGCGCGATCTCAAGACGCGGCGGGTCGGCCCGAACCTCGCCACCTCCTGGCGCAACATCGACGACACCACCTGGGAGGTCAAGCTGCGCCAGGGCGTGAAGTTCCACGACGGCACGCCGTTCAGCGCCAAGGACGTCAAGGCGACCTTCGACCGCGTCCTCGACCCCGCCAAGAAGATGACCGCGCGGGGCAATCACGCCAAGATCAAGAGCGTCGAGATCGTGGACGACTACACGGTGCGCTTCAAGACCGACGGGCCGTACCCGCTCTTCGTGGAGCGGCTCACCGCCCAGGTCATGCAGTCCGAGAAGGTCATCCGCGAGAAGGGCGATCAGTGGATGGGCGAGAACCCCATCGGCACCGGTCCCTACAAGCTCGTCAAGTGGAACCGGAAGCAGGACCACCTCCTCGTCCGCAACGACGACTACTGGGGCACCAAGCCGCACTACAAGTACCTTCGCGTCCGCATCATCCCGGAGAAGGCCACCGAGATCGCCGAGCTCCTCTCCGGCGGCGTGGACGTGATCAAGGCGGTGCCGCCGGACCAGATGGACGTCATCGAGAAGTCGGGCGGAGCGCGGACCGGCACCTCTCCCATTCTCCGGACGGCCATGCTCCAGCTCGACCAGGCCGCGCGGGGCGGGCCGAACCCCTTCACGGATCGCAAGGTCCGCCAGGCCGCCAACCTCGCGGTGGACAGCGAGGGCATCATCAAGCACGTGCTCAACGGTCTGGGCGACCGCGTGGCCACCGGCATCAACCCGATGGCCTTCGGCTGGGACCCGAACCTCAAGCCGTACAAGCAGGACCTCGCCGCCGCCAAGAAGCTCCTCGCGGAGGCCGGCTACCCGAACGGCGTCGACATCGTCTTCAATGAGGGCCCCCCCATCGTGGAACCCGCCATCCAGCAAACCAACGACGCCATCGTCTCCGACATGGGGAAGGCGGGGTTCCGCGTCAAGCGCAACTACGTCGGGGACAACACCGTGCTGGTGGCCCGCGTCAAGGAAGGCAAGTTTGGCCCCATGTTCAACTGGTCGTGGGGCTACTACTCGGTCTTCGACGCCGACGCCATCCTCTACGATGTCTTCAAGTGCGGCGAGCCGTACAGCTACTACTGCAACAAGGAGCTGGACGACCTCATCGCCACGGGACGCTCCACGCTCGACGCCAAGAAGCGCAGCGAGATCTACGTAAAGGCGCAGAAGCTCCTCTTCGACGACGCCGCCTACCTCTACAAGTGGGGCCTCCGCGGCGTGTGGGGCATCAGCAACCGGGTGGAATACACCGCGCCCGCCGACGAGGTGGATCGGCTCTTCCTCGCCACCCCACGGAAGAAGTAGAAGCGGGCCTACCGGGTTCGGCGCCCCGTGTTGCCGCCTGCGGCCGCCCGTCCCCGCCCACGAGGGGGCGGGGCGGCCGCGGGTGAGCGGGCGCCGTCCGGTCGCTGATGCGACGCTACATCGCTCGGCAGCTCGTCCAGCTGGTCGTGGTGGTCTTCGGCATCTCCATCCTGTCCTTCGGCATCCTCCACGTGATCGGCGATCCCGTCCTCCTCCTCCTGCCCCAGAACGCGGGCAAGGAAGAGTTCGAGCGCTACCGCCACCTCCTCGGTCTCGACCGGCCCATCTACGTCCAGTACTGGACGTTCGCGAGCCGCGCCGTCCAGGGCGACTTCGGCCGCTCCTGGTATGGCGATGCCCCCGCCTTCCGCCTCGTCATCGAGCGGATGCCGCCCACCATCTACCTCACCTTGGCCGGCCTCGGCGTGGCCCTCCTCATCGCCATTCCCCTCGGCACCCTCGCCGCCCTCCGGCGGCACTCCTTCGTGGACACCCTCTGCACCATGGTGGCGGTGGCGGGCCAGGCCCTGCCGCTCTTCTGGCTCGGCATCATGCTCATCATCGTCTTCGCCGTCCGCCTCAAGCTCCTCCCCGCCTCCGGCTACGGCACCTGGCAGCATTTCCTCATGCCCGCCTTCTGCCTCGGCGCGGCGATCGCGCCCATCACCATGCGGCTGGTCCGCTCGGGCCTGATCGAGGTGATGAACATGGACTACATCAAGACGGCACGCGCCAAGGGCATGGCGGAGCGGCGGGTGGTGTGGAAGCACGCCTTCCGCAACGCCTGCATCCCGGTGGTGACCGTGCTCGGGCTGCAGTTCGGCCAGCTCCTGGGCGGCGCCATCATCACCGAGACCGTCTTCGCGTGGCCGGGGGTCGCCACCCTCACGGTGGACTCCATCCGAAACCAGGACTTTCCGGTGGTGCAGTGCGCGGTGGTGCTGCTGGCCCTCATCATCGTGGTGGTGAATCTCGTCGTGGACGTGCTCGTGGGGGTGATCGACCCGCGCATCCGGGCGGGGACATGACCGCGATCGGCGCGCGGCCCGACCTCGCCCTGGACGCCGGCCCGGCCGCGCAGCGGGACCCCGCCAGCACTATCTTCCTCCGGCGGCTCTCGCGGCTCAAGTGGGGCGTGGCCGCCGCCGGCATCCTCCTCGCCATCGTGCTGAGCGCGGTGCTGGCGCCCTGGCTCGCCCCTCACGATCCCCTGGTGGTGGACATCCGCCACCGGCTGGCGCCTCCCGCCTGGATGGCCGGCGGCGCCCCCGACCATCTCCTCGGCACCGACCAGGTGGGCCGCGATCTCCTCTCCCGGGTGATCTACGGAGGGCGCGTCTCCCTCATCGTGGGCGTGTCGTCGGTGCTCCTGTCCTCCACCATCGGCATCCTGCTGGGACTGGCCGCGGGCTACTTCGGCGGGCGCGCCGACTGGCTCATCATGACCGTGGTCAACGTGGTGCTGACCTTTCCCTTCGTGCTCCTTGCCCTGGCCGTCATCGCGGTGCTCGGGCCGAGCCTGCCCAACATGATCGCGGTGCTTGGGATCGCGGGCTGGCCCATCTACGCGCGCGTCATCCGCGCGGAGACCCTGGCCCTCCGCGAGCGCGAGTTCGTCACCGCGGGCCGCGCGCTCGGGATGAGCCACCTGCGCATCGTGTTCCGCCAGATCCTGCCCAACCTGATGTCGGCGGGGGTGGTCATCGCCACCCTCCAGGTCGCGCAGGTGATCGTGCTGGAGTCCTTCCTGTCGTTCCTCGGCCTGGGCGTGCAGCCGCCCACACCCGCCTGGGGCAACATGTTGGGCGAGGGCCGCGTCTACATGCTCAACTCGTGGTGGATCGCGGCCTTTCCCGGGGCGGCCATCTTCGTGACCACGCTGGTGATCAACCTCATCGGCAATGCGCTGCGTGACTGGCTCGATCCGCACCTGAACCTCTGATGACCATCGCGCATCCGTCCGCGGCGAGCCGGCCGTGAGAGTGTTCCTCGCCATGATGTCCCACGAGACCAACACCTTCAGCAATCTCCCCACCGACCGCGGGCAGTTCGAGGCGCGCAATCTCCACTACGGCGGCGAGATCGTGGAAACGTTCCGGGGCACCGGCACCTGCCTGGGCGGCATGATCGACGCGGCGGAGCGCCACGGGGTGCGGCTCATCCCCTCGGTGGCGGCGGCCGCCTCGCCGGCGGGCCTCGTCACCAAGGACATCTACGACCACGTGAAGCAGCGGATGCTCGCCGATCTCCGCGCGGCGGGGACGGTGGACGGCGTGCTTCTCGATCTTCACGGCGCCATGGTCTGCGAGGGCATCGACGACGGGGAGGGCGATCTCATCCGCGCGGTGCGGGCGGTGGTCGGCCCGTCGGTGTCCATCGCGGTGACGCTCGACTTCCATGGCAACCTCTCCGAGGCCATGGTGCGCGGCGCTGACCTTCTCCACGGCTACAAGACGTACCCGCACGTCGACATGAGCGAGCGCGGCGTCGAGGCGACGGAGCGCCTGCTCCAGGTGGCGGCGGGACGGATCCGTCCCACCGCCGCGCTGCGCACGCCGCCCATCCTCCCTCCCCTGGGCAACCAAGGCACCGCGCGCGGCCCCATGCGCCGGCTCTACGACATGGCCGGCGAGATGGAGAAGGATCCCGCGGTCATCTCCGTGTCCGTCTTCGCGGGATTCCCGCACGCCGACATTCCCCAGGCCGGGCTGAGCGTGTACGTCGTCACCGACAATGACCAGACCCTCGCCGACCGTCTCGCCGATCGGCTCGCCCGCACCGCCTGGGAGCATCGGCACGAGTTCATCCACACGGGGCTGCCCGTCCGCGAGGCGGTAGCCCGCGCCCTCGCCGCCGAGGGCCGGCCGATCGTGCTCGCCGACATGGCCGACAATACGGGCGGAGGCGCCGCCGGCGACGGCACCGAGGTGCTGCGCGAGCTGCTGCGCGTGGGCGCGCGCTCGGCCATCGTCGCCTGCATCTGGGACCCGGCTGCGGTGACGGCCTGCGTGAAGGCCGGCGTGGGCCAGAGCGTCACCCTGGACGTGGGCGGCAAGGTGGACGACCGGCACGGCGCGCCCCTCCGCGTGACCGGGGTGGTGCGGACCCTCTCCGACGGCCGTTTCGTCCACAAGGGCCCCATGGCCCGGGGCCTGGCCGGCCGCCTCGGCACCACCGCGGTGCTCGACGTGGCCGACGTCAAGGTGATCCTCATCTCGTATCGCTGGCAGACCCTGGATCCCGAGATGATCCGCTTCGTCGGCCTCGATCCGCTCGAGCACAAGGTGCTGGTGGTCAAGTCCACCATCCACTACCGAGCGGCCTTCGAGCCCCTCGCGCGCGAGATCGTCGAGGTGGACGCCCCCGGGCTGTCCTCCTCGAACCTCGCGCGCTTCGACTTCAAGCGGGTGCGGCGGCCGATCTTCCCGCTCGACCCCGAGACGACCTATCCCTGAGGCTCCGCGGCAAGGAGGCCCACCATGCCGTTCCCGGGATTCACCCAAGCCGATTTCAAGGTCTTCGACATCGAGGGCTTCGCGCCCCGGATGGCGGCGATCAAGGGCCGGATCCGCCCCAAGCTCGACGCCGTCGGCCGCGACCTCGTTCCCGACGTTACCCGCATCGGCGGCGCCCCGGCCTTCGCCCACGTGGCCAAGCACATGCGCCGGACCGTGAACCCGCCCGACGACACGTGGGTCGCCTTCGCCGCCGACAAGCGCGGCTACAAGAAGCACTGCCACTTCAAGGTCGCCGTCTCGCGCGGCGCGGTGCGCTTCCTCTTCGAGGCGGGGCCCGAGCTCGCGCAGAAGAAAAAGTGGGTGGCGGCCTGGAAGCGGCATGCGCCCAAGCTCGTGCCGGTCTTCCGCCGCGCGAAGGGTTTGGTCTGGTTCAAGAACGAGCACGACGAGGCCCCCGCCGCCATCCTCTCCGAGCTCTCCGCCGAGGAGGTGGGGCATCTGGCCGACGAGCTCCTGCGCACCCGCGACGGCCAGCTCGTGCTCGGGCGAATCGTGCGGGCCGACGAGGCCGCCCGCTGGAAGCCCGCCGATTACGCGCGCGCCACGCGCGAAACGTTCTGCCTGCTCGCGCCCTTGTATAGACTACGGTAGTTGAGCACTCGATCCGGACTTCTACCATCAGCGGGGGCCTAGACATGGCCCCCGCCGTGCCCTCTCCTCGCGCGAGACCGAGGGTCTGTCTCTCCACCATCAGCGGGGGCCTCGAAATGGCCCCCGCTGTCCCCCAGGGCCGCTCGTGAGTCTCACCGCCTGTATTTTTGACATGGACGGCGTGCTCATCGATAGCGGAGCCTGGCACCGGGCCGCCTGGCGTGAGCTGTTCGCCGAGCTCGGGGAGGAGCCCGCCCAGCCCGACTACTGGCGCCTCACCATCGGGCGGCCCAGCGAGGAGGCGATCCCGCTGCTTCTCGGCCGACCCGTGCCGGACTGGGAGGCCTATCGACTCGCCCGCCGCAAGCGCGATCTCTACGTCCGCCTCTCGCGCCAGGGGCTGCGGGCGGTGACCGGAGTGTCGGAGTTCGTGGCTGACCTCGCGCGGCGCCGGATGCCCATGGCCGTCGGCACCTCCGCCTCGTCCTACGACGTGGACCATCTCCTCCGTGGCATCGGCCTCCTCCAGCACTTCCCCGTCGTGGTGACCGCCGACGACGTCACGTTCGGCAAGCCCGACCCGGAGGTGTACATGCTCGCGGCGCGACGGCTGCGCGCCGATCCGGCCCAGTGCATCGTGTTCGAGGACTCTCTCGTCGGCATCCACGCCGCGCGGGCCGCGGGGATGCGGGCGATCGGCGTGGCCACCGCTTACTCCGGCGCGGAGCTCCACGCAGCCGGGGCCGAGCGCGTGATCGACGACTTCGAGGGGTGCCGGTGGGAGTCGATCGAAAGCCGGTAAGCGCTGCCCGCTTCTGGGAGGACCTCTATGCCCAGGGCGAGGACGGCTGGGAGCTGCGGGAGCCCGCGCCCGGACTAGTCGCGTGGCTCGAGGGCGGCGGCCGACTGGGCCCGCCGGGCGCGCGTGTCGCGGTACCCGGCTGCGGGCGCGGCCACGACGCGCGACTCCTCGCGCGGCACGGCTACCGGGTGGATGGGTTCGATTTCGCGGGCCGGGCGGTGATGGAGGCGCGGGCGCTGGCCGCGCGGGAGGGCGTGGACGCCACCTTCGAGCTGCGCGACGTCTTCACTCTCGCCGCGGACCACGGCGAGGCCTTCGACGGCGTCTGGGAGTACACGTGCTTCTGCGCGATCGACCCCGCCCGCCGCGAAGAATACGTGGACATGCTTCATGCCGTCCTGAGGCCCGGCGGCATCCTGCTCGGCTGCTTCTACCCGCTCCGCGCGGGCACGGACGGGCCGCCCTTCCCCGTCGACCTCGCCGAGGTGGAGCGGCTCCTCGCGCGGGGGTTTCGCATCGT
>JBKPDT010000309.1:0-6860 GCA_046728035.1 Candidatus Methylomirabilota bacterium | reverse complement strand
CCGGTGCGGCGGCGGGCGCGGCGGCCGGGGGGCGCGGCGGCGTGGGGAAGCCACCCTTCTCCGGCACGGGGAGTCCGCCCTCGAGCTGAACGATCTTCGCGACGCGCCGCGCGTGCCGCTCCTCGCCCGAGAAGCGCGCCTCCAGCCAGGCGCGCGTCACGTCGATGGCGGTGGGCTCGTCGAGGACGCGGGCGCCCAGGCACAGGACATTGGCGTCGTCGTCCTCCCGGCTCTGGCGTGCGGTGAAGAGGTCGTGGCACAGCGCGGCGCGGATACCGCGCAGCTTGTTCGCGGCGATGGACGCGCCCACGCCGCTGCCGCACACGAGCACGCCGGAGTCCACGAAGCCGCGCAGCACCGCCTGCCCGACCGCGCGGGCGAAGTCAGGATAGTCCACCGGCTCGGCCGAGAAGGTGCCGAGATCCAGGATGTCGTGACCGTCGGCTTCGAGCGCCGCGATGAGCGGGCCCTTCAGGGCGAAGCCGGCATGATCGCAACCGAGGGCTAGGCGCATGGGCAAGAAGTCTCCGTCGAGGTTCTATTCTCTCAGGAGAGAGGAGACCCTACAACGTTGTCGTAGAGGCGCTGCTGGCGGACCCGGGCGGCCCGAAACGCAGCGTGGCGCCCCGGATCGGGGGAAACGGTGGGGCCAAGCGGCGCCGGCCGAGGCGCGGGCACCCCGATTGCCTCGAGAACGCGCAGGGCGGCGCCCCGGCTCGACGCCTCCGCCTCGTGCGACAGCGTGACGGACCGACCGAAGGCGTCGGCGAGCATCCGGGTCCACGCCCGCGAGCGGAGCAGCGCCCCACCCGACGCGATCACCGCGTGGTCGGGGGCGGCCAGCGGCGCCAGCCGCTCGTAGACGAGGGCCAGTCGCAGCGCCACCGCCTCGAGAAGCGCCGCCGCGATGTCCAGGCCGCGGGTGGCGAGGGAGAGACCGGTGATGATGGCGCGCGCGTCTGCGCGCCATCCCGGGCTCCGCTCGCCCGCGAGAAAGGGCAGAGCGGTGAGGCCGTGGTCGTCCGGCGGTCGTGCGCCGAGCGCGGCGTCGAGCGCCGCCTCGTCCGGCAGGGCGAGGAGCTCGCGACACCAGGCGAGCACGTTCCCGCCCTCGGACGTGGCGCCGCCGACGAGCGCGCGCCCGGCGTCTATCCGATACCGCCAGAGCCCCTGCGGCACCGCGGGTGCCGTCGGCAGCACGATCCGTAGGGCCGCCGAGGTGCCCACGTTCAGAGCGATGCGCCTCGGCCCCGCGCAGTCGGAGCCGAGATTAGAGCAGCCGCCGTCGCCCCAGCCGGGGAACCACGGCACGCGCGCGAGCGCGGGCCAGCGCGAAGCCCACGGGGGAGCAAGCCCCGGGGCGGGCGCCTCGTCGATGGGCGGCAGGCGGTCGGGCGTCAGCGCGGTCTCGGCGAGGAGCGGCGCGTCCCAGGTGAGCCGGTCCTGGTCGAAGAGGCCGGTGCCCGAGGCCATCGAGACGCTGGCGCGCAGGGTGCCGGTGAATCGCCACAGGAGATACTCGGCGAAGCCACACCAGACGGCGGCGCGCGCGAAGGTCTCCGCCCGGCGCTCGCGCAGCCATCGCAGTCGCGCCGGATAGTAGGACGCGTGCAGCACCACGCCGGTGCGCGCGTTCACGGCCCCGGCGTCGAGCCGACCGCGCAACGCCGCCGCTGCCGCCGCGCTCCGCGTGTCCGCCCACGTGAGCACGGGGAGCAGCGGCCGGCGCGCGTCGTCCAGCGCGAGCAGGCTGTGCCAGAACACCGAGGCCCCGACCCCCGCGATCTCGTGGGCGCGCGCGCCCGCGCCCGCGACGGCCCGGTCCACCGCCGCGGCCACCGCCTCCACGAGGGCGTCGGCATCGAGCACCACCTCGCCGTCGGGCGCGACGTGCGGGGCATACGCCACGCGGCCTTCCGCGCCCACCAGCGGCCGCGCCTCCGCGTCGAAGCACGCCGCCCGGGCCGAGCTGGTCCCGACGTCGAGCGCCATCACGAGCATGGTTGGGGTATATTCAACTACACAAACGCGGAACCGAGGGAGAACCATGACCAAGATCCGAGTCCTGAGCCCGCAGGGGGAGGCGCGCGCGGCGAGCCAGGCCCTGCCCGCCCTGCCGGCGAGCCTCCGCGGGCTCACCGTGGGATTCCTCGACAACACCAAGCACAACTTCGACCGGCTCGTCGCCGAGATGGGCCAGCTGATGGTGGAGCGCTGGGGCGTCAGCCGCGTCGTGCACCGGAAGAAGGCGAACGCCGCCACCCCCGCCGCCCAAGAGATCCTGGACGCGATGGCGAAGGAGTGCGACGTCGTCTTCGCCGGCTCCGCGGACTGAGGCTCCTGCACGTCGTGGAGTCTCCACGACTCGCTGGAGCTGGCCAAGCAGGGCACCCCGGCCGGGCTCATCTCCACCACGGTGTTCCAGAAGCTCGCGCTGTCGGAGATGGCGGCGCTGGGCGCGACCACGCTCCCGCTCCTCGTCGTGCAGCATCCCCTCGGCGGCGAGAAGCCGGAGGGTGTGAGCCGCCGCGCCGCTCAGGCGGTGGAGCAGCTCGGTAGTCTCCTGAGCGCGCCGTGAGCCAGGTCGGGACCGTCCCGCGCGAGCTCGAGCTGTCCGAAGCCGAGGTCTACGACGAGTTCATCCGTCGCGGCTGGTGCGACGGGTTACCCATCGTGCCGCCCACCCCCGAGCGCGTCGGGGGCATGGTCGCCGCGGCCGGCGCCGATCCCGCTCGCTCGCTCGGGCTCATGCCGCCGCTTTGGCGCGAGTGCACGGTGGAGAAGATCGCGGTGAACGCGGTCATGGCGGGCTGCCTGCCCGAATACTTTCCGGTGGTTCTCGCCGCTGCCGAGGCGCTCCTCGAGCCCGCCTTCAATCTCTACGGCGTGCAGGCCACCACGCATCCGGTGGCGCCGCTGCTGATCCTCAACGGGCCCGTCGCCGAGCGGATCGGCATGCACTCGGGCTCCGGCTGCTTCGGTCCCGGCTTCCGCGCGAATGCCAC
Source organism: Candidatus Methylomirabilota bacterium (assembly GCA_046728035.1). Taxonomy (GTDB): domain Bacteria; phylum Methylomirabilota; class Methylomirabilia; order Rokubacteriales; family CSP1-6; genus DASRWT01. Next base: position 3,855 of record JBKPDT010000309.1, on the reverse strand, counting down.
CATCGGGCGGGCCCTCCGCCTCACCCTGATGAACGTGGGCGGCGGCTGGCCGGGCCGGCACGACATGGCCACCCAGGGCAGCCCCGCCAAGTTTTCCTTCGCCATCGCCGAGGCGGAGGCGGCGAGCCCGTGGGCCCCGCTCCACGCGAGTCGCGGCTTCACCGCGGAGCAGAGCGTGGTGACGATGTTCGGCGGCGAGCCGCCCCACAACGTCAACGATCACGTGGGCACCACCGCTGCGGGGATCCTGAACAACGTGGCCGACGTCGCCGCGACCCTCGGCTCCAATGTCGGCTGGTATTTCTCCCAGAGCCAGCTCCTCGTCGTGCTCGGCCCCGAGCACGCCGCCACGATTGCCTCTGATGGATTCACCAGAGAGGACGTGCAGCGCTTCGTCTTCGAGCACGCGCGGCTTCCGCTCGGCCGGCTCAAGCTGGGCGGGATGTGGGGCATCCACGACTGGCCGCTCTGGATGCAGAAGGTGACGGACGAGGCCGCCATGCTCCCGCTCGTGCCCTCGCCGGACGATGTGCTCGTCATGGTGGCGGGTGGGCCGGGCAAGCATTCCGCGGTGGTACCCAACTGCACCTTCAGCCGCGCGGTCTCGCGGGTCGTGGACCGGGCGGCGTAGCCCGCCGCGGGACGGAGCGGCCGCGCTGCGCGAGCGCATCTTCTGGTGGGCGCTGATCGGGCTGGCGCTCGCCGTCAGCGTGGTCGCGACGCTCGACGCGCGGCGCCGGGTGGGCCAGACCTACCCGGGCTTCGGGGTCATGGAGCAGCTCTTCGTGGCGCCCGGCGGGGTCAGCAAGGGTGGGCTCGCGCCCTTCGACCACGTCCACGCCGTCGACGGTCGGCCGGTGACGGCCGGCCACGAGCTCCAGGCCGAGGTCCGCCGCCACCCGCCGGGGACCGAGATCCGCTATCTCGTCAGCCGCCGCGGACGGATGCTCGAGCTGTCCATCCCGAGCCGCGCCATCACCGAGCAGCACTTCAAGCGATACCTCCTGGACTCCCTCCTCTCCTCGCTGCTCTACCTGACGCTGGCCGCGGTGGTGCTCGCCTTGCGCCCGGGGGCGCGCGAGACGCGCGTCTTCGTCTTCTTCTGCCTCACCTGGTTCTGCACCGCCGGGCTCTTCGTCGATTCGTGGATCACGTACCGCTTCAGCCCGCTGTTCCTGACCGCCTGGGCCTTCGCCCCTGCCGCGTACCTGCACATCGCGCTCCGGTTTCCGCGGACGCGGCCCATCGTGCACCGCTGGCCCTGGCTCATCGGGGCGTGCTACCTGATGTCGGGTCTGTTCGCGCTCGGCATCCAGATCCCGGTGGCGCGGATCAGCTTCGTCATCCCCGCCCTCGCGGCGGGATACTGGGCCTCGGCGCTCGTGCTCCTCACCCTGGGGCTCCTCCACTCCGCGGTGAAGGGTGAGACGCCGCTGATCCGGCAGCGCGCCAAGGTGCTCGCGGCGGGCTTCATGGGCGGCCCTCTCGTCCCCGTGGTCGGCACCGCCGCCGAGGCGGCGACGGGCGTCACCGTCCCCTACCTCGAGCAACTCTGGCGACTCAACTTCCTGTTCCCGCTCGCCGTCGCCTACGCCATGATCCGCTACGACCTCTTCGACATCCGGTCCCTCATCCGCACGAGCACGGTCTACGCGGTCGTGACCGGCCTGGTGGTGGCCGCCTACGCGGGCGCCATCGCCGTGGTGGACATCGCCCTCGCCGGCCTCGGCATGGGCTCCTCTCGTCTCCTGCCCGCGCTGGTGATGGCGCTCGCGGTGGTGCTCTTCCTCAACCCCGTGTATCGCCGGACGCAGGCGCTGGTGGACCGGCTCTTCTTCCCGGAGCGCCTCGACGTCCAGCGCACCATCGAGCGGGTATCGGACTCCATGACCACCCTCCTCGACCTCGACCGCATCGTGCTCGTCATCAACGAGACGGTGGACCGGCTCCTCCGCCCCCAGGGCCACGTCCTCCTCATCCTCGACGAGGGCGCGGATGCGTACCGGCCCATGGGAGTCGATCGCGGAGGATTCCTCGCCGTGCCCGCGGAGGCCGAGCTGGTGCGGCTGCTTGCGCGCCGCCCGGTGCCGCTCACGCGCGAGCGCCTCACCGAGGACCCCGACCTGCAGTCGGCGCGCGCCGACTGCCTCGCCACCTTCGAGGATCTCGGCGCCGTCCTCGTGGTGCCGGTGACCTTCCGCCAGCGCGTCACCGGGCTCCTGTGCCTGGGACCGCGGGCCGGCGGGGCCGCCTACACCACCGAGGACCTCCGCCTCACGCGCTTCCTCGTCAACCAGAGCGCGGTGGCCCTCGAGAACGCCAAGGCCTATACCGCGCTGGAGGCGGCCCATACCGACCTCCAGTCCGCGCTGCGCCGCGTGCAGATCCTCGAGTCCATCCGGGCCAATCTCAACAAGTTCGTCCCGCGCACCGTCCAGGACCTCATCGAGCAGGCGCCGGAGGCGCCGCTCCTCGAGAAGCGCGAGGTGGACGTGACCGTCCTCTTCGTGGATATCGCGGGCTACACACGGCTGAGCGAGCGCTTCGACCTCGCCCGGGTCAACGAGCTCGTCGAGCGCTACTTCGGCGCCTTCCTCGACGAGATCCTCCGCCACGGCGGAGACGTCAACGAGACGGCCGGCGACGGGCTCATGGTCATCTTCCGGGGCGAGGACCCGCGTGCGCACGCCCGTGCGGCGGTGCTCGCCGCCCAGGGCGTGCTGCGGCGGGCGCATGCGATCAACGGCGAGATCGCCCAGCTGACGGAGCCGATCCGACTCCACGTCGGAGTCAATTCCGGGACGGCCGCGGTGGGCGCCACCAAGATCGAGGGCACCGCGGGGACCCGCTGGACCTATACCGCCTCCGGTCCCGTGACCAATCTCGCCGCTCGCCTCGCCGGGCTCGGCGAAGGCGACGCCGTCATCGTGGGCAGCGAGACGGCGCGACGGCTGGGCGGCGAGATCGCCATGCAGGACTGGGGCGAGCGGCGCCTCAGGAACGTCGAGGAGCCGGTGCGGGTGTACGCGCTCGCCGTCGCGTTGCCCGCCGCGAGCGGCGCCCGCTAGGCCGGCGTCGAGGCGGCGGCGAGGAGCGCGAGCGCGCCGAGGAGCAGGGCGGCGCCCGCCACGCCGGCCGCGCCCAGGCTTTCCCCGAACACGAACACGCCCAGTGCGGTCGCGGTGAGGGGCTCGAGCAGCGACACGATACCGGCGGCGGTGGCGGGAACTCGGCGGAGCCCGGTGGTGAAGAGCACGTAAGCCAGGGCGGTGGGCACCACACCGAGGTAGACGAAGAGCGGCCACGCCTCCGCGAGCGGGCGGCGGATCGCCCCCGCGGCGAGCAGGGCCGGTGAGATCAACAGCGCGGCAAGGGTGAAGGTGGCGGCGGCCAGGGACAGAGGCGCGATCCGGGCGAGCAGCCGCTTGGTCCCCACGGTATAAACGGCGTAAGATAACCCGGCGCCGAGGGCGAGCAGCGCGCCCACGCCGAACTGCCCCGCGATCTCGCCGAGACCGCGCGGGCCCACGACGAGGAGGCCGGTGCCGGTCACCGCCAGCGCGAGCGAGACGCGCACGATGGGCGTGAGCCCTTCGCCGAGGACAATCGCGGCGAGCAGCGCGATGAGGAGCGGCGCCGAGCAGATCGCGAGGAGGGCGGCCACCGCGACGCCGGTGAGGGCCACCGCCCAGAAATAGCACAGCTGGTAGGTGGCCATGGCGGTGGCCACCGCGCCGAGCGCGAGCCAGTCGGCGCGCGCGAGGACGGGACGCGCCGGGGGTGCGGCGCGCCCGCCCGCGAGCCAGGCCGCGACGAGCAGGCAGGGCGCGGCCACCGCGAGACGCGCCCAGCCGA
>JBKPDT010000308.1:0-3643 GCA_046728035.1 Candidatus Methylomirabilota bacterium | reverse complement strand
ATACCGGTGGGCGGGCCCATGCCGCGCCCAGTGGCGGAGGTGATGCCCCTGGGTCACTCGCACCCCGCAGCTGGGGAACCGGCACCCCCGATCCCTGAGTTGCAGCGCCCGCCAGAGGGCGGGCGGAATGGTCCGGGTCCGCGCCCCCACCTCCACGACGTTCCCGGCGGCGTCATGGCGCATCACTATGCGGCTGGCGTCACAGGTGAGTCGCTCCGACGTTTCAGCTGAAACGTGCGTGCCGTCCTCCAGCGCCGACTGGCCGTGCTGATCCGGATCGGCCAGCACCGGGGCGTCGACATGCAGCACCACCTGGTAGCAGTGCTCCGGGGTGCCTAGCCCCGTTCAGTCGCCGCGTGGCACCCGCTTGCCGAGCACCTTGGCGAGGGCCTCGGGGGAGAATCCCAGCTGGAGCAGGGCCACGCCGGAATCGGCGTACTCGCGGTAAGCAGCGATCTTGTCGCCGTCGAGGTCGAACACGCTCATCCCCTTGAAGCGCACCGGGCGCCCCGCGCTGCGCGGAACGGCCTCCGACACTGTGTAGGAGAAGCGCCACTCCCCGGCGGCGTGCCGGCCGTCCTCCACGATGGTGTCGAACCGCCAGTGGTAGCCCTTGCCCTCGCGGAACATGCGCTCGAACATCTGGCGCAGGGCCGCGCGCCCCTGGTGCGGGCCGAAGAAGATGTCGTCGTAGGAGCCCGTCTCGGTGAAAAGGTCCACGAGCGCTGTGACGTCCTGCCGGTTGAAGGCGTCCGCGAACTCGCGCACGATGCTCATGGCATGCCCTCCAGGAGTCGGGGCACCGCCTTCTCCAGGCAGCGCAGGATCTCGTCGCGGCAGTAGCGGAAGGCTTCCTCGCCCTGCCCCGCCGGGTCCTCGATGTCGCCCGGCTCGCCCGCCAGTTCGCGCAGGGTGACCATGGTCCGGCCCGCGGCCTCCTCGTACGCCGCGAGCATGTCCTTCTGCCGCGCCGTCATGGTGACGATGAGATCGGCCTCGGCGATGAGGTGGCGGTGGCGCTTGAGGTCGGTCGACGTCATCCCGTCCTCGGCGAGGTGGACGCCGATCTCCTTGAGGGCAAGCCGGGCGTCCAGCGAGGGGAGCATGCCGTCGCGCGCGTAGTTCGCAATGCCGCCCGAGCGGATGCGAAAGCCGTGCTCTGAGTCGCGCTCGGCCAGCATCCTCTCGAGCAGCACCTGCGCGATCACGCTGCGCGCGGTATTGGCGTGGCAGACCACCAGCACCGACCGGCTCCCCCGCGCGCTCCCCCCGTCGCTCATCCCTTGGTGTCGGCGAGCGGCCGGTAGTAAGGATTCCCCTTCCCCACCCAGTCCTGGAGCATGGCGCGGAACTCGGGCCCCATGGGATCCACGCCCCGCATCGGCATGGTCCCACGGCGGATCGTGAAGTCGTGGGGGGCCAGCTCGCCGCCGCGGAGGAAGTGACGCGCGGCCGCCTCGGGCCGCCCCTGCCGATAGAGCCACTCGCCCAGCCCGAACTCCGCGCGTGCCTGCTGATCGGCCGCCGTGGGCAAGGGCTGGAGATCGCGCGCGGAGGCGCCCGCGGGAAGCGCCGGCGCCTCGCCCTTCACCCAGGCCCGCAGCGCGGCGAGATGCCGCGCCGACTCGAGCCCGGTGATGTGCTTGAAGGTGTCGGTGCCGAAGGCGACGTCATTGGGTCGCACGATGCGCCCGCGCTCGTCGATCCAGAACACCGTGGGCACGTTGACGATATTGTAGAGGTCGGCGAGGACATGGCGCGTGTCCACCAGCGCCACGTGCATCATCGAGGGCCGGGTGGGCCGCGCCGCCTCGATCCACGGCCGCGCGTCCTCCACGTCCTTGTCCAGCGCCACCGTGATCACCACGAAGCCGCGGTCGCCCAGCTCTTCGAAGAGCGCCTGCCAGACCGGCAGGTCGAGGCGGCAGCCTCACCAGGAGGCGTAGGCAACGAGGAGCACCTTCTTGCCGCGATGCTCGCCGAGCGAGTGTAGCCCCCCGGCGAGATCGGGCAGGGTGAAGTCAGGCGCCTCGAGGCTGGCGAGGGGCCGCGCGCGCTCGTCCGCCCCCACGCCGACGTAGGCGGCGCGCTCCTCCGCGTCGATCGCGAGCGGGCGGCCGAGCGCCGCCGCCACCCCGGCCAGGTCCACCTCCTCGGCGGTCTCCAGTGCAGCCCCCGCGCGCACCGGCACGCAGACGCTGCCGCGACAGAGCCCTTCGGGCTTGAGCGTCCACCCGAGCGCCTGCTCGAGGGCGTCGCGCGAGAGGCGCACCGTGCCTTCGCGGAGCCGCGCGGGCACCGCGGTCGGCTTGCCGTCGTCGATGATGGCGAAGGTCTCTCCGGCCATGGGGTCGCTCCTGTTTTGGGGTCGGTCAGCGCCACGCCCAGACGGGCTGCTCGAAATGATACACACGGGTCGCCCGCCCGTGGATCGCGACCTCGCGCGCCTGGTACACCACCGCCGCGGTGGGGGCGTGCACGAGCGTGTCGAGGATGGGGAGCTGGATCACCGGACGGTCGCTCTCGGGAATCGAGACGAGGCGTGGCACGTCGGGCCTCTCGAGCTCGTCGAACGGGACCAGGTGCGCGCTCGCCACCTCCGACGGATTCGGGGTGAGCTCGGCGTCGAGCCCGCCCCAGACCACCACGGGGGAGATGAGAAAGCCCGAGCGTGTGCCGTAGTCGTCCAGCGTGCCTAGCACCGCCTCGGGCCCGAGCGTGAGTCCGACTTCCTCGCGCAGCTCGCGCAGGGCCGCGGCTTCCGCGCTCTCGCCGCGGTCGATGCGGCCGCCCGGCAAGGCCCACTGGCGCGCGTGTGCGCGAAGGCCGGCGGCCCGCCGCGTGATGAGGAAGCAGGCGCGCCCCGCCTCGTCGGGCAGGAGCACCACCGCCACCGCCGCGGGCCGCCGGCCGTCGGTCTCCGCGCCGCGACGGTCGAAATCCGCGAGATGCCGCCGGGTGAGCTCGCGGAGCGCCTCGTCGAACCGATGCGTGATCGAGGACATACTTCTGCACGACACCCCAGATCGGGAGTAGTGTCAAGGTCATGCCGATCAAGTTCGGGCTCTTCTCGATGAATCAGGACGCATGCAGTCATCCCGACACGGCCGCCCGCGTAGCGCGCGCCGCCGAGGCGGCGGGCTTCGAGTCGCTCTGGTGCGGAGAGCACGTGGTACTGCCGGATCCCCAGGCGCCGCCGTCCCCCATGGCCCCTCGCGACCGCATCCTCGACCCGGTGGTGGCGTTGACCTTTCTCGCCGCCCACACCGAGCGGGCGCGGCTGGGCACAGGCATCATCATCATGCCGCAGCGCAACCCGCTCGTCCTCGCGAAGGAGCTCGCGAGCCTTGACGTGCTATCCCGTGGGCGACTCGTCCTCGGCATCGGCGTGGGCTACCTGGAGCCGGAGTTCCGCGCCGTCGGGGCGCCCTTCGAGCATCGCGGAGCGGTCACCGACGAGTACCTCGAGGCGATGCAGGCCATCTGGGGCCAGGACAAGCCGGCCTACAAGGGCCGGTTCGTCGCCTTCTCGGATGTCCAGGCGCATCCACAGCCGGTTCAGCGGCCCGGCCCTCCCATCGTCGTGGGCGGGCGCACGCCCGCGGCCTTCCGCCGCGCCGTCACGCGCGGGCATGGCTGGTAC
>JBKPDT010000307.1:0-5123 GCA_046728035.1 Candidatus Methylomirabilota bacterium | reverse complement strand
GCGCTCAAGGCCTTCGCCCCCGACCGGCGGGTCCGCAAGATGCTCTTCAAGACCGATCAGCTCTGGTCGGAGATCGCCTGCTACGAGCCCGGCCAGTCCACCGTCATGCACCAGCACCCGCGCGAGGAGGAGGCCATCTTCGTCCTGGAGGGCACCGCGCACATGTCCATCGACGGGCAGGAGGTGGCGGTCCCCGCCGGGGCCATCGTCCAGTTCCCCAACGCCGTGCTCCACGACGTGCGCAACCTCGGGCCCGGGCGCTGCGTGATCATGTTCGTGAAGGTCAATCCCAAGGTCCTCAAGGGAGGGGCGGAGGAGCCGGTGCATGGGTAGCGTGGACCGCTGCGACAAGACCCTGCCGCTCAACGAGATGATGTTCCACGTGCGGCGCGACCGAGTGCTGCGCGAGCGCTGGCGCACGGATCTCGCCGGCCTCGCCCACGAGTTCGGACTGGGGGCCGCCGAGTACGAGGCCCTGCGCGACAAGGACGTGCGGCGCCTGCACGAGCTGGGCGTGCATCAGTACTACGTCCCGCAGATCCTCCGGCTCTTCTTCGGCGCCTCCGCCAACAGCAACGCCCACCCGGCGCTCGAGGCCTACAAGCGCGCGTATCCGGAGGAATCGGCTCGGGCCGCCGAGCTCCAGGCCCGCCTCGCCGCACGAGGCCGGCGCCAGGGCTGAGCCATGGCCGAGATCGTCGCCGCCATGGCCCTTACCCACTCGCCGGGGCTCACCGGGTGGTTCGATGCCGCTCCCGCCGACCAGCGCGCCCTCGCGCTCACCGCGCTCGGCGAGATGCGGATCCGCCTCGAGACCGCCCGCCCGGACGTCCTGCTCATGTTCAGCAACGACCACCTCCTCAACTGGCCGATCAACAATACGCCGGAGTACACGGTGGGGATCGGCGACCGCCATGTGGGCCCCGCCGACTGGTACGACGAGTGGCTCGCGCTGAAGAAGTACGAGGTCCCCGGACATCCCGCCCTGGCTCGCCACCTCGTCAACGCGGGGGCACGGCAACGCCTCGCCCTGGCCTACCTACGCGACATGCAGTTCGACGACGGCATCTCGGTTCCGCTCCACTACCTCAGTCCGGAGATGCGGATCCCGCTCGTGCCCGTCTCGATGAACTGCACGGTGCCGCCCATCCCGACACCGGCGCGCGCCTACGAGGTGGGCGTGACGCTGCGGGAGATCGTGCGCGCCTTCCCCGGCCGCGACCGCGTGGCCGTCATCGCCACCGGCGGGCTCTCGCACGAGCCGGGCGGCCCGCGCTACTTCTGGGTGGACGAGGAGTTCGATCTCTGGTTCCTCGACCTCCTCAAGCGCGGCGACCACGCGGCGCTCCTGCGCGAGTGCACGCTCGAGCGCATGGAGGAGGCCGGCTCGGGGGGCACCGCCGAGCTCCTCGCCTGGATCCTCGTCCTCGCCTTCACCACCGGTCCCGCCGACGTCCTCGCCTACATGCCCGCGATCGCGTGGCGCTCGGGCACCGGCATGGTCGTCTGGAACGCGCTGGCCGCCTAAGCCGCCGCGCAACCGGCCCGCCGAGCCCCGCCGGCGGGCTCTTGACTTGTATACATCTTGTCCCTATCGTCGGGGCGAGCATGGCCAAGCGCCCTCGACCCTATCTCGCCGATTCGGTCTACACGGCCCTTCGCCAGGCCCTCGTGGAGGGGCAGTTCGACTCCGGCGAGCCCCTGACGGAGCAGGAGTTGTCCCGACGCTTCAAGGTCAGCCGTACCCCCGTCCGGGAGGCCCTGGCCAAGCTCGAACGCGACCATCTGGTCCGAGTCGTCCCCAAGAAGGGCGCCTTCGTCCGGACCGCGTCCCACGACGACATCCGGGAGCTCTACCAGATCCGGGAGGCCATGGAGGCGCTCGTCGTGCGGCTGGCCGCCCCGCGGATCGACCGCGAGGCGCTGGCCGGCTTCGAGGCGCGCTTCCGCGAGCTCGAGCGCCGCGCCACACCTCCCCGCTACACCGAGATCCGGCCCCTGGGCGAGGAGTTCCACAGCTTCCTCGTCAAGCAGGCGGGCAACGCCAAGCTCGCCGCCCTGCTCGACCAGATCCGCGGCGAGCTTCGCTCCGTCTGGACCATGTCCATCCTGGCTCCGCGCCGCGTCCAGGGTCTGGTGCGCGAGCACCTCGCTCTCATCGGCGCCCTCGAGCGCGGCGACGTCCGCCGCGCCGAGCGGCTCATGACCGCGCACGTCCGACGCGTTCGAGACACCATCTTCCGTCTGCTGGACTGACACGAGGAGGCCCGCCATGACCACCGCGACCCCGTTCCGCTCCCGGCTCGAGAAGGCCGTCAACGCGCGCCACAGCCGACTGAATCCGTTCACCGAGAAGTGGGTCAACGGCGAGCTGACGCGTGCCCAGCTCGCATCCTGGGTCTGCCAGCACTACCAGTACGTCTCCCAGTTCGCCCGCTGGTGCGCCACCATCTACGGCAACTGTCCCGACCCCGACGCGCGCGACTTCCTCCTCGAGAACATCATCGAGGAGGAGTCGGGGACCAAGCACGTGGATCTCCTCATCCGCTTCGGCGGGGCCTGCGGCGTGAACCGCGCCGAGATCGAGGGGGCGCGGCAGCTCGCGAGCACGCGCGGCCTCACCGCGTGGTGCTTCGAGACCTCGCGCAAGCCCTTCCACGTGGCGGCGGCCGGACTCCTCGTGGGACTCGAGTCCCAGGTGCCGGGCATCTACAAGCGCAACCTGCCACCGCTCAAGACGCACTACGGCTTCACCGACCACGAGGTGGAGTTCTTCGCCATCCACATCGAGGCCGACGAGGTGCATGGGGAGCGCGGCTACCAGATCGTGGAGCGGCACGCCACGACGCCGGAGCGGCAGGAGGAGGCGGCCGACGCGGTGCGAGAGGCCACCGAGATGCGGTGGCAGTACATGACGGGCCTCCATCGCGCCTTCGTCCTCAAGGAGGACGCGTAGCAGTGACCGAGCGCCGCGTCGCGTCCCTCGCCGACGTGCCGGATGGCCGGCCGGTGGCGGTGGACGTCGAGGGCACGCGCGTGGTCCTCGCGCGCGTGGGCGACGCCGTCTATGCCTGCGGCGGCGTCTGTACCCACCGCGGTGGGCACCTCGGCGAGGGTCGGCTCCGGGGCCCGCGGCTCGCGTGCCCGCTGCACGGCTGGATCTACGACGTCCGGACCGGTCAGTGCCTGGTGCCGAGTCGGGGCGACGGCGTGCCCAGCTTTCGAGTACGGGTCGACGGCGACAGCGTCTTCGTGGAGGTCCCATGATCACGGTCAAGCGGCTCACCCTCGAGGACGCCAAGGTCATGCTGGACGCGGCGGAGCGGCGGGCCCGCGAGATCGGGGTCACCCAGACCATCTGCGTCTGCGACGACGGCGGTCACCCCATCGCACTCCACCGGATGACGGGCGCGCGGCTGACCGGCGTGGAGATCGCCATTGCCAAAGCGTTCACCGCCGCGGGGCATCGCCGACCCACGCACCGCTTCACCGAGCCGCCGAGCGGCGCCGCGCTCCCCGGCAACGAAGCCTTCGGGATCCATGCCATGCATCCGGGCAAGTTCGCCATCTTCGTGGGCGGCTTTCCCGTCGAGGTGGACGGCGACGTCGTGGGCGGCATCGGGGTGAGCGGGGGAAACGGCGAGCAGGATGTCCACGTGGCCGAGGCCGGTCTGGAGGCCTTGCGCCGCGCACTCGCCAGCGCCAAACCCTGACCGGTCACCGCACCAGGGCATGGCTGGCGCGGCGGCCCGGCCTCGGGGGGCGCGACCTGTCGGGTCGCATCGCCGCTGGAAGCGATAGGAGATTGGTGGAGGCGTAGACGTCCGTTATCATGACGGCGTGGGCGTCCTGACCCGCGTCTGGGAGCGACTTCGGCGACGACGCCGACCGGTCAGCAGCGTCGAGCTCCTCCAGCGCGCCGAGCGCTACCGACGGGAGGGGCGCTTCGAGGACGGCGCCGCGCTGGTCCGCGAGGCGCTGGCGCGGGAACCCAAGAGCGGCCTCGCCCTGCTCCTTGCCGGCTACTTCCACGCCGCCCTACGCGACAGCGTCGCCGCCCGCGAGTCCTTCCGCGCCGTCCTCGCGCTGGACCCGGAGCATCCGCGCGCCATGCTCGGCCTCGCCCGCATCGCCTTCGAAAGCGGCGAGCACGGCTCCGCGCGCGAGCTGTTGGAAAGAGCCCTCCGCGTCTATCCCGACTTCCCCGAGGCCCTCGCCCTGCTCGACGCGACGCGCGCGGTGGCGGGAGAGCCCCTGGCCGCGGCACGCGGCACCCCGGGCGCGACGATGGCGCAGCTGGGCCAGATTCCCCGTCCTGAGAGGGCACGCGAGTGCCTGCTGCTCGCGGCCAACGGCAGCCTGGTCTTTGCCCATCCTTCGACGGCCACCCGCGACGCGTTCGCCGGGCACCTCGCGCGCGTGGTGAGCCTGGGCGGCGCCACCCTCGCCCGGGCGGGCCTGGGCCCCCTCCGCCGCGCGTGCGTGACGGCCAATCCGGGCACTACCTTCATCCTCACCGACGGGCAGCACGTCCTCGCCCTCACCCTGCCCCCGGAGGTCACCGTGGCGATCGGGCAGACCCAGACGGCCGAGCTCTGGAAGCGCTTCGCCGCCGAGGGCGCGGCATGAGCCCCGATCCACGCGCGCCTTCCACCGCGCCGCCGGGCGGCGCCCCATCGCGCGCCGCCGCCGTGCGGAGTATTCTCGGCGAGCTGGCCCGCATTCCCGGCGTCCGCGGCGGCCTCCTCATCGCCTCCGACGGCTTCGTGATCGCCTCGTCCTTGCCCGCCGAGATCACGGTGGACCCCCTCGCCGCGCTCGCCACCACGCTCGGGCGCGAGCTCGAGCTCGGCACCGGCAAGCTCAACCGCGGCATGGTCTCCACCGCCTTCTTCTCGGCGGAGGAGGGCAGCGTCTTCCTCGGCCCGAGCCCCATGGGCTTCGTGCTCCTCCTCGCCGAACGGAACGCCGACGTGGGCGCGGTGCGCAACGAGTTCAGGAAGGCGCTCGACACGCTCCAGTCGGCCTGGCGCGCCGGCGACCACACCGGCACGCGCCTCTAGGCAGGCGGAGGGGCGAGCGCAGCCGGGGGCGGGGCGCTCGCGGCGAATGCTGTACTGAGC
>JBKPDT010000306.1:0-3507 GCA_046728035.1 Candidatus Methylomirabilota bacterium | reverse complement strand
GGGCTGGCGCGGGCGGGCGGTGCGGCCGCGCTGGCCGGCGTGGCGCCGCGGCCGTTCGTCCCGCTGCTGCCGATGCTGGCCGAGCTGGCGACCGACTTCGAGGAGGTGCTGCGCGCCCACAGTGGTCGCACCGCGCTGGAGTTCAAGTACGACGGCGCCCGCGTGCAGGTGCATCGGGACGGCGACCGGGTGGGCATCTGGACGCGCCGCCTGTCCGATGTCACCCGGAGCCTGCCGGACGTGGCGGCCGTCGCTCGGGGGCTGCCCGGGGCGCCCTTCATCCTCGACGGTGAGGTCGTGGCGCTGGACGCGGAGGGCCGGCCACTGCCCTTCCAGGAGCTGATGCGGCGCTTCCGCCGTGTCCACGGCGTGGAATCCCTGGCCCGCGAGATGCCGCTCGCCCTGCACTTCTTCGACTGCCTGCTCGCCGACGGCCGCTCGCTCATCGACACGCCCCAAGCCGAGCGCTGGGAGGCGCTGGCCCGCGTGACCGGCGGCCGCTACCTGGCCGAGCGCGTGCTGGTCGACGACGTCGAGGCGGCCCGGACGTACCACGCGCGCGCGCTGGCGGCCGGCCACGAGGGCGTGATGGCCAAGGACCCGCGCTCACCCTACGAGCCGGGCGGTCGCGGCAAGCGCTGGTTCAAGCTCAAGACCCCCGAGACCATCGACTGCGTCATCGTCGCCGCCGACCGCGGCTCGGGGCGGCGCCGGGGCTGGCTGTCCAACTACCATCTGGCCGTGCGCGATGGCGAGACCTTCGCGGACGTCGGCAAGACCTTCAAGGGGCTCACCGACGCGGAGTTCGGCGTGATGACCGAGCGCCTGCGCGCCCTCGCCCTCGCTGACGACGGCTACACGGTGCGGGTGCGGCCCGAGGTCGTCGTCGAGGTCGAGTACAACGAGATCCAGCGCAGCCCGACCTACCGCTCGGGGATGGCGCTGCGCTTCGCCCGCATCGCGCACATCCGTGAGGACAAGGGCCCGGGCCAGGCGACCACGCTCGAGGAGCTCCGCGCGCTGTACGAGCGGCAGTTCGCCACCAAGGGCCGGGCCGGGGAGATGCCGTAGTGATGGAGGCCCGGCCCCCCTTGACGGCGTTCCCCAGCGTCGACGTCCACGTCCACCTTCACCCCGAGGGGCTCGCCCAGGCGATCGAGCGCTGGTTCGCCCATCACGGCTGGCCGGCCGGGCACTCGTTCGAGCCGTCGGCGGTGGCCGACACGCTACGAGCCCGCGGGGTGCGTCGTTTCTGCTTCTTCTCCTATGCCCACAAGCCCGGCATGTCGCGCGCGCTGAATCAGTGGTTGTCCGCGCAGGCGGCCCGGCTCCCGGAGGCGATCGCGCTCGGCACGCTGCACCCGGACGACCCCGACCTCGACGACATCGCGCGCGAGGCCACCGGCGACCTCGGGCTGCGCGGCTTCAAGTTCCACCATTCGGTGCAGCGCTTCCACGTCGACGACGAGCGGCTGTTCGGGGTGTACGAGCGCGCGGAGGAGACGGGCCACGTGTTCGTCCTCCACGTGGGCACCATGCCGTATCGCGATCCCTTCACAGGGTTCGAGCGGTTCGCGCGGCTGATGGCGCGCTTCCCGCGACTGCGCGTCTGCGTCGCCCACATGGGTGCGTTCCAGACTCCGGAGTTCCTCGCGCTGCTGCCGCGGTATCCGGCGCTCTACGTGGACACCACCATGGCCATGACGGCCCACGCCACGCCGTACACGGGGGCCGACCCCGGCGCCGTGTCCGATGCGGACCTCGTCCGACATCAAGATCGGGTGCTGTTCGGTTCGGACTTTCCCCTGATCCCGTACGACTACGATGAAGAACGCCGCTGGGCGTGGGAGCGGGCGCTCGACGACGTCGTACGTCGCAAGATCTTCCATGACAACGCGCTCCGGTTCCTGGACCGGGGCTTGCATCGCTCCGTGCGCCAGGAGGAGTGACCATGCGTGCAATGCGTGAGGCAATCTTGGTGGCTCTCATGGCGGTCGGGCTGGCGCCGCTATCCCTCGGCGCTCAACCTCAGCCCTCTGGGACGCCGCCCGACATCAAAGGCTGGCGCGCCGTGCGTATCGCCGACGGCATCGAGCACCCATGGGGTATCGCGTGGCTGCCCGATGGCCGCGCCCTCGTCACCGCGAAGGAGGGTCAGCTCTACCTCTTGGCGGACGGCAAGGCCCAGCGCGTGGAGATGCAGGGGATGCCGCGGGTCTTCGCCAACGGCCAGGGCGGCCTGATGGACATCGCGATCCATCCCACGGACGGATCACGTGTTTACATGACCGTGTCGACCGGGTCGAGCGAGCAGAACCGCACGACCCTCGTGCGGGGCGTGTTCCGGGACGGCCGAGTCTCGGGCATCGAGACGCTGTTCCAGGTGGAGCCCTCGAAGAGTGGCGCGGCACACTTCGGCTCCCGCCTGCTCTGGCTGCCGGACGGGACGCTCCTGATGACCGTGGGCGACGGCGGTAACCCGCCGCAGCGCGTGGGCGGCATGCTCGCGCGCGAGCAGGCTCAGAACCTCCAGAGCCATCTCGGCAAAGTGCTGCGCCTCACGGAGGATGGCCGGCCGGCGGCCGACAATCCCTTAGCGAAGCGGTCCCAGGCACGCCCGGAGATCTGGACCTACGGCCATCGCAACATCCAGGGGATCGCACGCGACCCCGAGTCGGGGCGCATCTGGGCCAACGAGCACGGCCCGTTCGGAGGCGACGAGCTGAACCTGCTGGAGGCCGGCCGCAACTACGGCTGGCCGCTGCAGTCGTTCGGCCGTGACTACCGGACGCGCGAGCCGATCGGCCAGCCCTCCGTTCCGGGCATGGTCGACCCGCTTCTGGTCTGGACGCCGTCGAAGGCGCCCTCCGGCCTGGCCCTCTACACGGGGCAGCGCTACCCGGATTGGAAGGGCAGCCTCTTCAGCGGCGGGCTCGTCAGCCGCGATGTGCGGCGGGTGATCCTCGACGAACAGGGCCGCGTGACGGGCCAGGAGCGACTGTCCATCGGCGCCCGGGTCCGGGACGTGCGCCAGGGCCCGGATGGTTACCTCTACGTGCTCACCGACGAGTCCAACGGCAAGGTCCTCCGCATCGAGCGGCCGTGAACTCTCCTAAGAGTGCCGTGTGGGACGCTTCTAGCTTGCCATCAGTGCGCCCGAAGCGCTCGGAGTGCGGCGAGAAAGGCGAGCGCCCCCAGTGCCGTCGGAACCCAAATGCCAGGCAGCCCATCGATCGAGCAGGGCCCGGACGGCGTGGTCCGAGAGGCCCCCACGCTCGAACGCCGCGTTCGCCGATGCGAAGAAGATCGGGTAGGTCACCATCACGCCCACGACCGACACCGCCGCGATGACGAGCCAGCGACGCTGCGTCCCCGGGCCCCGCCAGCATGCGATGAGCGCCGCCACCGCGACCGCGACCCCGCCGGCCCCCAGCGGGATCATCAGCCGGCCGATGAGGTGTGAGTGCGCGACGAACCACGCCTGGAAGTCGGCGGGGGACAGGCTCC
>JBKPDT010000305.1:0-5291 GCA_046728035.1 Candidatus Methylomirabilota bacterium | reverse complement strand
GCCTTCGCTGACGCGCCTCGCCACGCTTCTCGCCGCCGCCGGATCGCGCGCGGGCGCGAGGCTCGCGCGGGCGAGGCGTTGACGACGGCGGTATCCTCGGACATGCTGACGGGGGCCGGGGCAAGCCTCCGGCTCCATCACTCAACCCACGGAGGGGTAATACCATGGCATTGCGGATCAACAGCGAGGCACCCAATTTCACCGCCGAGACCACCCAGGGCAAGATCAACTTCCATGACTGGATCGGAAGTGGATGGGCCATCCTCTTCTCCCATCCGAAGGATTTCACGCCCGTCTGCACGACCGAGCTCGGCTACATGGCGGGGCTGAAGCCGGAGTTCGACAAGCGCAACTGCAAGATCATCGGCCTCAGCGTCGACCCGGTGGCCGATCACCAGCGCTGGGCCAAGGACATCGAGGAGACGCAGGGGCACGCCGTGACCTACCCGATGATCGGCGATCCCGAGCTGAAGGTGGCCAAGGCCTACGACATGCTGCCGGAGGAGTCCGGCACCACCTCCCAGGGCCGGACGGCCGCCGACAACGCGACGGTACGCTCGGTGTTCATCGTCGGGCCGGACAAGAAGGTGAAGGCGATGCTCACGTACCCGATGTCGACCGGCCGCAACTTCGACGAAGTGCTGCGGCTGCTGGATTCCTGCCAGCTCACCGCGAAGCACAAGGTGGCCACCCCCGTGAACTGGAAGCAGGGCCAGGACGTCATCATCGTCCCGGCGGTTTCCGACGAGGACGCGAAGAAGACGTACCCGGCGGGCTGGAAGTCGCCCAAGCCCTACCTGCGCATCGTGCCCCAGCCCAAATAGCCACCGTGAAGATCCGACCGAATCGGGTGAAGGATAAGCTCGCCTCCGGCCAGGTCGCGACCATCCTGTCCGGCACCAACGACCCGGACTTGATCGATCAGCTCGGCACGCTGGACGTGGACGGGATCTGGCTGGAGGGCGAGCACGGCGGCGTCGACTATGCCGACCTCGGGAACCTGACGCGCGCGTGCGACCTCTGGGGGAAGACCTCGGTGGTCCGCGTGATGGACAACGACTACGCCACCATCTACCGCACGCTCGATCGCGGGGCCCAGAGCATCGTGGTGCCGCACGTCAACACGCGGGCCGAGGCCGAGGCGGTGGTGGAGGCGGCCAAGTTCGCGCCCGTCGGCAAGCGCGGCATGTTCACCAGCCGCCAGGGCTTCGGCGTGGACGACTATCTCAAGACCGCCAATGACCAGAGCGCGCTGATGGTCCTCATCGAGGACATCGTCGCCGTGAACAAGCTCGACGACATTCTCAAGGTGGATCACATCGACGTCTTCTTCGTGGCGCCCAGCGATCTCGCCACCTCGATGGGGCATATCGGGAACGTGGGCCATCCCGACGTGCAGAAGGTCATCGACGAGTCTATCGGGAAGATCGTCGGGGCGGGCCGTACGGCGGGCACGCTCGTCAGCGCCGCCAACGTCGAGCGCTATGCGAAGCTGGGCGTTCGCGCGCTGATGACGCCGTTTTTCCCCTGGATCCAGGCCGGTCTGAAGGAGGTGCTGGAGCGCGCGGCGAAGGGGGCGAAGGGCTAGGGCGAATGCGTCGGAGCCGCCTGGGGATCGCGATCGCCTGCCTCGTCGCGCTCCTCACGCCGCTCAGCGCGGCCCCCCAGCCGGCGCGTGTCTATCGCGTGGGCGTCATCTACTACGGCGGCCCCCACTCGGCGGCGGTCGGGGGGCTGCGGGAGGGCTTGCGTGAGCTGGGATGGGAGGAAGGCAAACGTCATGCCCTCGTCGTGCGCGATGCCAAGGGCGACCTCAAAACGGCGGAGACGGCGGCGCGGGAGCTCGAGCGGGACAACGTCGATCTGATCTACTCCTTTTCCACCTCGATCACCCTCGCCGCGAGGCGCGCCACCACTCGCGTCCCCATCGTGTTTTATGCCGGCTCCGATCCGGTCGCCTCCGGTCTCGTGGAGACCTACCGGAGGCCCGGAGGGCGATGCACTGGGGTTCACGGCCAGCAAACGGACCTCACGGCCAAGCGCCTCCAGCTGCTGAAGGAGATCGTGCCCAACCTTCGTCGCGTCGTCACGTTCTATAGCCCTGACAACCCTGCTACGCCGCAGTCCATGCGGGATGGACGAGACGCGGCCCGCCAGCTGAAGGTCGAGCTCGTCGAGCGGCCGATTCACTCGGTGAAGGAGCTGCGAGCCGGTTTGCGAGCGCTACGCCCCGGAGAAGTGGATGCGTTCTTCTACGTGCCGGACGCGATGGTGACGAGTCAGACCGAGGCGATCATCGAGGTCGCGCGAGCGAAGAAGCTGCCGGTCATGTTCCAGGAGCCCGGCAGCGTCACCAGGGGGGCCCTGGCCGCCTATGGCGTCAGCTACCATGTGGCCGGTCGCCTCGCGGCCAGGCAGGTCCAGCGCGTGCTCGAGGGCGCCAATCCCGGCGAGCTGCCGGTCGAGCAGCTCGACAAGCTCTACCTCGCGCTCAATCTCAAGACGGCCCAGGTCCTCGGCCTCACGATTCCCCCGGCAGTCTTGTTGCGGGCGGACGAGGTCGTCCAGTGAGCGGCGTGCACCGTCTGGCGGACGCAGTGGGCATGAAGCGCGACGAGGTCGTGGCCCTCGTCGGCGGGGGTGGGAAGAGCGCGGCCATGTTCCGGCTCGCGCGCGAGGTGGTGGAAGGGGGCGGGCGGGTGATCGCGACCACCACGACGCACATCTTCGCCTCGCAGATCGGCCTCGCCCCCGCCCATCTCCTCGACGCGGACCTGACGCGCGACCGGCTCCACGACGGTCTGGACCGCCACCACCACGTGCTGGTGATCGGACCCACCAACCCCGAGACGAAGCGCGCTGCCGGAATCTCGCTCGACCGCTTCCGGGAGCTGCGGGCCTGGTGCCCCGACGCCTGTCTCCTCAACGAGGCCGACGGCTCCCGCATGCGTCCCTTCAAGGCGCCGGCCGCTCATGAGCCGGTGATTCCGGTGGAGACGACTCTGGTCGTTCCCGTGGTCGGCGCCGATGTCTTCGGGAAGGCGCTGGACGGCGATCACGTGCACCGCCCCGAGCTGGTGAGCGCGCTGACCGGCGCGCCCCTCGGCACGCCCGTCACCGCTGAGATGGTGGCGCGCGTGCTGACCCATCCCGACGGTGGCCGGAAGGGCGTGCCCGTCGCCGCCCGGCTCGTCGTCCTCATCAACAAGGTGGAGACTCTCGCCGATCCGACGCCGGCGCGGGAGACCGCCGCACGGTTGCTCCGCGACTCGGCCATCGAGGCCGTCCTGCTGACCACGTTGCGCGCCGAGGACGCTATCCGGGAGGTCTTCAAAAGATGACGATCCCCATCACGCTCACCTGTGCCGACTATGCTCGCGTCATGCCGCTGGCCACGGGCGAGGTGAAGCCGGAGGGCATCGCCCTCACCATGCTCCTGGGCAGCCGGGGCTCGTGGCCGGCGCGCGCCGAGATGATCAGCCGCGCCGTGCAGGATCCCGCGGTGCAGGGCGGGGAGTGGTCGATGGCGCAGTATCTCTACCGAATCGACAAGGGCGACCGCCGCTACGTCGGCCTGCCCGTGTTCCCCCTGCGCAACTTCACGGCCCGCGACCTCTACGTGCGCCGCGGCGGCGGCGTGCGCGGGCCCGAGGACCTCGCGGGCAAGCGCATCGGCATGTACAGCTGGAGCGCGAGCGGCTCGCTCTGGTATCGCCACTTCCTGCGCTTCGTGGGGATCGACCCCGCCAAGATCGAGTGGTGGGTCGGCGACATCGACACGCCGTGGTCGGCCCAGCCGATGGACGCCGCCGGGCTGCCCGCGGGCCTGCGCACGCCGCCGGCCGGCCGCTCGCTGTCGGACATGCTGATCGCCGGTGAGCTCGAGGCCATCTACAGCCCGCCGCGCCCGAAGCAGTACCATCCCGCGAAGGGCCCCATCGCGCGGCTCTTCCCGGAGTTCCGGGGGATCGAGCAGGAGTACTTCCGCACGACCGGCGCCTTCCCGCCCCAGCACCTGATCGTGCTCCGGCGCGAGGCGTGGGAAGCGAACCCCTGGATCGCCACGCGCCTGACCGATGCCTTCATCGCCGCGAACGACTGCTTCACGACCGCGCAGAAGGGCTTCCCCTACGCCACGCCGTGGCTCGAGGCAGAGCTGGAGGATACCGAGGCGGTGATGGGCGAGGACTTCCATCCCCACGGTTACGAGCGCAACCGGGCGCAGATCGGGATGTTCGCGGGAGAGGCCTTCAAGCTGGGGCTGACGAGCCGCCTCGTCACGCCGGAGGAGTACTTCGCGGACTTCTTGAAGGGGGCGTGAGGCGATGGCCGCCGCCATCCTCGGCGGGGGCGCGCATCGCTACGAAGTTGTCGGCGACTGGGCGAAGCTTCCGCCGGGGCAGGAGTTCAACGCCGACGTCGCCGCGGTGGGGGTGGACGCGCAGGATCGCGTCTACGCGTTCAACCGCGGCGCGCACCCGATGGTCGCCTTCGACCGTGACGGCAACTTCCTGCGGTCCTGGGGCGAGGGGCTGTTCCGCCGCGCGCACGGCGTGCACATGGCGCCCGACGACACGCTCTGGCTCACCGACGACGGTGACCACACCGTCCGCCACTGCACCCTCGACGGCAAGGTGCTGCTGACCATCGGCATCCCCGGGGCGCCCCGGCCCTACATGAGCGGCGAGCCCTTCCACCGCTGCACGCACACCGCGCTGTCGCCGCGGGGCGATCTCTACGTCTCGGACGGCTACGGCAACGCGCGCGTCCACAAGTTCGCGCCGGACGGGAGGTTATTGTCGTCGTGGGGCGAGCCCGGCACCGATCCGGGCCAGTTCAACATTCCGCACAACATCTGCTGCGACGCGGACGGCTGGGTCTACGTGGCCGACCGCGAGAACCACCGCGTCCAGGTGTTCGACGGCAACGGCCGCTATGAGACGCAGTGGAACAACATGCACCGGCCCTCGGGCTTGTACCTGCACCGCGGCCCGGAGCCGCGCTTCTACGTCGGCGAGATCGGCGGCGGGCTGGGCGTCAACTTCGACATGCCCAATATCGGCCCGCGGGTCAGCATCTACACCGGCAAGGGCGAGCTGCTGGCACGGTTGGGCGACCGTCCCGCCGGCCTCGAGCCGGGGCAGTTCGTCTCCCCGCACGGGCTCGCCGTCGATTCGCGCGGCGACATCTACGTCGGCGAGGTGTCCTACACGAACTGGGGCAATCGGTACAAGGGTCAGCTCCACCCGCCCGGCCTGCGCAGCCTGCAGAAGCTCGTCAAGGTGCGATAA
>JBKPDT010000304.1:0-10358 GCA_046728035.1 Candidatus Methylomirabilota bacterium | reverse complement strand
TCCCCTTCTACGGCGGCTCCGACCACTTCCTTCCGCGCTACTACGATCGGAGCGGTGAGCGCGTCTACCTCGGCCGGCTCGACCGCGCGGAGCTGGAGCGGCAGGACCTGGACGTCCGCGTGGTCGGCAAGCCCACCGTGCTGCCCGAGGGCGTGATGCTCTCGGGCGAGATGCACGAGACGGTGCCCGGTGAGACCATCCCCGCGTCGCTCCGCGTCGAGCGCGACGGCGAGGTCGTCCAGGACACCTTCATCGGCGAGCAGACCCTGATCGGGCACGTGCGGGGCCGTGGGCTCGTCGTCGTCACCTCCTGCTCCCACCGCGGCATCGTCGGTATCTGCCGCCATGCCGCGCGCGTGAGCGGGGTGCCGAAGATCCACGCGGTGGTGGGCGGCTTCCACCTGAGCGGCCTCGGCGAGGAGCGGATCACACTGGTGGTGGACGAGTTCCGCCGCCTCGGCGTCGACTGGCTGATCCCGCAGCACTGCACGGGGATGGAGGCCTTCATCGCGATCGGTCGGCAGCTCCCCGCCGAGATGGTGGTGTCCTCGGTGGGCAGCACCTTCACCTTCGAGGCGTGAGCCCATGCTCGGCCCGGTGATCGAGGGGGAGCGCGTCCGGCTCGAGCCGCCGCGCGCCGAGTTCCTGCCCGCCTATAGCCGCTGGTTCGCGGACATGGAGGTGACGCGGTACCTCCTCTTCCGCTACCCGTTGTCCGAGAAGGGCGAGGCAGAATGGCTGGAGCAGGTCGCCAAGGACCAGAGCAACGTGCTCTGGGCCATCGTCGCCCGGACCAGCGGCCGGCTCGTGGGCAACACCGCCATCGAGAAGATCAACTGGCGCGACCGCCGCGCGGAGAGCGGCATCGTGATCGGCGAGAAGGACGAGTGGGGCAAGGGCTATGCCGGCGAGGCCATGCGCCTCCGTACCCGCTACGCCTTCCGGGAGCTCGCCCTCAACAAGGTCGTCACCACGGTCTACGGCGGCAACGAGGCGAGCCGCCGCGCCCTGGAGCGGGCGGGCTACCGCCAGTGCGGGACGTTCCGGCGCCACGTGCTCATCGACGGGCAATGGCGTGATGTCTGGATCGGCGAGATCCTGAGGGAAGACTGGGAAGCCCAGGAGGGGAAGCGCGCATGAAGCTGCCGACGCGGGTGACGCTCTGCGAGGTAGGAACGCGGGACGGATTCCAGATCGAGCCCGACTGGATCCCCACCGAGGCCAAGATCGAGGTGGTGAACCGGCTCTCCGCGACGGGGGTGCCGAAGATCGAGGTGACGTCCTTCGTCTCGCCCAAGGCCGTGCCCGCCCTCCGCGACGCCGAGGCGGTGATGGCGGGCATCACCCGGCGGCCCGGCACACGCTATGCCGCGCTGGTGCCCAACGACAAGGGCGCGGTGCGCGCCCTGGACGCGGGCGTGGACGTGATCCACACCGTGGTGTCGGCCAGCGAAAGCCACAACCTCGCCAACGTGAACATGACCATCGCGGAGTCGCTCGGCAAGCTGCGCGCCACCATGGAGGTGGCCCATCTCGCCGACGTACCCGTCAACGCGGGCATCTCCTGCTCCTTTGGCTGCCCCTTCGAGACCGACGTGCCGGTGGCGAATCTCGAGGGGGTGGTGAAGGCCCTCGTGGAGATGGGCGCGCGCGGCATCGGCCTCGCCGACACCACCGGGATGGCCAATCCCGCCCAGGTCAGCCGCGTGCTCGAGCGTCTCGTCCCGCGCTTCCCCGGCGTGGAGTGGACGCTGCACACCCACGACACGCGCGCCATGGCCATCCCGAACATCCTGGCCGCGATGGAGCACGGGGTGACGTGCTTCGACGCCTCCATCGGCGGCCTGGGCGGCTGCCCCTTCGCCCCCGGCGCGTCCGGCAACGTGTGCACCGAGGACCTCGTGCACTGCCTGCACGCGATGGGGATCGAGACGGGCATCGACCTCGACGCCTATGTCGAGACCTCGCGACGCGTCCAGGACGTCGTGGGTCACCCCCTGCCCGGCCAGATCGTCAAGGCGGGCAAGTGGGACCGGCGCTATCCGCTGCCCGATGGCGTGCAGGCGAAGCTGGCGGGGGCGCGCGCGTGAGCCGACCCCGCCCGCTGTCCAAGAAGGCCGCGCGCATGCTGCGTCTCATGGACCGCGCGGTGACGGAGTGGACCATTCCCGTGATCGGCGTGGAGAAGGGCCGCGTGCTACGGCGACTGCTCGCGCGGCACGCGCCGACCCGTGGCATCGAGGTGGGCTCCCTCTTCGGCTACTCGGCGATCTTGATCGCCGGCAGCATGCCGCGGGGGGGACGGCTGACCTGCGTGGAGCAGAACGCCTATCTTGCCAAGTTCACCGAGTACAACACCGAGGCGGCCGGGCTCAAGGGACGGGTGCGGGTGGTGGTGGGCGACGCCCTCCGCGTGCTCCCCATGTTGCGCGGCCCGGTGGACTTCCTCCTCCTCGACGCGAAGAAGGAGGACTATCTCGACTATCTCCGCGCCGTGGAGCCGCGGCTCGTCAAGAGCGCGCTCCTCGTCGCCGACAATACCGGCGTCTTCCGGCGCGACGTCAAGCCGTACCTGGACCACGTGCGGGAGAGCGGCCGCTACCAGAGCCGCGAGCACGACTTCGGCTTCGACTGCATGGAAGTCTCCGTGTTCCGCGGCTAGGCCGGCCCCGTGTTCGGCGAGCGCCACGACCCCGAGTTCCTCAAGCACCTCTTCGACCGCACCGAGATCCTCCGCAAGCCGGTGGCGGGGATCATCGCCGGCTACCACGTGCTGCCATACATCCTGGTGGGGCCCCAGGAGGACAAGCCCGCGCGCGCAGTGGAGATCCGCGGGAAGATCAAGGTCTCGCCACGCCTCGTCCTCGCGCCGGGCCGGGCCGGGCAGACCTACGGCGACCTCTTCAAGGAGTCCGAGCTGATGGACCAGACCCTGGTCGCCCGGGTCTTCTCCTTCATGTACTCGTCCAAGCATCAGGTGACCCTCGAGAGCGAGGACCTGTCCATCCTGCGTGTCGAGCGCGACCCCCAGACCCAGATCGAGCGCGCCCTCGACGAGCTCTCGCAGCGGGAAGTCATCAATACCGGCGTCATCCTCGCGCCCAACGTGCGCTTCTACCCGGTCTCGCTGGACCGCTTCATCACCGAGATACTCGATCAGGAGTTCCGGTCCCCCTGACCGGGCCAATGCGCATCGAGCCGCTCAGCGCCGACGACGCCCGCGCCGCCGAGCGGTCCCTCGCCGACCTCCTGGTGGACGCCGTGGACTCGGGCGCCTCCGTCGGCTTCCTCCCGCCTCTCGGCGCGGCGGAGGCGGCGGCGTACTGGCGCTCGGTGGCCGACGCCGTCAAGGGGGGCTCGCTCGTGCTCCTCGCCGCGCTCGACGCCCAAGGCGTGGCGGGCAGCGCCCAGCTCGACCTCGCCCTCCGCGCCAATGGCCTCCACCGCGCGGAGGTCGCCAAGGTCATGGTGCACCGGCGCGCGCGGCGCCAGGGCCTGGGCCGCGCCCTCATGCTCGCGGCGGAGGGCGAGGCGCGGCGGCGCGGTCGCACTACCCTCGTCCTCGACACTCGCCAGGGCGATCCCTCGGAGATCCTCTACCGCTCGCTGGGGTGGCAGCTCGCGGGCACGATCCCCCGCTACGCGAAGAGCGCGGACGGCACGCTCCACACCACCGCCTTCTACTTCAAGCTCCTGGAGACACCTTCCTCCTCCCCCTCTCCGCCCGTGGGGGAGAGGGCAGGGTGAGGGGGTAGATTGCGCGCGTTCGTCGTCTCACGTCTCGCCCAGACCCTCCTCGTCGTCTTCCTCTCCCTCACCGCCGTCTTCTTCCTCGCGCGGCTCGGCGGCGACCCCGTGCTCCTCTTCCTCCCCATGGACATCCAGGCCAAGGACCTCAACGAGTTCCGGCAGCGGCTCGGCTTCAACGATCCCCTCCCCGTGCAGTACGGCCGCTTCATGGCGGGAGCGGTCCGTGGGGACTTCGGCGAGTCACTCCGCTACAAGCAGGATGCTCTCGGCCTCGTGCTCGAGCGCCTCCCCGCCACCCTGAAGCTCGGCGGCTTCGCGCTCCTCCTCACCTTCTGCCTCGCCATCCCCGTGGGCGTCATCTCGGCGATGAAGCGCGGCTCCGTCTGGGACTACCTCGGCATGGGCGGCGCCGTCCTCGGCCAGGCCATCCCCGGATTCTGGCTGGGACTCATGCTCATCTACTTCTTCTCGGTGCAGTTGGGCTGGCTCCCCACCGGCGGCACCGGCGGGCCCAACCACTACGTGATGCCCGTCGTCGTGCTCGCGGCCTTCTACGCGGCTCGGATCGCGCGACTCACGCGGTCGTCAGTGCTCGACATCCTCGGCGAGGACTACATCCTCACCGCCCGGGCCAAGGGCCTCGCCGAGCTGGTGGTGGTCGCCAAGCACACGCTCAAGAACGCCGCCATCCCCATCGTCACCCTGGCCGGACTGGAGACGGGTCAGCTCCTGGGTGGGGCCGTCATCACCGAGACCATCTTCGCCTGGCCCGGGGTGGGGCGGCTCACCGTCCAGGCCCTCCTCAACCGCGACTTCCCCCTGGTGCTCGCCGCCGTGTTCGTCGTCTCGCTGACCTACACCCTCATCAATCTCATCGTCGATCTCCTGTACGGCTGGATCGACCCGCGGACGCGGCGGGCTTGATGGGCGAGCCGCAGCCGAAGGCGAGGCGAGCGGATATGGAAATGGTTTCCCGAGCGCAGCGAGGGCGCTCGTGATACCTCTCGAGCGCTTGCGCCGGAACGGCCTCGGGATTCTCGGCATCGTCCTCGCCGGCGCCGCCATCCTGGCCGCGCTGGCCGCTCCCCTCCTCGCCCCGCACGATCCGCTCACCGGCGACTTCGCCCAGAGCCTCAAGCCGCCGGGCACCGCCGGGCATCCCTGGGGCACGGACCAGCTCGGGCGGGATCTCCTGTCGCGGGTGATCTACGGCGCCCGCATCGCGCTGTTCATCGGCCTGTGCGTGGTGTTCCTCACCGCGGTGGTGGGCGGGCTCCTCGGCCTGCTCGCCGGTTACTTCGGCGGCTGGCCGGGCACGGTGCTCATGCGGCTGGTCGACGTGCAGCTCTCCTTCCCGTTCATCTTCCTCGCCCTCACCATCAACGCCATCGTCGGGCTCGGGCTCCGGAACATCATCATCAGCCTGGCCGCCGCGGGATGGGTCGTGTATGCTCGCGTCGTCCGGGGGGAGGTCCTGTCGGTGAAGCAGCGCGAATACGTGCATGCGGCGGCGGCGCTCGGCCTCGGGCGCGGGCGCATCCTCTTCCGTCACGTCCTGCCCAACGTGCTGCCGTCCATCATCATCGTGGCCAGCCTCCAGTTCTCGCAGTTCATCGTGGCGGAGGCGGCCATTTCCTTCCTCGGCTTCGGCGTGCAGCCTCCGACGCCCGCGTGGGGGAGCATGCTCTCGGAGAGCCGCGACTTCCTGTACGTGGCGTGGTGGCTGGCTGCCTTCCCCGGGGCGGCGCTGGCGCTCACCGCGCTCGGCATCAATCTCGTCGGGGACTGGCTGCGCGACGTGCTCGACCCGAAATTCCGCGCCTGACGGCGCGAATCCCAAGGAGGCTCCCATGCTGAGCTCGATCGCCCCCGTGCTGGCGCTCCTCGCCCTCGCCGCCGCCGCGGTCCTGCCCGCGCCGCCGGCGGCCGCGCAGGACCGGGCCCGGAGCAAGGAAGTGGTGGTGGCATTCGCGGCGGAGCCGCGCTCGCTCCTGCCCAACACCATCGTGGACTGGACCACCAACAACCAGCTCGAGCACATGTACGACCGGCTGGTGGACCGGGACGCCAAGACCTACAAGCCCGCCCCCATGCTCGCCACCGGCTGGAAGATCGTGAACGACACGACGTGGGAGTTCACGCTCAAGCCGGGTGTGAAGTTCCACAACGGCGAGCCCTTCAACGCCCAGTCGGTGAAGGCGACCATGGACTACATCAAGGATCCGGCGAGCAAGAGCCACTACGCGCCCCGCTGGGCCCTGGTCAAGGACGTCCAGATCGTCAACGACTCCACGGTGCGCTTCATCACCGAGAAGCCCTGGCCGGGGCTGATCGACCGCATGGCCGCCACCGACTTCCTGCCCATGCCCCCCAAGGCCCTCAAGGAGCAAGGGGTGGCGGCGCTCGCCGCCAAGCCCATCGGCACGGGGCCGTTCAAGTTCGTCCAGTGGTCGCGGGACGAGAAGCTCGTCCTCGAGCGCAATCCCGACTACTGGCAGGGGCCGGCCGATCTCAGCCGCGTCACCTTCCGCTACATCCCCGAGTTCAGCGCCCGCCTCGCCGCGCTCCTCGCCGGCGAGATCGACATCATGAAGGACGTCCCCCCGCTCAACGTCGAGCAGGTGGACCGCAGCGGCAAGGCCAAGGTGCGCGCCACCGTGTCCTCGCGGATCAACTACCTGGCCCTCGTCAACCTCAAGCCGGGGCCGTTGCAGGATCTCCGGGTGCGCAAGGCCATCCACCACGCGGTGAACGTGGACGAGCTGATCGCGCAAGTGCTGCGCGGCCGCGCCTCCAAGATGTGCGGGCCACTGGCGCCGCTGAACGTGGACTACTCGTCCAAGCCCGAGTGCATCAAGTACGATCCCGCCCGCGCCCAGGCCCTCTTCCGCGAGGCGGGGGTGGATCCCACCAAGCTCGCCCTCACCCTCGACACGCCGTCGGGCCGCTACCCGCTCGACAAGGACGTTTCGCTCGCCATCGCGTCCCAGCTCGGGCGGCTCGGCATCAAGGTCAACGTGGTGGTGAACGAGTGGGGCACCCACCTCGACAAGATCAAGAACCGCACCACCGGCGACATGTTCTTCCTGGGCTGGGGGCCCTCCCTGGACGCCCAGACCGTCATCGAGCAGCTGTTCCAGGCCAAGCCGACCTATTCGTCCTTCGGCAACAACGCCACCATCGACGCCAAGATCGCCCAGGCCATCACCGTGGTGGACCCGAAGAAGCGGCTCGAGGCCTGGGCCGAGCTGCAGCAGCTGGTCCACGACGAGGTGCCGTGGGTCTTCCTCTGGCAGCAGCATGACCTCTACGGGGTCGCGCCCTGGATCGACTGGAGCCCGCGGGCCGACGAGAAGGTGTGGATGTACGAGGCGAAGGCGTTGGCGCGGTAGGTTCAGAAAATCCAAGGGCGGCGGGCGCCCATTTCTGCCAGGCGCTCGCCGCCCCGGGACGACGGGCGGAACGTCAGGCGGCTCGAGCGGGAGGCTCGGCCGGCGCCTCCGTCTCGGGGGTAGCCGGGAACGCGGTCTTCTCGGCCTCGCGGATCATCTCCCTCGCGTGATCCGTCATCTCGCTCAGCTCCCGGACCGCCAAATCGTACCACGTATCGATCTGCATGATCCCCTCCCGGCGCCCCGGCGAAGGCGCCTCCGGTCGGTGGCTGAACCTCTCCCGCTCGGATGCGGGGCGTTCAGTTGCGCCCGTGCACACGCACCCCGCATGCCATCCGAACACGCGTTTCCTGGCGGCCACTTGGCGGCCGCCGGGACCTCGGGCGCGGCGGACTATTGCCCGACGGAGGGCAGGACGCCTGAGACCACTCCCCCAAAACTTGCTAGAATTCGCCCGCTGACCACACGCCGCGCACGAGCGAGGAGGCCTCATGGCTGGGATCACCGTCTTCACCAACGCTCTCCTGATCGACTGCACCGGCAAGGAGCCAGTGGACGGGGCCGCGGTCGTCGTGGAAGGCGAGCGGATCAAGGACGTCATCCGATCGGGGAAGGTCGGGCCCCTCAAGGGCCGCGTGGACACGATCAACTGCAAGGGCAAGACCCTCATGCCCGGCCTCACCGACGCCCACGTCCATGTCTGCGCGGTGGACGCCAATATCCCCGAGCAGCATCGGAACAACCCGCCCAGCCTCGTCGCCGCGAAGGCTATGCGCCGGATCGAGCAGGCGCTGATGCAGGGCTTCACCACCGTCCGCGACGCGGGCGGCGCCGACTATGGCTTCCGCGAGGCCGTCGCCTCCGGGCTCTATCCGGGGCCGCGGCTCCTCGTCTCGGGACGGGCGCTATCGCAGACGGGCGGGCACGCGGACAAGCGGCGGCGCGCGGAGTGGATGGCGCCGGTGGAGTGTTGCGTCGGCATGGTGGGCGTCATCGCCGACGGGCCCGACGAGGTCCGGAAGGCCGCGCGCGAGCAGATCCGGCACGACGTGGACCAGATCAAGATCATGGCCTCCGGCGGCGCCATGTCGCCCGGTGACGAGCTGGACACCACGCAGTACACCGTGGAGGAGATGCGCGCGGCCGTCGAGGAGACCGCCGCCGTCGGCAAGTACGTCCTCGCCCACGCGTACTCGGGTACCGCCATCCGCAATGCCGTGAGCGCCGGCGTCCGGTGCATCGAGCACGGCAATCTCCTCGACGCCGCCGGCGCCCAGGCCATCAAGAAGGCGGGCGCCTTCCTCGTGCCCACCATGGTCACCTACGAGGCCATCTGGCGCGAGGGCAAGAACTACGGTATCGGCGAGCACCAGGTCCAGAAGATCAACATGGCGCGCGAGAAGAGCGTGGAGGGCCTGACCCAGGCCTACCGCGCCGGGTGCAAGATCGGCTCCGGCTCGGACCTGCTCGGCGACATGCAGGCGCAGCGCACCGTTGAGCTCGAGCTCAAGGCCCAGGTCATGAAGCCCATGGAAGTGCTCCTGTCCGCCACGCAGATCAACGCCCAGATTTTCAGAATGGAGTCCGACATCGGCACCGTCGAGCCCGGGAAGTACGCCGACCTCCTCGTCGTCAAGGGCAACCCCCTCAAGGATCTCCGCCTCTTCCAGAACCAGGACAACCTGCTCCTGATCATGAAGGGGGGCGTCGCCTACAAGCGGACGATATGACCACGGATTTCGAGAAGCTGGGCGTCTTCTATCTCGGGCGTCCGTACGACCTGGGCGCGAAGAAGCCCGGCGAGGGGCTGCTCCTCTACGACGCCAGGGACCTCGTGACCCACGCCGTCTGCGTGGGCATGACGGGGAGCGGCAAGACCGGCCTGTGTCTCACGCTGCTCGAGGAGGCGGCGCTCGACGGCATTCCCGCCCTGGTCATCGACCCCAAGGGCGATCTCGGCAATCTCCTCCTGACCTTCCCCGAGCTGCGCCCCGGCGACTTCCGCCCCTGGATCAACGAGGACGACGCCCGCCGCAAGGGCATGTCCGCCGACGCCTTCGCCCAGCAGCAGGCCGAGGCGTGGACGAAGGGGCTCGCCGACTGGGGCGAGGACGGTGCCCGCATCCGCCGGCTCCGCGAGGCGGCGGACTTCGCGATCTACACGCCGGGCAGCAATGCCGGCCTGCCCGTTTCCATCCTCAAGTCGTTCGCTGCGCCGCCCCCTGCGGTGAGAGGGGACGCCGAGGCCCTCGGGGAGCGCATCGGCACCACGGTGACCAGCCTCCTCGGCCTCGTCGGCGTCGAGACCGATCCGGTGAAGAGCCGGGAGCACATCCTCCTCTCGACCATTTTCCGGGACGCCTGGGCGGCCGGGCGGGATCTCGACCTCGCGGGCCTGATCCAGCAGATCCAGACTCCGCCGATCAAGCGCGTGGGGGTGCTCGACGTCGAGGCCTTCTTCCCCTCCAAGGACCGGTTCGCGCTGGCCATGACGCTCAACAATCTCCTCGCCGCTCCCGGGTTCGCGGCCTGGATGGAGGGCGAGCCGCTCGACGTGCAGTCCCTCCTCTTCACGCGCGAGGGCAAGCCGCGCGTGTCCATCTTCTCGATCGCGCATCTCGGCGACGCGGAGCGGATGTTCTTCGTCTCCCTCCTTCTCAACCAGACGCTGGGCTGGGTGCGCACCCAGTCCGGGACGACGAGCCTCCGCGCCCTCGTCTACATGGACGAGATCTTCGGCTACTTCCCGCCGGTGGCGAACCCGCCGTCCAAGCCGCCGCTCCTCACCCTGCTCAAGCAGGCGCGCGCCTTCGGGGTGGGCGTGGTGCTGGCCACCCAGAACCCGGTGGACCTCGACTACAAGGGCCTGTCCAATGCCGGGACGTGGTTCATCGGGCGGCTGCAGACCGAGCGCGACAAGGCGCGGGTGCTGGATGGGCTGGAGGGCGCGGCGGCGGGGGGGACGAGCCGCTTCGACCGGAGGAAGATGGAGGAGACCATCGCGGGGCTCGGCACCCGCATCTTCCTCATGCACAACATCCACGACGACGCCCCGGTGGTGTTCGAGACGCGCTGGGCGATGTCCTATCTCCGCGGCCCCCTCACGCGCGCCCAGATCAAGGTGCTCATGGACGGCCGCCGCGGCCATTCGGCGCCCGCGACCCCGGCGGCCGCCGATGCCGCGGGGGCGGCCGCCGTCGCCGCGCCGGCAAAGGC
>JBKPDT010000303.1:0-4258 GCA_046728035.1 Candidatus Methylomirabilota bacterium | reverse complement strand
CCTCCGAGCGATGGCGCGTACTAATCTGGCAGGTCGCGATCCTGATCGCGATCGTCGGGGCGTGGGAGTACCTCACGGGGATCAAGGCCATCTCCAAGACGCCGGGTCTGTACTGGATCGATCCCTTCTTCATCAGCCGGCCATCGAAGATCGTCGAGCGCTTCCTGCACCTGGCCTCCGGCACCGTGCGGCTCAGCATCTGGGCGATGGCGTGGTCGACCGTGCAGTCCACCCTCTGGGGCTTCCTCGTGGGGATCACCACGGGGTTCGTGGCCGGGCTCGTGCTCGGGCGCAGCGAGCGCCTCGCCCGCATCTCGTCGCCCTTCATCGTCGCCTTCAACTCGCTGCCGCGCATTGCCCTCGTCCCGCTGATCACCATGATCTTCGGCTTCGGGCTGCTCGCCAAGATCGTGCTCGCGTGGAGCATCGTGTTCTTCATCGTCTTCTTCAACACCTTCCAGGGCGCGCGGAGCGTCGATGCCGACCTCATCAACTCCGCGCGCTTCCTCGGCGCGACCGAACGGCAAGTCATGTGGTCCGTCATCGTGCCGTCCACCCTGGCGTGGACCTTCGCGTCGCTCACCCCCTCCATCTCCTTCGCCCTCATCGGCGTGGTGGTGGGCGAGTTCATCGGCGGCGAGTCGGGGGGCGGGCTCGGCTATCTCATCATCCAGAGCCTGGGCACCCTCAACGCCGCCGACATGATGGTGGCCCTCGTGGTGCTCGGCATCATCGGCATCGTGATGGCGCTCGGCATCCGCCAGGTGGAGGCGCGGCTGCTCCGCTGGCGCCCGGAGTACCAGGGGCGGTGACCGATGTCGGAGACGAGGTCCTCCCCGCGAGCGAGCCCGAGCGGCATTCCCACAACCCCCTCGTCCGCTACTTCCGCGTCCTCGGGCCCGGGCTGATCACGGGAGCCTCGGACGACGACCCCAGCGGCATCACGACGTACTCGGTTGCCGGCGCCTCGCTGGGTTACGGCATGCTGTGGACCGCCGTGGCGACGTTCCCGCTCATGGCCGCCGTCCAGCTCGTCTGTGCGCGCATCGGCCTCGTCACCGGCCGGGGGCTGGCGGGCGTGCTGCGGCGACACTATCCCCGCCCGCTCCTCTACGCCGCCTGCCTGCTCCTCCTCGTGGCCAATGTCTTCAATATCAGCGCCGACCTCGGCGGCATGGGCGAGGCCGCGGAGATGCTCTCAGGTCTTTCCCGGGTCGTCTGGGTGCCGCTGTTCGGCGTGTTCATCGTCCTGGTGACGACGTACGCGAGCTATGCCACCTTCGCGCGTGGCCTCAAGTGGCTCACCGCGGCGCTCTTCGCCTACATCATCGCCGCGGTGCTGGCCCATCCCGACTGGGCCGCTGCTCTCGCCGCCACCATGGTCCCGCGGGTCGGCTGGGACGCGGTGTCGATCGCCACCCTGGTGGCGATTCTCGGCACCACCATCTCCCCATACCTCTTCTTCTGGCAGGCCTCGCAGGAGGTCGAGGAGGAGAAAGCGCGCGGCCGGCACACCCTCGCCCAGCGCCGCGGGGCGACGCGGCACGAGCTGGCCGACGCCGCCCTGGATGTCAACACCGGGATGTTCTTCTCGAATCTCGTGATGTACTTCATCATGCTCGCGACCGCGGCCACGCTCCACCGCGACGGTCATCGCGACATCGAGACGGCCCGTCAGGCCGCGGAGGCGCTCCGGCCGCTCGCCGGCGAGGCCGCCTACCTGCTCTACTCCGTCGGCGTCATCGCCACGGGGCTCCTCGCCATTCCCGTCCTCGCCGGCTCCGCCTCCTTCGCCGTGGCCGAGGTGTTCGGCTGGCGCTCCGGGCTTTCGCTCTCCCCTCGACGCGGCCGGCGCTTCTATCTCGTCCTCGGCGGCTCGATCCTGGGCGGCATCGCCTTCACCCTCTTCGTGCACAACCCGATCCGCATGCTCTTCGTCTCCGCGCTCCTCAACGGGCTCCTCGCCCCGCCGCTGCTCGTGCTCGTCATGCTGGTGGGCGGTAACCGGCGGATCATGGGCGAGCACGTCAATGGGCCCTGGCTCACCGCCCTGGGCTGGACCGCGACCGCGGTCATGTCCGCCGCCGCGATCGCGTTCTTCGTGGCTTGACAGGCCGCGCGCCCGCGCCTAGAGTCGCCGCAGCCACGACCGCCGGTCCTCTCACTCCACCGCAGCAGGGAGGGTCTATGGCCACACTGACCGTCAACGGCAAGCCTCATACCGTGAACGTGCCCCCGGACACCCCGCTCCTCTGGGTGATCCGCGAGCACCTCCAGCTCACCGGCACAAAGTACGCGTGCGGGATGGCCCAATGTGGGGCCTGCACCGTGCACCTGGACGGCAATCCCGTGCGCTCCTGCCAGATCCCGATCTCGGCGGCGGCGGGCAAGAAGGTCACGACGATCGAGGGACTCCACCCGCAGGGGCAGCACCCGCTTCAGGTGGCCTGGATCGCGGAGCAGGTCCCGCAGTGCGGCTACTGCCAGTCGGGGCAGATCATGCAGGCGGCGGCGCTCCTGGCGCGCAACCCCAATCCCAGCGATGACGAGATCGTGTCGCACATGTCCGGCAATATCTGCCGCTGTGCCACGTATCTGCGCATCAAGCGCGCGATCAAGCGCGCGGCGAAGGGGGCCTAGCCATGACCACCAAGCTGGATCGCCGCGACTTCCTCAAGACCGCCGGGGCCGCCGGCGTCGGCCTCACCGTGTACTTCACCATTCCCGACGGGCCTCGCGGGGTCGCCGAGGCCGCTGCGAAGTACGAGCCCAACGCCTTCATCACCATCACGCCGGACGGGCTAGTCACCGTCCACGTGCTCAAGGCGGAGATGGGGCAGGGGGTGGGCACCGCGCTCGCCCAGGTGGTCGCCGAGGAGCTCGAGACCGACTGGAAGGACATGCGGATCGACTACCCGGTCGCCGACCCCAAGTACGGGCTCATGCTCACGGGCGGGAGCTGGAGCATCAACTGGACGTTCGACAGCCTGTCGCGCGCGGCCGCCGGGGCGCGGATGGCGCTGGTGGACGCCGCCGCCAACTCCTGGAAGGTACCCGCGGGTGAGTGCGTGGCGGCACGAAGCGCCGTCCGACACCTGCCCACCGGCCGCACGCTGACCTACGGCGAGATCGTGGCCAAGGTGCCCATCACCAAGACGTTCTCCGAGGACGACCTCAAGAAGGTCGTGCTCAAGAAGCCCGCCGACTACAAGGTGATCGGGCAGTGGACCCCGCGGTTCGACGTCCCCGAGAAGACCAACGGGCGGGCGAAGTTCGGCATCGATACCTTCCTGCCCGGGATGGCCTACGCCAAGATCGCCTACCCGCCGACCCGCGAGGGCGGCAAGCCCACCGCGGTGGACGACAGCGCCACCAAGAAGGTGCCCGGCTATCTGAAGACGGTGAGGCTGCCCGATATGGTGGCGGTGGTCGCGACGTCGTACTCGGCGGCGGTGAAGGCGCGTGACGCGCTCAAGATCACCTGGGACCTGGGCCCGAACGCCGCCGTCAGCTCCGAGACGATCTTCGCCGACTACGCACGCAAGGCCGCCGATCCCGGCGCCGGCATCGAATGGCACAAGGCCGGGAACCCGGGTGCGGGCCAGCCCGCGCGCACGCATCAGGCGACCTACATGACGGACTACGTCGCCCACATGCAGATGGAGCCGATGAACTGTCTCGCCTCCGAAAAGAACGGTGTCTACGACCTCTACACCGGCAGCCAGTTCCAGACCATGGCGGTGGGGCTGCTGGCGGCCACGCTCAAGGTCCCGCCGGCCAATGTCCGCATCCATCAGCACTATCTCGGCGGCGGGTTCGGGCGACGGCTCGAGCCCGACATCATGGTCGAAGCGGCCCTGATCGCCCGCGAGGCCGGCCGACCCATCAAGCTCATCCGCTCGCGTGAAGAAGATCTCCAGAGGGATGTCTATCGCTCTGCCACCTACCAGGTCGTCAAGGCCGGCCTCGACGGCTCCGGCAAGGTCGTCTCCTGGGACGCGACCGTCGTCGCCGGGCACCCCGGTGGCCGCTGGGGGCCGGACTTCCTCAACAAGCAGGGCCTCGACGACTTCGCGCTCAACGGGGCCGACCACGTCTACGACATTCCCAACCAGGTGGTGCGTGGGGTCAGGGCGGAGACGGGCATCTCGGTCGGCTACGTGCGCGCGGTGGCGCCGAACTACACCTTCTTCGCGGTCGAGACCATGATGGACGAGCTGGCCAATCTCGCGAAGGTGGATCCCGTGAAGTACCGCCT
>JBKPDT010000302.1:0-19167 GCA_046728035.1 Candidatus Methylomirabilota bacterium | reverse complement strand
CAGGCCGCCGACCGTATCGCGCGGGGAGCGCATCCCGACGTGCATCTGATCCAGCCCACGCCGCCCGAGTCCAACCCCAAGGGCGCGCATGCGCTCCGTGTGGACAGCATCCGCGAGCTGGAGCGGCTCGCCTCGCTGCGTCCCTTGGAGGCGCCGGTGAAGGTCTTCATCGTGGACGACGCCGACAAGATGACTCTCGCCACGCCGCAGGCCTTCCTCAAGACCCTGGAGGAGCCGCCCGCGCATACCGTCATCATCCTGATCCTGGCGCAGCCGCGCGCGCTTCCCGCCACGGTGCTGTCGCGTTGCCAGATCGTCCGCTTCCTGCCCGCGACCCCGGAGGGCACGGTGGCGCTGCTGCCCGATGGGCGCGGCGAGGCGCGCACGCGCGCACTGGATCTGCTCGGGCGGGTCGAGGCCGAGGGTGGGTTGGCCATCCTGGCCGGCGGCGAGGCGCTCGGGCGCGACCGCGAGGCGGCCGAGACCGTGGTCGAGACGTGCTGGCTCTGGTATCGCGACCTCCTCGCCGCCCACGCCCATCCGGCGGCCGCTCTGGTTTTTTCCGAGCGTGCGGACACCGTGCGGACCCGCGCCGCCGCGCTCTCCCTTGACACCATCGTCGGCGGCCTCCAGGCCTGCCGCGAAGCCTGGCAGGCCATCGGCGGCAACGTGTCACCCCGGCTCACCGTCGAGGTGCTCTTGAGCCGTCTCGCCGCGAAGGCCGCCTAGAGAGAACTCAATGGCTGACAACGAAGCGGCCGGCGCCCTCTCCCAGCCCGATCAGGTGGAGGCCCGCGTCCAGTACCTGATCGGCATCCGGCTGCGAGAGCCCATCATGGCCGAGGACTACCTGACCACCGACTCCGAGCTCCACGTGGGGGACTTCTGCGTCGTCGAGACGGGCGGCGGCACCGCCGTGGGCGAGGTGCGGCGGCCGCATCGTCCCCTGCCGGAGTTCAAGAAGGACCGCCTGTATCGCCGCGTGGTCCGGCGGGCGAGCCGGGAGGAAATGGACGAGTGGCGGGGCCGTCGGCAGCGCGAGGTGCGGGGTATCGAGACCAGCCAGCGCCTCGCCCGCAACCGGGGCCTGTCCATCAAGGTCGTGGACGTGGCCATCGAGGGGGCGAGCCGCCGTGTCACCGTCGCGTTCAACTCGGAGGAGCGGGTGGACTTCCGCGACCTCGTGCGCGACCTCGCCCACGAATTCCACGCGCGCATCGAGATGAAGCAGATCGGCGCGCGCGACACCACCAAGCTGATGGACGGGATCGGCCCGTGCGGGCGGCAGCTCTGCTGCTCCTCCCACCTCAAGAAGTTCGATCCGATCTCGGTGAAGATGGCCAAGGCCCAGGACATGCCGCTCACCGACAGCCGGCTTCTCGGCAATTGCGGCCGGCTCAAGTGCTGCCTCCTCTACGAGTTCTCGACCTACGAGGAGCTGCGCCGGCGCCTGCCCAAGGTGGGGACGCCCTGCCAGGCGGAGTGCGGGGGCTCGGGCTGCATGACGGGGCGAATCAAGTCGCTCCGCGTGCTCAAGCAGTCGGTGGTGGTGGGCTTCCAGGACGGCACCGAGGCCGAGGTGCCGCTGGAGCAAGTGACGTGGGAGGGCCGGCCGCACATCAAGCCGGAGTGACCGGTGCCCCGCGCATGACCCAGCAGGCGTTCTACCTCACGACCCCGATCTATTATCCCAATGCCGCGCCGCATCTCGGCAGCGCGGGCACCACCATCATGGCGGACGCCATGTGCCGCTATCGGCGCCTGGCCGGGGACCGCGTCTGGTTCCTCACCGGCACCGACGAGCACGGGGACAAGATCGCCCAGGTGGCAGCCAAGGACGGGATCTCGCCCCAGGCCTTCGTTGACCGGATGGTCGCCCTTTACCGGGAAGAATGGCGGCGGCTCGGCATCACCAACGACGACTTCATCCGCACCACCGAGCCGCGTCACGAGAAGGTGGTGCAGGGAATTCTGCAGGGGCTCTGGGACCGGGGTGAGATCTATCTCGGCGAGTACTCGGGCCAGTACTGCTACGGCTGCGAGCGCTTCTACACCGAGAAGGAGATCGTGGACGGGAGGTGCCCCGACCACCAGACGCCGCTCACCTTCATCAAGGAGGACAACTACCTCTTCCGGATGTCGAAGTACCAGGCGCGGCTCATCAAGCACCTCGAGGACAATCCGGACTTCATCCAGCCGGAACGCTATCGCAACGAGGTACTGGGCTTCCTGCGCGAGCCCCTTCAAGATTTGTCCATCAGCCGGCCCCGGGCGCGCCTCGAGTGGGGCATCCCGCTGCCCTTCGACGACAGGCACGTCACCTATGTCTGGTTCGACGCCCTCCTCAACTACGTCTCCGCGCTCGGCTATCCGAGTGACGAGAAGTACAGGACCTTCTGGCCGCGGGCCATCCATCTCATCGGCAAGGACATCGTGAAGGCGCACGGGATCTACTGGCCCACCATGCTCTGGGCGGCAAACCTGCCGCTCTATCATGGGCTGCGCGTGCACGGCTTCTGGTCGGTGGAGCGGCGAAAGATGTCCAAGTCCCTCGGCAATGTCGTGGGGGCATGGACGCTCGCCGAGAAGTACGGCCGGGAGGTCATCCGCTACTTCATCCTGCGCGAGATGCCCTTCGGGCTGGACACCGACTTCAGCGAGGAGGCGGTGGTGGGTCGCCTCAACGCCGACCTCGCCAATGACCTCGGCAACCTCGTGAGCCGGGCCACCACGGTGATCGTGAACTTCGGGGGCGGGGCCATCCCCGCGCCGGGCGCGGAGGGTGCGGAGGAGGCGGCGCTGCGCACGGCGTGGAGCCGCACCCTGGGCGAGGTGGCGAAGGCCATGGACGACTTCGCCTTCCACCGCGCCCTCGCCGAGATCTGGGAGTTCATCGGCGGCGTGAACCGCTACGTGGACGCGCAGGCGCCCTGGACCCTTGCCAAAGACCCCGCCAAGGCCGAGCGCCTGCGCGCCGTCCTGTGGACGCTGGGTGAGTCGCTGCGCGGGCTCGGCATTCTCCTCGAGCCCTTCCTGCCCGAGGCCGCTGGCAAGATCCGCGCGGCGCTCGGCGCTCCCGCGCCTCGCCTCGCGGACGCCACGTGGGGCGGGCTGACCGCCGGCACCCGAGTCGAGAAGGTCTCCGGCCTCTTCCCCCGGGTGGACACCAAGCCCCATACCCTCTCCCCTCAGGGGAGAGGGCAGGGTGAGGAGGAAAAGAGCGAGGGGAAGATCTCCATCGCCGACTTCCAGAAGGTGGACCTCCGCGTCGCCGAGGTGCTCGCCGCCGAGAAGGTGGCCAAGTCCAGGAAGCTCCTCAAGCTCACGGTGAAGGTGGGCGACGAGACACGCACGCTCGTGGCGGGCATCGCCGAGCACTACGC
The DNA here is from genome assembly GCA_046728035.1 of Candidatus Methylomirabilota bacterium. Taxonomy (GTDB): domain Bacteria; phylum Methylomirabilota; class Methylomirabilia; order Rokubacteriales; family CSP1-6; genus DASRWT01. Next base: position 15,784 of record JBKPDT010000302.1, on the reverse strand, counting down.
CCCGGAGGCCCTGGTAGGCCGCAAGGTCGTGGTGGTGGCGAACCTCGAGCCCGCCACCCTCATGGGCATCCAGTCCAATGGCATGGTCCTCGCGGGCTCGAGCGACGACGCGCTCGCGCTGATCGCGCTGGACCGGGATCTCCCGCCGGGCGCCAAGGTCAAGTAGTGCCGGGCGTCCTCGGCGAGACGGTCCGTTTCCTCGCCGCCAATCTCTACCTCTTCACCTTGCTCGTGCTCACGGTGTGGTTTCCCGGACACCTGGCGCTGAACTATCTCGAGTTCTTCGGTCCCGCCTCCGACCCCACCTTCCAGTCGCTCCGCGTCGCGTTCCTCCTCCAGGCCGTCTTCGATCCCCTCGTGGTTGCCTCGATCGTCTCCGCGCTGGCCCGCCTCAAGGTGGGTGAGCCCGTGCCCTACGCGGAGGCGCTCGTGGAGGGGTTGCGCGCCTGGCCCCGTCTCGTTCTCGTCCGTTTCGTCATCTACGCGGCTCTCGCCGTCCCGGTGGGCCTGGCCCTCGCGCTGAGCCGGGCCGGAGGCACCAACCTGGCGGGCAGCGCGATCGGGCTGGCGCTGGGCGTGCTCGCCACCGTGCTCGTGTTGCGGGTGGCGGTGGCGGACTCGGTGGTGGTGCTGGAGAACGGGAACGTGCGCACCGCCTGGGCTCGCGCGGCCGCCCTGACCCGGGGCCAGCGGGGCGCCATCTTCGGGACGCTCTTGCTGATCTTCTCGGTCCTCGTCGGGGTCGTGCTCGCCGTGGGGCTCGTCTTCCGCGCCGCCCCCGGCTTGAACCACTTCGTGGTCCGCGTGCTCGTGGACTGCGCGCTCTCGGTGGGGCAGAGCGCGTTTCCCATCGCGCTCTTCCTCTTCTACTGGCGGGCGCGGGAATGAGCTGGCTGCGGCGCTGGGGCATCTCCATCGGCTCGCTCGCGCTCGGCCTCGCCACCCTCTTCGTGTTCCGCCGGGGGCTACCCCACGTGGGCTGGATCGTCGGCTATCTGCTCCTCCTCTGGCTGGTCTTCGCCGTGCTCGCGGAGGCGCGCGCCCCCCTCGAGGAGCGCGGCCAGGGGCTGGTGGTGGGCGCCGCGGAGTACACTATCCAGACCCTCTACCACAATCTCCTCCTCTTCGTGCTCCCCGCCTACTGGGCCTCGGCCACGCTCACGTCGCCGAACGCGCTCTTCCTCGCGGGAGTGGCGGCGGGCGCCGTCCTCACCGCGGTGGATCCCTTCTATCGCGCCCTCGCCCGCGACCACCGGTGGATCCAGCACGCCTTCCTCGCCTTCTCGATCTTCGCGGCCCTCAACGTGGCGCTGCCGCTCGTCGGCGTGCGCCCGGGCGTGTCGCTCCTCGGCAGCGCGGCCCTCGCCGGCCTCGCGCTGACGCCCGCCTTCCCTCATCGCGGAGTGATCGGGTGGGCGCGCGCGCATGCGCTGGCCCTCATGGTCGCCATCGCCGCCATCGGCCTCGTCTGGGTCGGCCGCGGCCTGGTGCCGCCGGCGCCGCTCTTCCTCGCCGCCAAGCAGGCGGCGCGCGACGTGCAGGACCTGGTCCCCGTGGATCCCATCGCGGGCTCGGTGCCAGCCGCCACGGTGGCGGAGTGGGGCGGCGCGCTCGCCGCCTACACCGCCGTGCACGCGCCGGCGGGCCTGCGCGAGGCCATCGAGCACGTCTGGTGGAAGAACGGCCGGGTGATCGCGCGCGTCCCGCTCTCACCGGTGGAGGGCGGTCGGGCGCAGGGCTTTCGCACCTGGTCGCGCAAGAGCGACCTGGGCGCCCCGCTCCACGGGGAGTACGCGGTGGACGTGCGGACGGCCTCGGGCCAGCTCATCGGTCGCCTCACGTTCACCGTGACCCCGTGACACCGCCGGTCGCCTCCGCGGAGGCGCTGGTCGCCGCGCGGGTGGGGAGACCAATCCGGCTGGAGGCGCCGACCCTCCTCAAGTCCTGGGCGCGGAACGACGTCTGGCGCGCGCGCGTGGTGGGCGCGCCGGGCGCGCTCGGATCGGTCATCATCAAGCGGTTCAAGTCGGAGCCGGCGCGCGGGATCGACGAGTGGGCGGCTCTCGCCCTCCTGACCGACGCCGGCCTCGATCCCGCGCCGGCGCCTCGCTTCCTCGGCGGCGACCCGGCGGCGCGATGCTTCGTGATGGAGGATCTCGGGGCGGGGCCGAGCCTCGAGGACCTGCTGCGCATGCGGGAGCCGGGCGCGGGTGAGCGCGTGGAGGAGGCGCTCTGCGCCATCGCGGCGCTCACCGCCCGTCTCCACGCGGCGATGCGCGGGTTGACCGCGGACTACGACCGGCGCCGCGACCGGCTCGCGCACCGCCCCTTCTCGCCGGCGGCGGCAGCGGCGCGCGGGCTCCGCGAGCGGCGCCGCGATCTCGACGCCTGGCTCGGCGCGGTGGGGGAGGCGAAGGGCCGGGGAGTCGACGGCGCGCTGGAGGCGCTCGCGCGATTCGTCGAGGAACCCGGCGACTGGACCACGGTGACCCACGGCGACATGGCGGCCAGCAATTCCATCTCGTCGGCCGGCGGCTGGCGGCTGCTCGACTTCGAGTATGCCGGCGTCCGCCCCGCGCTCTACGACGCCCTCTTCTGGACGCTCTTCTGTCCCTTTCCACCCGCCCTCATCGAGGCGGCCGATCGCGCCTACCGGACGGCGCTCGCCGCGGGATTCCCGGCGGCGCGCGACGCGACCGCCTACGCGACGGGCCGCGCGCGGGTGGCCGCGTGGCGCATGCTCGATCTGCTCCACTGGATCCCGCCCGCGCGGCTCGAGTCCGACCGGCCGTGGGCGCCGGGGCTCGGCGAGCGGGGCGCGGTGACCTGGCATCTCGCGCGGTTCCTCTCGGTGGCGCAGCCGGTGGACGCCGATGAGGTCGTCGGCCCGATTGCCGACGCCGCGCGGCGCCTGGAGCGCGCTCTCCTCCCGCGTTGGGGCCCCGCGCCCGACGCGGGGGCGGTCTGGCCCGCCCTCGCCGCCGATCGGCTATGATTCGCCCATGGCGCTCTTCGACACCCACGCGCATCTGCACTTCCCCGATTTCGCGGACGACCTCGATGCCGTGCTCGCGCGGGCCCGCGACGCCGGAGTCCGCGGCATCGTGACGATCGGAACCGACCGCGAGTCCAATCGCGCGACGGTGGCGATGGCCGAGCGGCATCCGGACGTGTGGGCCTCGGTGGGCATCCACCCCCACGACGCCGCCGACGCCACCGAGGACGATTTCGCCGAGCTGGAGCGCCTCGTCCGCTCGCCCCGCGTCGTCGGGATCGGCGAGATGGGGCTCGACTTCTTCCGCGACCTCTCGCCCCGCGACACGCAGGCGCGCGTCTTCCGCCGCCAGCTCGACCTCGCCCGCGAGGCGGGCAAGCCGGTCATCATCCACTGCCGCGACGCGCATCCGGAGACGCTCGCCATCCTCGAGGAGGCGCGCGTGAGCGAGATGAGCGGGGTCATGCACTGTTTTTCCGCGGACGTGCCGGTGGCCCGGCGGTGCCTCGATCTCGGTCTCGTGATCTCGCTGGCGGGGCCGGTCACCTACAAGAATGCCCGCGGGCTGCCCGAGGTCGCCCGCTTCGTGCCGGAGGACCGCCTGGTGGTGGAGACCGACTGTCCCTACCTCACCCCCACGCCCCATCGCGGCAAGCGCAACGAGCCCGCCTACGTGGCGCTCACCGCCGCGCACGTGGCCGCGCTGCGCGGGGTGGCGGCGGAGGCGCTCGGCGAGGCCATGACGCGCAACGCGGCCCGGCTCTTCAAGATCCCGCTCGCCTGACCAGGAGGTCTCCATGGCGTACGCCGACGTCCTCTACGAAGTGAAGAGCCAGATCGCCTGGCTGACCATCAATCGGCCCGACAAGGGCAACGCCTTCCGGCGCCAGACCGTGGTGGAGCTGACCCAGGCGCTCAACGAGGCGCGTGGGGACACCGGGGTCCGCGTCGTGGTCATCACGGGAGCGGGCGACCGCTTCTTCTGCATCGGCGGCGAGAAGGAGCCGAACGACGGCCGCTTCCACTACCGCAACGTGCCGCCGGTGGTCGACCTCTACCAGCTCATCGACATGATGCCGGTGCCCGTCATCGCCATGGTCAACGGCTTCGCGGTGGGCGGCGGCAATGTCCTCGCCAACATGTGCGACCTCACGGTGGCGAGCGATCAGGCGACTTTCCGCCAGGTCGGGCCCATGATGGGCTCGTACGACGCGGGCTTCGGCACGTGGTACCTGGAGGACTCCGTCGGCCGCAAGCGCGCCAAGGAGATCTGGTACCTCAACCGGAAGTACACGGCGCAGGAAGCCAGGGAGCTCGGGCTCGCCAACTGGGTGGTGCCCCACGCCGCCCTGCGCGCCGAGACGGAGAAGATCTGCGAGGAGCTGAAGCACCGCGGGCCCCAGGCCCTCGCCGCGCTGAAGGCGGCCTTCCACGGCCGTCATAACGGCGCCACCGGGCTCTCCCGCATCACCGTCGACCACCTCGTCGCGGGCTACTACCACACCGAGGAGGCCAAGGAGATGGGCCGCTCCTTCAACGCCAAGGAGCCGCCGAACCCGGAGAAGTTCTACCGCTGACTAGGGGAGGCTCAGCGCGGCGCGCGCGCGGGGCAGGTCGAACTCGTGGACGAGGACCGCGATCGCGGCCTGCTCCCCCACGCTGAAGGGATGCAGCGAGGAGACGAGGTGGCCGCGCAGCACCGACGAGATGCCCTCGCTGTCCAGCACGCTGCGGACGACCAGGGCCTCCGCCTGATCGCGGCAGCGGCGCACCTCGACGAGGTCGCGCACCGCCTCGGGCGGCGGCGTCTTCACGAACCGAAGCGGGATCACCTTCGCCCGGCGGGCCATTGCAAGCATGCTAGCATGCCGCGGTGGCCTCCGTGACGGGGGACGGCGGGACGGCGCGAGAAGCGGAGCCGCCCTACATCGGCCGCTCCATGCGGCGGCGCGAGGACCGCGCGCTCCTCATGGGCGCGGGCCGCTACACCGACGACCTCGCGTTCCCCGGCCTCCTACACGTGGCCCTGGTGCGGAGCCCCCACGCGCATGCGCGCATCGCCAACCTCGACACCGCGAGCGCGCGGGGCGCTCCCGGCGTCGTCGCGATCGTCACCGGGGCGGACGTCCGCCCCCTCGGCCACATGCCCGTCAATCGGGTGGTGCCCGGGATGAAGGTCCCGCCGCACCCGCTCCTCGCTGAGGACCTGGTCGTCTCCGTCGGGGACGCGCTCGCCGCGGCGGTGGCCGACTCCGCCTATCGCGCGCGCGACGCCGCCGAGCAGATCGTGGTGGAGTACGAGCCCCTCGCGCCCGTGGCCACCGCGGGCGCGGCGCTCGCCACGGGCGCGCCCGTCGTCCACGAGGGCGTCGCGGGCAATCTCGCCTTCTCCCATCGCTGGCGGACGGGCGACGCGGAGGCGGCCTTCGCCACCGCCGCGCGGGCCGCTCGAGTGCGGGTGAGCCAGCCGCGGCTCGCCGCCATCTGCATGGAGCCGCGCGCCACCGTGGCCTGGCTGGATCCCGCCGCCGGCGAGCTGCGCCTATGGACCTCGAGCCAGGCGCCCTTCCGTGTGCGAGCCGAGGTCGCGACGGTGACGGGCTATCCCGAATCCCGCATCCGAGTCATCGCCCCCGAGGTGGGCGGCGGGTTCGGGGTCAAGGGCTCCCCGTATCGCGAGGACGCCCTCGTGGCCTGGCTCGCGCTGCGCCTGGGCCGCCCCGTGAAGTGGATCGCCACGCGCGGCGAGGACGTCCTGACCACCCAGCACGGCCGCGGGGCCGAGGCCGAGGGCGCGCTCGCCGTGGACGACGCGGGCCGCGTGCTCGGCCTGCGCGCGCGTGTGGTGTATCCGCTGGGCGGCCGCTTCGCGGTGAGCGGCGCCGGCCCCGCCTGGAACTCCGGGCGCACGATGCCCGGCCCCTACGCCCTTTCCGCGGTGGACATCGAGATCGCGGGCGCGGTCACCACCACGTCGCCCACCGGCGCCTATCGTGGCGCGGGCCGCCCGGAGGGCACCTTCATGATCGAGCGGCTCATGGACGAGGCGGCGCATGCCACGGGCCTCGATCCCGTGGAGATCCGGCGCCGCAACCTCGTGCCGCCCGATGCCTTCCCTTACCGGAGCCCCACCGGGGTGGTCTACGACTCCGGTCGCTATCGCGAGGCGCTCGACGCCTGTCTCGAGCTGGCCGGCTACGAGAAGGAGCGTGAGCGACAGCGGGAAGTCCGCGCGCGGGGGGAGGTGATGGGTGTGGGCGTGGTGGTCTACGTGGAGCCGGCGGCGCTCGGCTGGGAGAGCGGCAGCGTGCGGGTGGAGCGCACGGGCGCGGTGACGCTCGTCACGGGCTCGAGTGCGCATGGGCAGGGGCACGAGACCACCTGGGCGCAGATCGTGGCCGACGCGCTCGGCGTGCGTCCGGAGGACGTGGCGGTGCGCCACGGTGACACCGGCGGCGCCCCGCAGGGCTTCGGCACCTTCGGCAGCCGATCCACCGCGCTAGGGGGGAGCGCCGCGTTCCGCGCCGCCGAAGAGGTGCGCGAGAAGGCCCGGCGCATCGCCGCCCATCTCCTCGAGGCCGGCCCCGCCGACGTGGTCCCCACCCTCGGGGGCTTTCACGTGGTCGGCGCGCCCGCGCGCCGTGCCACCTGGGCGCAGGTCGCCGCGATCGCGCATGGGCCCGCGCGCATCGGCCCCGGCGACACGCCCGGCCTCGAGGCCACGTGCTTCTTCCAGGCCGACGGGGAGACCTGGAGCTTCGGCGCCTGCGTGGCGGTGGTGGAGATCGACCGCGACACGGGCGTCGTGTCGCTGGCCCGCTGCACGTGGGTGGACGACGCGGGCGTGATCGTGAACCCGCTCCTCGCCGAAGGGCAGCTCCACGGCAGCTACGCCCAGGGCGCCGGCCAGGCGCTGCTGGAGGCCCTCGTCTACGACGCGGAGGGCCAGCTCGCGACGGGAACCCTCATGGACTACGCGCTGCCGCGCGTGGGCGATTTCCCCGAGCCGGTGATCGGCAAGATGGTGACGCCCTCGCCGCGCAATCCGCTGGGCGTCAAGGGTCTCGGCGAGGCGGGCTGCATCGTGATGCCGCCCGCCATCGTGAACGCGGTGGTGGATGCCCTCCGCCCCTTCGGCGTCACCAACCTCGACATGCCCCTGACGTCAGGAAAGATCTGGGAGGCGATGCGGGACGGCGCTCAGCCGGACCGGCGCTGAGATTTGTACCAGTCGTAGATTTCTTCTCCGGTGGTGAACCACACGCCGCGTTTCTTCCGCATGTAGTCGTACACCGCCTCGAAGTACTTGATCCGGTGCGGCGCGCCCGAGATGTACGGGTGGACGGCCAGCGCCATCACGCGCGGGTTCTTCGCGCCCTCCAGGTAGAGGCGGTCGAACTGGTCCTTGCAGCGCTTGAGCCACTCCGACGAGGCGTGGTGCTGGATCACCATCATGGGGATGTCGTTGAGCTCGAGCGTGTAGGGGATCGAGACGAGGGGGCCCGAGGCGGTGCGGATCTCGTAGGGCTGGTCGTCGTTCACCCAGTCGGAGACGTACTCGATGCCCTCGGCGGCGAGATGGTCGAGCGTCTCCCAGGTCTCGGTCAGGCCGGGCCCGAGCCAGCCCTTGGGCTTGCGCCCGGTGAACTTCGTCAGCATCTCCACCGCCCGGCGGATGGCCGCGCGCTGGTCGGGCAGGAGATGCATGGCGCCCTGGACCACGCCGTGGGCCATGAACTCCCAGCCCGCGTCCAGCATGGCGCGCGCCACCGGCTCGTAGGACTCGACGACGTGCGCGTTGATGGCGGTGGTGGCACGGATCTTCCGCTTGCCGAGGGCGTCCAGCAAGCGCCAGAATCCGACGCGCATCCCGTAGTCGTGCCACGCCCAGTTGGGGACGTCCGGCACCGTCTCCACCCCCTGGGGCGCGGTGAGGTACTGGCGGGCCATCGCCTTCTCGATGTCCCACTCCTCCACGTTGACGATGGTCCAGACGGCGATGCGCGCGCCCTTGGGGAGCGTCCAGCGGGGGCGTCCCGCCATCGATGAGTAGTCGAAGCGCTCGTGGGGCAGTCTCACGGCACGAGACTACCATCGCCTGACGGTTGATAGTAGAATCCCCGCCCGTGGCCAAGCCGCTGGGCGTAGACGTCCACGCGCACTTTTTCCCCGAGGCCTTCATCCGGGTGATGGAGCAGGCGGGCGCTTCCTTCGGCGCCGGGGTGGACCGGAGCGACCCTCGCGGCCCCGTCCTTTACGTCGGCGCCAGCCGTACTCCGCCGCTGGAGGCCCGCTACTGGGATCTCGGCCTCCGCATCAAGTCCATGAATCGCGCGGGCGTGGCGGTGCAGGCGCTGTCCCTCACCGTGCCCATGGTGTACTGGGCCGACGGTCCCACCGGCGCGCGCCTCTGCACCGCCTTCAACGATGCGGCGAGCGCCGCGCACACCGCGCACCCCGACCGCTTCGTCGGCTGCGCCACGCTGCCGCTACAGGACACGGAGCGGGCGCTCGCCGAGCTCGAGCGCGCGGCGCGGCTGCCCGGCATCCGCGGCGTGTACGTGGGCACCAATGTCGGCGGGCGGGAGCTGTCCGATCCCGCCTTGTTCCCCGTCTTCGAGGGCGCGGCCGCGCGGGGCCTGCCCGTGCTGCTCCACCCCATCAACGTGATCGGCGCCGAGCGGCTCAAGCCCTTCTACCTGAGCAACCTCCTGGGCAATCCGTTTGATAGCGCCATCGCCGCCGCGCATCTCGTCTTCGGGGGCGTGCTGGATCGCCTGCCGAAGCTCGAGGTTTGCCTGCCCCACGCGGGCGGCGCGCTCCCATATCTCCACGGGCGCCTCCGCCACGGCCAGGCGGTGCGGCCCGAGAACAAGGGTGTGGCGAAGAAGCCGCTGAGCGCCTATCTTCGGCGCTTCACCTACGACATCATCAGCCACGACCCGGGCGCGTTGCGCTATCTGATCAGCACGGTGGGGGCGGATCGGGTGGCGCTGGGCACCGACTTCTGCTTCGACATGGGCTACGATCGGCCGGTCGCCGCGATCCAGGCCAGGGCAGTCGGGCTCAGCAAGAAGGACCAGGACCGCGTCATACGCGGCACCGGCGCCCGCCTTCTGCGCCTGGGATAGTCGTCGCTGATGCGGTCGGACTTCTGGATCATCCAGACGTTCAACGGCCTCTCGTACGGGGCGCTCCTCTTCCTCCTCGCCAGCGGACTCTCGCTCATCTTCGGCGTCATGCGCATCGTCAACCTCGCGCACGGCTCCTACTTCATGCTGGGCGGCTATGTGGGCCTCACGGTGGCCCTCCACTCGAAGAGCTTCGTCCTCGCCCTTCTCGGCGGCGCGGTGGCCGTGGCCCTCATCGGGATGGGCATGGAGCGGTTCTTCCTTCGCCGCCTCAGGGGCCAGACCCTCGGCCAGGTGCTGATGACGGTGGGCTTCGCCCTCATCTTCCAGGACCTCGCGCTCCTGATCTGGGGCGGTGATCCGTATTCGATCCCGGTGCCGCCGGCGCTGACCCGGAGCTTCATGCTGGCGGGCGTCGTCTTCTCCGGCTACCGCCTCTTCCTCATCGTCCTCGCGACGGGGGTGGCGGCGGGGCTCTGGCTCCTCCTCGACCGCACGCGCGTCGGCGCCTTCATCCGCGCCGCGGTGGACGACGCGGAGATGGCGCAGGGTGTCGGCATCAACGTGCCCCGCGCGTCGCTGGGCGTCTTCGCGCTGGGCGCCGCTCTCGCCGCGCTGGGCGGCGTCGCCGGCGGCGGGTTCCTCGGCGTCTATCCCGGCACCGACTTCGAGGTCCTGCCCTACGCCTTCGTGGTGGTGATCGTGGGCGGGCTCGGCAGCCTGCCCGGCGCCATCGTGGGCAGCATCCTCGTGGGACTCCTCGACAACTTCGGCAAGGCGCTCTTCCCCGAGCTGTCGTACTTCACCCTGTTCGCGCCGATGGCGCTGATCCTGGCCGTCCGCCCCACCGGGCTCTTCGGCCGCGCGTGATCCGCCGCCGGGCTCTCCTCGCCCTCGGAGCCGTCGTCCTCCTCGCCCTCGCGGGGCCGCTGCTGCCCGCCTATCCGCTGACCCTGGTGACGCAGGCTCTCATCGTCGCGATCCTCGCGATGAGTCTCGACGTGCTGCTCGGCTATACCGGGCTGCCGTCGCTCGGCCATGCCGCCTACTGGGGAGTGGGCGCCTACGCGGTGGCCCTCCTCGCGACCGAGCGGGGCGTGGGGCTCGCCGGCTGCGCGGTCGCGGGCATCCTCCTCGCCGCCACCACCGCCGCGGTGTTCGGGCTGGTCGCCATCCGCGCGGCCGGCACGTACTTCCTCATGATCACGCTGGCGCTCGGCATGGTCGTGTGGGGGCTGGCCTTCCGGTGGGTCTCGCTCACCAAGGGCGACAACGGCATCTCGGGCGTGCCGCGCCCCGATCTCCTCGGGGTGGGGAGCTTGGCCGCGCCGCTGCCGTTCTTCTACTTCACGCTCGTGGCCGCCGCGCTGGCGTGGGTGCTGCTCGGCCTGCTCGTCGCCTCCCCATTCGGCCTCACCCTGCGCGGCATCCGCGAGAGCGAGTCGCGGATGCGGAGCCTCGGCTACAACGTGTGGCTGCACAAGTACCTCGCCTTCGTGCTTTCCGGTGCGGTGGCCGGAGGGGGCGGCGTGCTCTGGGCCTACTACAACGGCTTCGTCTCGCCCACCGACGTGCAGCTCATCACCTCCGTCGAGGCGCTGCTCATGGTGGCCCTGGGCGGCCCCGGCACCCTCGCCGGTCCCGTGCTGGGCGCCGGCGTCATCGTCTTCCTCAAGAACTTCGTGAGCATCTATACCAAGCGCTGGCTCCTGATCCTCGGCGCCGTCTACATCGGCGTCATTCTCTTCGCGCCGCGGGGGGTGATGGGCGCCCTGCGCGGCCGGTCGCGCTAGGAGGCAACCGTGAGCGACGACGCCCTCCGCCTCGATGGCGTCACCAAGGACTTCGGCGGTCTGCGCGCGGTGGACGGCGTGAGCCTGACCGTGCGTAGGGGCGAGCGTCGTGCCCTCATCGGCCCCAACGGAGCCGGCAAGACCACGCTCTTCAACCTCGTCGCGGGCATGCTGCCGGTGACCTCGGGCTCGATCCGGCTCTTCGGCGAGGACGTCACCGGGGCGCCCACGCATGGACGGGCCGCCCGGGGGCTGGCGCGCACCTTCCAGATCACCAACCTTTTTCCCGGCCTCACCGTGCTGGAGAACTGCCTCCTCGCCGTCCAGGCCCTGACGCCCGTGAAGTTCTCCATGCTCCGGCCGGTGGGCGGGTATTCGCGTCTGCGCGAGCGCGCGCGGGCGGTCCTGGCGGCGGTGGGGCTCGATACGGTGGACGAGGTCCGCGTCGCCAACCTCTCCCACGGCGAGCAGCGCCAGCTCGAGATCGCGCTCGCCCTCGCCGGCAAACCACGGCTGCTTCTCCTGGACGAGCCCACCGCGGGGCTGTCGCCCGCGGAGTCGCGGCTCATGGCCGATCTCCTCGCCGGGCTCGATCCCGCCATCACCGTGCTCATGATCGAGCACGACATGGATATCGCCCTCGCCCTCGCTTCCCGGGTGACCGTGCTCCATTACGGGCGCGTCATCGCCGACGGCACGCGCGAGGAGATCCGGGCCGACTCCCAGGTCCGGGAGATCTACCTCGGTGCCTGAGGGCGCGGCGGCGGTGCTGGAGGTCGAGGAGGTTCACACGTACTACGGGGCCAGCCACGTGCTGCAGGGAATCACGCTCCACGTGGCGGAGGGCGAGGTCCTGACCATCCTCGGCCGGAACGGCGCGGGCAAGACCACCCTGGTGCGCTCCATCATCGGCTTCACGCCCCCGCGCCGCGGGGCCGTGCGCTTGCGCGGCGAGGACATCACGCGCTGGCCGCCCTATCGAATGGTCGCGGCGGGGCTGGCCCTGGTGCCCCAGGGCCGGCGCGTGTTCCCCTCGCTGACGGTTCGAGAGAACCTCGACGTGGCGCGGCGCGCGGGTGGCCGCTGGACCCACGCGCGCGTCGAGACCCTGTTCCCGCGCCTCGCCGAGCGCGCGCGGAACCGCGCCGACAAGCTCTCCGGCGGCGAGCAGCAGATGCTCGCCATCGGCCGCGCCCTCATGACCGATCCCGGCCTCCTCCTGCTCGACGAGCCCACCGAGGGCCTCGCCCCGTTGCTGGTCCGGGAAGTGGGGCGGGTCCTCGGGGAGCTCAAGCGCGAGGGCCTGTCCATTCTCCTCGTGGAGCAGAATCTGCCCCTCGCGCTGTCGGTAGCCGACCGCATCCACATCCTGAGTCGGGGGCAGGTCGTGCACTCCTCGCGGCCGGACGAGCTCGCCGCCGACGAGGAGGTCAAATCGCGCTATCTTGGGGTGACCTGAGAGGAGGCTCTGATGCGCTTCGGCACCTTCTTCTTCTTCCAGGCCCCGCCCGGCCACCGGCATGCCGACATCATCCGCCGCGAGCTGGAGCAGATCGAGTGGACGGAGGAGCTCGGTTTCGACGAGGCCTGGCTGACCGAGCACCACTTCATCGAGTACGGGCTGTCGGTGGACCCCGCCTCCCTGGCCGCCGCCGCCGCCGCTCGCACGCAGCGCATCCGCATCGGGCTCGCCGCCGCCATCCTGCCCTTCCACCACCCCCTGCGGCTGGCCGAGCAGATGGCGCTGGTGGACATCATCTCGGGCGGCCGCCTGGATGTCGGGGTCGGGCGGGGCAACCGGCCCGCCGAGTTCCGCGGCTACCGCGTACCGCAGGAGCAGAGCCGCGACCGGTTCGACGAGGCGGTGGAGATCATGCAGCGCGCGTGGACGGAGGACCGTTTCGCCTACGACGGCCGCTTCTTCCAGGTGCCCGAGATCTCGGTCATCCCCAAGCCCGTGCAGCGCCCGCACCCGCCGCTTTACCAGGTGGCGGTGTCGAAGGATGGAATCGAGAACACCGCGCTGCGCGGTTGGCCCATGCTCAACTCCGTCCTCTTCGGACCGGTGGAGCAGCTCGTGGGCAACCGCGACACCTACGTGGAGACGCTGAGGAAATCCGGACGTGGGCCGGAGGAGATCGCCGCTCTGCTCGGACGCTGGGGGGTCTCGCGCCAGATTTACGTGGCCGACACCGACGCGCGGGCACTCGCCGACACGAAGGAAGCCGAGCTCTGGTACCAGGAGTCCTTCCGCAAGTTCGTCGTTCCGGAGCGCATCGAGGATGCCCACCCCACGCTCCAGCCCGGCTTCCGCGCCATGGCGGAGCGGCTGTCCAAGGTGACGTGGGAGGGCCTCGTGCAGGAGACGCTCGCCTTCGGCTCCCCCGACACGGTGGCGCGCCACATCGAGACCATGCGCCAGCTCGGCGTGGGGCAGGTGATGTGCTGGATGAACTTCGGCGGGCTGGCCCAGGACAAGGTGCGGCGCTCCATGGAGCTCTTCGCGAACGAGGTGATGCCGCGCTTCCGGTAGCCCTCTCCCCCTGGTCCCGGGGGGCGGGCACTCGCTTGCTCAGTGAAGCATTCGCCGCGAGCGCCCGCCCCCCGGGATCAGGGGGAGAGGACGTGAGAGAAGGATGGTCCGCGATGAAGACTCACTATCTCCTGGAAGGGCCTGCCGGCGCGCCCGTCGTCACGCTCGCGCATCCGCTGGGCGCGACCCTTGCGCTCTGGGACGCGCAGGTCGCCGCGCTCCTGCCGCGCCATCGGGTGCTCCGTTACGATATCCGGGGTCACGGCGGCTCCGAGGTGCCCCCGGGGCCCTATACCCTCGAGCAGATGGCCGAGGATCTCCGCGCCCTCCTTGATCGGCTCGGCATCGCGGAAACCTCGTTTGTCGGTCTCTCCATGGGGGGCCTCATCGGCATGACTGCCGCCCTCGCCGATCCCCCGCGGATCACGCGCCTCGTCCTCTGCGACACCACCGCGCGCTACGGCCCCGCCGTCGAGCCCATGTGGCACGAGCGGATGCGCATCGCGGAGTCCGAGGGCATGACGGAGACCCTCATCGAGCGCACCATGGAGATCTGGTTCACCGCGGCCTTCCGGGCGGCGCGTCCCGAGGCGGTGGACCGCGTGCGCGGCATGCTGCGCGCGACCGATCCCGCCGGCTACGCGGCCGCCATCCGCGCCATCGGCTTCGTGGACCTGACCGACCGGATCTCCGCGATCCGGTGTCCGACGGTGGTGATCGTGGGCGAGAAGGACCCCGGCACCCCGCCCGCGATGGCGCGCGTGCTCCACGAGCGCATCGCGGGCTCGCGCCTCCTCGTGCTGCCGGGCGCGATGCACTGCTCCGCCCTCGAGTCGGCGGAGGAGTTCGACCGCGCGCTCGTGGAGTTCCTCAGAACTTGAAGTGGATGCCCAGCCCGAGGTACTCGACGTCGCGCGTGTAGAACTGCCCGTCCATCGAGTGCCCGTTGAAGTACTCGAGGAGCACCTGGATGCGCCGCCCGAGGACGGCGGCGCTCTCGAGCTCGAGGCCGGTGCGGACGGAGAGCTGGGGCTGCCAGTCATGCTCCTCGCGAGACTGGACGTCCACGCCGAAGATGGGCCGCAGCCGCCCCGGCAGGGTCCAGGCGCTGCGAAGCTCGCTGCCCAGGGTGAGGCTCCAGGGTGCGTAGCTCTTGGGGTTGACGCGGAAGACGTAGCCGCCGCCGCCGTAGACACGAAGCCACTCCAGGGGCTCGTAGGAGACGCGGGCGTCCACGCCTTCGTGGCTGAAGTTCACCCGCGGCGTGCCGCGGTTCAGGATTTCCTCGTCGCCGAGATGGCTGCTGCGGTGGAACACGCGCCCGATCCCCGACCACGGACCCTGGCGGAAGCTCCCGAACCCGCCCACGATGAAGTCCATGTTGACGAGGTCCACCGACTCCGAGTCCATGTCGAATAGCCCCCACAGGGCGGCGTGAACCCCCACCTCCCACTGGAGCCCCTCGCCGATCCGCCCGCGCACGATCGGCATCATGTCGCCGAGCGCCACCGCCGCCACGGTCTCCCACTTCCCGTCGTCGAAGTAGTGACGGATGGTGGTGCCGAAGGCCGGCCAGCGTGGATCGGCAATCAGAGGACGGAAGAGAAGGCCGGCGGGCAGCACCTCGAAGCGCGGCGCGTCGGGGACGGGGTCCGCTGTTCCGCCGGCGCGCGGCACGCCCGCCGCGCTCGTGGGGGCCGCGGGCGCGGTAAGCACGATCACCCGCCGCACGCCCCGGATGCGGCTCAGGGATGCCTCCACCGCGGGCCGGTCCGCGCCCGCCAGGTCGCTGCCGGCGACGGTGAGCACGCCGTCGCGTACGGTGAGGGACGGGGCGGTGACGCGGAACTCGCGCTCGAGGATGGCCGCGGCATAGCCGGCCGTGTACGCGTCATCGGCGGCGACTGCGGAGATCGTCCAGCCCAGGACCAAGATACCCAGCGCCATCAGGCCGATGACCGACCGTCTCGTGCTCACATACACCTCCCTTTCCTTTGCGGCCGTCGCCGCCCGGTGGAATCATCCGACACGCGCCGCCGCACGGCCGAATCGCTGCGCTCGCCCGCAGCCAAAGGAGGTCAGCATGGCCAAGAAGCTCGCGAAGATCAAGCACGTCGTGGCACATGCGCGAGAATCGCTCCTTCCATCACCGAGGCGCTGATGAAGGCGAAGGCGAAGCCCGCGCCTAGGCGGGGAGGGCGACGCCGAGGTCGCCGGCGAGCGCGGTGAGCACGCCGTCGTAGCGGCGGGCGCCCAGTCCGCGGAGGAGGCGGCAGGCACGCTCCAGCTCGGTCACCGCCGCCGCGCGCCCTCCGCGGGCGTGGTGGAGGGC
>JBKPDT010000301.1:0-3275 GCA_046728035.1 Candidatus Methylomirabilota bacterium | reverse complement strand
GCTCGGCGGGCGGGCGGCGGCCCCAGACCCGCGCGAAGCGGTCGAGGCTCGGCTCCGAGTAGTCGGCATAGCCCGGGAGGTTGGTGGGGATACAACCCGCGTCGCCACAGCCCTGCACGTTGTTCTGCCCGCGTAGCGGCGAGATGCCCGAGGCCGGGAAGCCCATCTGGCCCGCGGCCAGGGAGAGGTTCAGGAGCGCATGCGCATTGGCGGTGCCATTGATGTGCTGGGTGATGCCCATGCCCCAGACGAGGCAGGAGCCCGCGAAGGGCGGACGCGCGTACCACCGCGCCGCCTGCGCGATGTCCTCCGCCGGCACGCCGGTCACGGACTCCGCGTACTCGAGGGTATAGGACTGGAGCGCCGCCTCCCACTCCTCGAAGCCCTCGGTGCGCGCGCGGATCCAGGCGAGATCGGCGAGACCCTCGTCGAGGAGCACCTTGGCCATCGCGTTGAACAGGGCCACGTCCGTGCCCGGCCGCTCCTGGATCCAGAGATCGGCCTGGTCGCAGAGCTCCACCCGCTTGGGATTGACCACGATGAGCCGGGCCCCGCGCGCCACGGCGCGGCGGAACCGGACGGCGATGACCGGATGGTTGGCGGAGGCATCCGCGCCCACGACCATCAGGCATCCCGCCTGCTCGTAGTCCTCGTAGGAGTTGGATGTGGCGCCCGAGCCCATGGAGGCGAGCATGGCCTCCACGGAAGGGGAGTGACAGAGCCGCGTGCAGTGGTCCACGTTGTTCGTGCCCATGACGAGGCGAGCCAGCTTCTGGATGACGTAGCCGTCCTCGTTGGTGGCCTTGGCCGAGGCGAAGGCGCCGAAGCGGCCGACATTGCGCGCGAACCCGTCGGCGGCGGCGTCGAGTGCCTCGTCCCAGCTGACCTCGTGCCAGACCCCGTCACGCCTCACCAGCGGAGTCGTGATGCGGTCCTGCGCGTGGACGAAGCCGGTGCCGAAGCGGCCCTTCACGCAGAGCATGCCCCGGCTCGACGGATTGGCGGGCGCGTCGTCAGCCATCCCGGCCAGCCGCCCGTCATCCCGCACCCCAAGGGAGATCCCGCAGCCGACGCCGCAGTAGGGACAGGTCGTCTCGACCTGGCGCGTGATGGGTGCGGGCGCCTCCTTGGGCCGAAGGGCGCCGGTGGGGCAGGTGGCCACACACTGGCCGCAGGAGGTGCAGATGGAAGCGGACATGGGGCCGTCGCCGACCACGCCCACGCGCGCCTCGTGATTGCGGCCGACCATGGAGATGGCGCCGATGTGCTGCACCTCCGCGCAGGCGGTCGTGCAGCGCCCGCACAGGATGCAGGCTTCCCGGTCGAGAACGAAGAAGGACTTCGAAGCATCGGTGGCGAAGTGGTGATGCGGCGCCCACGTCGGCCCGACCAGCGCATGCTGCTCGGCGGCGGCGCCCACCTGGCCGAAGCCGTCGCGCGCGTCCGACGGGGTGAGCATGGACAGCGTGAGATCGAGCACCGCCTTGCGCAGACGCGCCGCCCCCTCGTGCTGGGTCTCGACCACCATGCCCTCCCGCGCGGGCAGGTGACAGGCAGCGGGGAAGCCCCGCTGACCCTCCACGTGGACCAGGCAGGTGCGGCAGGCGCCCAGCGGGGAGCGATCGGGGTCCTTGCAAAGCTGGGGCAGGGCGAGACCGAGTCGGTTCACGGCGTCCAGCACCGTGGCGCCCGGGGAGACTTCGATGTCCGAGCCGTCTACGCGGAGTGTGATGGCCATACGCGATCCCATCAATCGCGACCGACTGCCCACCAATGATACATGGTCAATGGAGATCCGCGAATTCCGCGGGGAACTCCTTCAGAGCTGACAGGATGGACAGCGGGGCGGCCTGGCCGAGCCCGCAGAGCGAGGCCAGGCGCACCACCTCGCAGAGCTCGCCGAGCGGCATGCCGGGCGCGCCGTCACCACCAGCGTCGTGGCGGTCCAGCAGGTCGCGCAGCCGCGCCGTCCCCTCTCGACAGGGGGTGCACTTGCCACACGACTCGCGCGTGTTGAAGTCGAGAAGCGTACGCACGACGTCGCGCAGGGACGTCCGATCGTCCAGCGCGGCCACGCCGCCCGTGCCCGGGCTCACCTCGCCTCCCGGCACCATCGGCTCGTCGAGGAGCCTCGGCGGAATGAGGCTGCCCGAGGGCCCGCCCACCAGCACCGCCTGGATCTGATGGCCTGCGGCGACCCCGCCCCCGAGGCCTTCCACAAGCTCACGCACCGTGACGCCCATCGGGAGCTCCACGAGCCCGGGCCGACGAAGCTGACCCGAGAGTCCGAAGCACTTCGTCCCGTGACCACGGCCGAGCCCCTTCCACCACGCGGCGCCGCGCCCGATGATGATCGGCACCGCGAAGAGCGTCTCGACATTGTTGATCACGGTGGGCCGGCCCCAGAGCCCGGCCTCGACCGGGAACGGCGGCTTGGCGCGCGGCATGGCGCGGCGCCCCTCGAGCGACTCCATGAGCGCCGTCTCCTCGCCCAGCACGAAGCCGCCCGCGCCGCGCCGGATCTCGACGTCGACCGAGAAGTCGCTGCCCAGCACGTGGCGACTCACGAGCCCCCAGCGCCGCGCGCCGTCCAACGCGCGCTCGAGGCGCCGCGCGGCGAGATTGGCCTCGCCGTGCACGTAGAGGTAGATATAGCTGGCCCCCGCGGCAAACGCGGCGAGGAGCGCCCCCTCGAGCAGCCGATGCGGATCGCCCTCGAGGAGGTGGCGGTCCTTGAAGATGCCGGGCTCGCCCTCCTCGGCATTGACGATCAGGTACTTGGGCTCGCCGGCCGCCCGCCGAGCGCCGTCCCACTTCACGGCGGCGGGAAAGTAGGCTCCGCCGCGGCCCTGGAGCGTCGCCGCCTTCACGGTGTCGATCACCGATGCGGGATCGCCCCGGGCCAGGGCGGCGGCGAAGGCAGCATAGCCGCCTCGGTGGATGGCATCGCCGATATCGCCCGGATCCACGACGCCGCAGCGATCGGTGAGGACGCGGCGCTGGCCGGCGAGGAAGGCGGCGACCTCGGGGGACTCCACGCCGCGTCCGGCCTCGATCGAATCGAGGAGGGCGCCGACGTCGCCGGGGCCGACACGCGCCGCGGTCTCGGGCGCGGCGTCGGGACGCAGCACGGTGACGGTGGGCGCGGCCCAGCAGAGGCCGGGGCAGCCCGCCGCCACCACGCGGGCACGGATCCCCCGGACCCCGACCTCAGCGGCGAGCGCCGCGAGTGTGGACGCGCCGCCCACCGAGAGCGCGCAGGAGCCGAGCCCCAC
>JBKPDT010000300.1:0-7100 GCA_046728035.1 Candidatus Methylomirabilota bacterium | reverse complement strand
GCCCCGCTTCGATGCCCTGAAGTACAAGGAAGCGACGCGCGAGCAGTGGCAGGGCGCGGCCGAGGCATGGCACCGGTGGATTCCCGTCGTGCGAAGGTGGGCGGGGCCGGTAACGGACCTGATGCTCGAGCGGGCCCGCGTGGCTCCGGGCATGCGGGTCCTCGATGTCGCCGCCGGCGACGGGGATCAGTCCTTGATGGCGGCGGAACGGGTCGGCCCCACCGGGTTCGTGCTCGCGACGGACATCGCGCCGAATCTGGTCGCGCTGGCCGCGCGCACCGCGCGTGAACGCGGCGTGGCGCACCTCGAGGCGAGAGTCATGGACGCCGAGCACCTCCCGCTCGACGAAGGAGCATTCGATGTCGTCGTGTCCCGCTTCGGCCTGTTCTTCCTTCCCGACCTGCCCCGGGCGCTTGCCGAGATCCGGCGCGTGCTGAAGCCGGGCGGCCGACTCGGAGCCATCGTCTTCTCGACGCCGGACAAGAACCCGTTCTTCTCCGTCCCGATCGCGATCATTCGTCGTCGTGCCGGCCTCCCCGCCCCCCCGCCAGGGCAGCCGGGGCCGTTCAGTCTTGGCGGCCCTGGCGTTCTCGCGACGGCATTGACCCAGGCGGGATTTCGCGATGTTCAGACGGAGTGCGTGTCGGCGCCGCTCCGCATGGCGTCGGCCCGGGAGTGTGTCCGCTTCGAGAGAGAATCGTTCGGCGCGCTCCATCACATGCTCGCCGGATTGACGGAGGCCGCACGCGACGACGCCTGGCAGGAGATCGAGCATGCGCTGGAGCGCTACCAGGGCGGTGACGGTTTCGAATCGCCGTGCGAAGTCATCGTCGGCGGCGGAGTGAAGTAGCGTTGTGATAGCCTAGGCACAGGAGGGACGATCAATGGCGAGCAACGGCATTCGGGACCGCGTGGCGATCGTCGGCATGGGCTGCACCACCTTCGGCGAGCACTGGGACAAGAGCGTCAGCGATCTCCTCGTGGAGTCGTCCCAGGAGGCGCTCAACTCCGCCAGCGTGCCCATCGACATGGTGGACGCCTTCTGGCTCGGCACCCTCTTCTCCGGGCAGAGCGGCCTCACGCTGTCGCGCCCGCTCAAGCTCAACTACAAGCCGGTGAGCCGGCTCGAGAACTACTGCGCCACAGGCTCGGAGGCGTTCCGCAACGCCTGCTACGCGGTGGCCTCCGGCGCCTACGACATGGCCATGGCCATCGGCGTGGAGAAGCTGAAGGACTCCGGCATCTCCGGCCTGCCCAGCATCGGCGCGCCCGAGGACGGCACGCGCGCGGGCCTCACCGCCCCCGCCACCTTCAGCCTGCTCGCCCCCGCCTACTGCAAGAAGTTCGGCGTGGATGAGGCGGCCTTCAAGGAGGCGATGACCCGCATCGCCTGGAAGAACCACAAGAACGGCGCGCTGAATCCCCGCGCGCAGTTCCGCAAGGAAGTGGCCAAGGACGTGATCGCGTGCTCGCCGCAGGTGGCGGGCGCGCTGGGCATCTTCGACTGCTCGGGTGTCTCCGACGGCTCCGCGGCGGCGGTGATCGTCCGCTCCGAAGACGCCTACAAGTACACGGACAAGCCGCTGTTCGTGAAGGCGCTCTCCTTCATCGCCGGCCCCGCCACCGGTCCCATCGATCCGGACTACGATTACACCACCTTCCCCGAGGTGGTGGCCTCCGCCACCGACGCCTACGCGCAGGCCGGCATCAAGGATCCGCGCGCGGAGCTGGCCATGGCGGAGGTGCACGACTGCTTCACGCCGACCGAGCTGGTGCTGATGGAAGACCTCGGCTTCGCCCAGCGCGGCACCGGGTGGAAGGAAGTGCTCAACGGCACCTTCGACCACGAGGGCGAGCTGGCGGTGAACCCCGACGGCGGCCTCAAGTCCTTCGGCCATCCCATCGGCGCCTCCGGCCTGCGCATGCTCTTCGAGGCGTGGCTGCAGCTGCGGGGCGAGGCGGGCAAGCGGCAGATCGCCAGCGTGGCGCGCGGCCGGAAGCTCGCCCTCACGCACAATCTCGGCGGCGCGCCGGGTGAGTGCGTGTCGTTCGTGTCCGTCGTCGGCTCCGCGCGGAGCTAGCCCCGGTGGCGGCGGCGGGGGAAGCCTTCGCTCACCCGCAGTATCTGGTGAGCACGGAGTGGCTGGCCGCCCACCTGGGCGATCCGGATCTCCGCGTCTACGACTGCACGACCTATCTCAAGCCCGATCCGGTCACCACGTTCCGCGCGGAGAGCGGCCGACCGAAGTGGGCGGAAGGCCACATTCCCGGCTCGGACTACCTCGATCTACAGGGCGAGCTCTCGGACACCTCCAGCAAGCTTCGCTTCACGATGCCGTCCGCGGAGCAGTTCGCCGCCGCCATGTCCAAGCACGGGCTCGGCGAAGGCACCCGTGCCGTGCTCTACAGCGCGGGCAACATCATGTGGGCCACGCGCATCTGGTGGATGCTGCGCGCCTTCGGCTTCGACGCCGCCGCGGTGCTGGACGGCGGCTGGGAGAAATGGGCCGCCGAGGGTCGGCCGGTCTCCACGGAGCCGGCGAAGTACCCGCCGGCGCGCTTCACGGCGAAGCCGCGGCGGGACCTGATCGCCACGCGCGACGAGGTGCTGGCCAAGATCGCGGATCAGGGCGCCTGCACCATCAACGCGCTCTCCGCCGAGCAGCACGCCGGCGAGGGCGGCATCCAGTACGGGCGGCCCGGCCACATCAAGGGCAGCGTCAACGTGGCCTATGCGCGCCTTCAGTCCGGTAAGCCCAGCACCTTTCGCTCGGCGGCCGAGCTGCGCGAGCTCTTCGCGGAGGTGGGCGCGGATCCGAAGAAGAAGATCATCACCTACTGCGGCGGCGGCATCGCCGCCACCACCGACGCGCTCGTCCTCACCATGCTGGGCTATCCGCAGGTGGCCGTCTACGACGGCTCTCTCGGCGAGTGGACCGCCGATCCCTCGCTGCCCATGGAGACCGGGCGCGAGGGCACGAAGATCGCGGGAGGGTAGGCCATGCGGCTCAAGGGAAAGACCGCCCTCATCACCGCCGCCGCCTCGGGAATCGGGCGCGCCGCCGCCGTGCTGTTCGCGCGGGAAGGCGCCGCGGTGGCGGTCGCCGACATCGACAAGGGGCGCATCGGCGACACCGTCAACGAGATCGTCAAGGCGGGCGGCCGCGCCCACGGCATCCCCTGCGACCTGACGCGCGAGGACGACAGCAAGCGCGTGGTGCGAGAGGCCGTCGCCGCCTTCGGTGGGCTCGACATCCTGTGGAACAACGTGGGGCATCCCGGGCCGGGACGCGTCGAGGGCGTGGACATCGACGACGTCGACCTGGCGATGAACCTCAACCTGCGCACCGTGCTCATCACTACCGCGGAGGCGATCCCGGCCCTCCGCGCGCGCGGGGGCGGGAGCATCCTCTTCACCAGCTCGATCGCGGGGATTTACGGCTCGCCCTTCAGCCCAGTATACTCGGCGGCGAAGTTCGGCGTCACCGGACTCACCAAGTCCTTGTCCATCCGCCTCGCGCCGGACGGGATCCGCGTCAACTGCGTCTGCCCGGCGCCGATCGACACGCCCATGCTCGACATTTTCATGGGCCGGCCCGACGTGGAGTCGAACAAGCACGAGAACCTCGCCCGCATGAAGCAGGTGATCCCCCTGGGGCGCGTGGGCACGCCGATGGAGGTCGCCCAGGCCGGTCTCTTCCTCGCCTCCGACGACGCCAGCTACATCACCGGCGTCGCGCTCCCCGTGGACGGCGGCTACACCGCGCGGTAGCCGCCCGCCCGTGGCCGACGCGCCGTCCGCCTTCGATCCCGCCGCGCATCGTTTCGGCGAGGCGCGCTACTTCGAGGACATGAAAGTGGGCGAGCAGTTCTACCTGCCGTCGCGCACGCTCACCGAGGCGAACTTCGCGGCATTCCAGACGGTGTCCGGCGACAATCACCCCATCCATTACGATATCGAGTACTGCCGGCGCCAGGGGCACCCCGGCCTCCTCGCCCACGGCTTCCAGGTGCTGGCCCAGACGGCGGCCGGCGCGGGCATCTTCCCCCACGTGATCGGCGAGTCGCTCATCGGCTTCATCGAGCAGTCGTCGCGCTTCTTGAAGCCCGTGTACGCGGGCGACACCGTGTACCCGATGCTCACGGTGACCGTGCTCACGCCCGGGCGGAGCACCGGGGTCGTCACCGTGCGGTCCACCCTGCACAATCAGCGGCGCGAGCTCTGCCTGGAGGGCGAGCAGAAGTACCTCGTCCGCAAGCGGCGCCCGTCGGCCTGAGCCGCGCGTCATGGACGCCTACCGCGCCGTCGTCGACAAGCGGGACCAGCGCTTCTTCCTCGACCGCCCGATCCCGGAGGACGCGCTGCGCCGCATCCTCCAGGCCGCGCGCATGACCGGCAGCAGCAAGAACAGCGAGCCCAATCGCCTGGTGGTGGTGCGCGAGCGCGCGCGGCTCGCCGCCCTCGCCGCGCTCAGCCCCTACGCCAAGTTCATCGCGCGCTCGGCCGCCACCGTCATCATCGCGCAGGTCGAGCAGCACGAGTTCGACGCCGGACGCTGCGCCCAGAACATGATGGTGGCGGCTTGGGCGGACGGCATCGGCTCCTGCCCCGCGCATCTGCCGGAGGCGGAGGTGGCGCGGCTGCTCGGCATCCCGCTCCCGCCGAGCGTGTTGATCAACAGGGTCATCGCCTTCGGCTACGTCGATCCCGCCCGCGCGACCGCGCCCGCCTCGGTGGCGCGCAAGCGCAAGCCCCTCACCGAGCTGGTCCACTGGGAGACCTGGTAATGCCCACCGCGAAGCGCTACTTCTCGCGGCGCTACCGCGTGATCATCTACAACCACCGGGGCTATCCGCCGCCTCCTACTCGCAGGACCTGCTCGTGGGCGACCTCCACCGCCTGCTCAAGCACCTCGGCGGGGGCCCCGTGCACCTCGGCGGCTGCTCCATGGGCGCCAACTTGGCGCGCGACTTCGCCCTCGCCCATCCCGAGATGCTGCGCAGCCTCATCATGGTGGGAGCCGGCGCGGGCTCGGTGAACCGCGAGCAGTTCCTCAAGGGCCAGGCGGAGATCGCGGCGGGCCTCGACCGCGACGGCCAGGCGCATCGTGTGCGCGGCTTCGAGACGCTGGCCACGCGGACCACCTTCAAGGCCAAGGACCCGCGCGGCTTCGCCGAGTTCATCCGCCAGGCGGGCGAGCATGATGCCCAGGCGTGCGCCCACCTGGCGCGCGAGGTGATGTCCAAGCGCAAGACAGTGGGCGAGCTGGAGACGGGGCTACGCGCCCTGCGTGTGCCCACCCTCATCATGGTGGGCGATCAGGACGCGCCCTGCGTGGAGCCCTCATTCCATGATGCGCGCGCTGATCCCGCACGCGGGGCTCGTGGTGTTCCCCGCGTGCGGGCACACGCCGAACATCGAGGAGCCCGGCCTCTTCAACACCCACGTGGCCGAGTTCCTGGCCGCGGTCGAAGGCGGCCGCTGGGCGGGCTGGAGCGCCTAGCCGGCCGGCCCCTGATCGCCCGCTCGCGAGAAGCCTTGGGGAGGCAGGCGGTAGGCCTTCGCGAACTTGCTCGCGAACACCTGGTAGCCGACGACGAAGGTCAGCTCCACCCGCTCTGCCGCCGAGAAGTGCTCGCGCAGGCGCGCCTCCGTCGCGTCGGACACGTCGCGATCGTCCCGGACGACCTCCTCGCAGAAGGCCAGGGCCGCGCGCTCGCGCGCGGTGAACCACGGGCTCTCCGCGTAGGCGTCCAGCGCGTCCAGCTTGGCTTCGGGAACGCCCGCCTTCACGCCCACGGCGTGGCGGATGTCCATTCAGTAGGGCACGCCGTAGAGGGTGGCCACGTGGAGCTGGAGCAGCGCGCGAAGGGCGCGGTCCAGCGTGCCGCCGTACTCGATGGCGGTCCAGAGGCCGCCGAGGCCGAGCATCATCGCGGGCCGCTCGGCCATCAGCCGCTGGGGGGTGGGGACCTGGCCGAACAGCCGCCGGCCCACCTGGTAGCTCGCGCGGACGAGAACGCCGTCGGTCTTCATGGGGGGCCCTCCTTGCCGCCCAGTATAGGCAGACGGAGGGCTCCCGGAAGCAACCGCTTTGCGAGCTCTCGGCGCGCTAGTTCTTACCCGACGGCGGGTCGATGCCCAGGCGCTTGATCAGCTTGTTCTCGCCCCACTTCGCGGGATCGTCGGATCCGACCTGCAGCACGAAGTAGCTCGCCTTCTTCCGGTCGCCCTTGGCATCGAACTCGATGGCGCCGGTGATGCCGTCGTGCTTCATCTTGCGCACCGCCGCGGCCACCGTCTCGCGCGAGGGCATCTTGCCGCCCGCCGCCTTCGCCGCCGCCTCGACGGCCTTCAGCGCGACCACCGTGGCGTCGTAGCTCTCCGCCGCGTAGGGCTCGGGGGCCTTGCCGAACTTGTCCTTGTAGGCCTTGGCGAACTCGCCACCCCGCGGGTAGAGGTTCGCGGGCGCGGACGCGGACGTGTACCACATGCCCACCACCGCCTTGCCGCCGATCTTGGCGAGGTCGGACGAGTCCATCCCGTCGGGGCCCATGAAGGCCGCCCTGATCCCCTTCTCGGCGGCCTGCCGGAACAGCGGCGCGCCCTGATCGTAGATGCCGCCGAAGTAGATCATGTCGGGCCGGCGCGCCCGGGCCGCGGTGAGGAGCGGGTCGAAGTTGGACTTTTCCTCCGTGCCCTCGAAGCCCACCATCTCGATGCCGAGCTTCTTGGCGTGGTCGCGGAAGAACTCCGCCACCGCCTGCCCATAGGTGGTCTTGTCGTGGACGATGAACACGGACTTCATCTTGAGGCTCTTGGCGTGCTCCGCGCCCACCACGCCCTGCACGTCGTCCCGGCCACAGACCCGGCTCACCGACGCGTAGTTGCGCTCCGTGATGATGGGGTTGGTGTTGGCGGGGGACACCATGGCGAGCTTGGCGTCGCGGTAGATCTCCGAGGCGGTCACCAATCCCTCCCAGAACATGTCGAACACGCCGGTGGAAGTGCTGGAGGCGCAGCATCCCATCCGCATCGACGAGTACGCCTTCGTCCCCGACTCGTGCGGTGCCGGCAAGTGGCGCGGGGGCCTGGGCCT
>JBKPDT010000299.1:0-11240 GCA_046728035.1 Candidatus Methylomirabilota bacterium | reverse complement strand
CGCCGCCTCGGCCTCCGCCTGGGCACGGCGCAGGAGCGCCGCGCTGTCCAGCTCGCGCTTCTCGACGAGGGCGGTGCGCTCGGCGTCGCGCCGGTCCCGCGCGTCGAGGCGGGCGATCAGCTCCTGGAGCGCGCGCTGCTTGGTCGTACGATGCCCGCGCGCGCGCTCGATGAGGGCGGGAGGCAGCCCGAGCCGCGCGCCGATGGCCAGCGCGTAGCTCTGCCCCGGCCGGTCGTAGACGAGGCGGAAGGTGGGCTCGAGACGCTCGCCGTCGAACTCCACCGACGCGTTCCGCGCGCGCGGATAGGTCGCGGCAAACCCCTTCAGCGGCTCGAGATGCGTCGAGGCGGCGCAGAGGGAGCCACGCGCGGCCAGCTCCTCCAGCACGGCCTGGGCGAGCGCGGCGCCGTCGTCCGGATCGGTGCCTGCGCCGAGCTCGTCGAGCAGGACCAGGGACTCCGCGTCCACGTGCTCGAGCACCTCGCGGAGCGCCTTGACGAAGGCGGAGAAGGTCGAGAGGTTCTCGGCCACGCTCTGGTCGTCGCCGATGATGGCGAAGAGGCGGGATACCCGCGGCAGCCGCGCGCCCTCGCGCGCGGGCAAGTGCAGCCCCGCCTGCGCCATCATCGCGAACAGGCCGAGGGTCTTGAGCGCCACTGTCTTGCCGCCGGCATTGGGTCCGGTGATGACGAGGAGCGGGCGCTCGGCATCGAGGTGGAGATCTACCGGCACGACCGACCGGCCGGGCTGCTTCCAGCCCTGGGCAAGGAGAAGCGGGTGGCGCGCCCCCCGCACCTCCACGACGCGCTCCTCGGAGACGACGGGCTCGGCGGCTTCCATGCGCTCGGCGAGCTCGGCACGGGCGAAGACCAGGTCCGCATCGGCAATGCCGTCCACCAGCCGGGTGAGCTCGGGCAGGGCTTCGCGCACCGCGTCGGTGAACTCGGCGAGGACGCGAAGGACCTCCCTCTCCTCGTCACGCGCGAGGTCGACGAGCTGGTTGTTGTCGTCGACCACCGACTCCGGCTCGACAAAAAGGGTGGCGCCGCTCTGGCTCCGATCATGGACGATGCCGCGGAGCCGTCCCTTCGCTCCGGCCAGCACCGGCAGCACGTAGCGGCCGTGACGAACCGTCACGTAGCGCTCCTGGAAGAGCGCGTCCGCGCCGGGCTGCTGGAAGAAGCTCTCGAGGCGCTTCACGAGGTCGCGCCGGTGCTCGCGCAGCCGCGTGCGGAGCCGGCGGAGCGCGGGGCTGGCCTCGTCGCGCAGCGTGCCGTCATCCTCGAGCGCCTGCCGGAGCCGGTCCCGGAGGGGGCCGACCGAAGGCAGAGCCCCCAGCGTCCGACCGAGGTCGGCAGCGACGGGGGCGATGCTCCGGCCATAGCCTGCGAGGCGGCCGGCAGCTTCGAGGAGAGGGATGAGCTCCACCAGCTCGGCGCCTTCCACCACCGCGCCGATGGTCCGGGCCCGCTCCAGGGTATCGCGCACGTCGGGGATCACATCCCAGGGGGGACTACCGGCCACCCGCAACGCAGTACGGCCCTGGCGGGTTTCAGCCAGGGCCGCTTGGATCCACGGCAGGTCGGTCGAGGGCTCGAGGCCGAGCGCCCGTTCCCGACCCATGGGGGTGTGCGTCTCCTGGGCGAGGAGGCCCTGGACCTGGGCCCACTCGACCCCGCTACCGCCTGCGACTAATCGGAGAACCGCTCGCGTTTCTTGGCCTTCTTCCGCGCCGCCAGCGTCTTGCGCTTCCGCTTGACGCTGGGCTTCTCGTAGTGCTGGCGCTTTCGCAGCTCCGACATGAGCCCGGCCTTCTCGCACTGCTTCTTGAAGCGCTTCAGTGCGTTCTCGAACGACTCGTCGGGCTCCACGATAACCTTGGTCACTCACGTCCCCCCTCTCCGGGACCGAAACGGGCGACAAATGGGTAAACGCCAACTGTATAACACGGCCCCCCGGAGGCCGCAATCTATGCCCCCCCGCGACGGTCGAGGAGCTTGATGGCCTGCTCGGCGGCCTCTTCACACGCCGCCGCCACCACCTCGTGTTCCTCCGGATAGAACGGGGAGAGCACGTGATCCACCACTTCCTCGCGGCGCCGCCCGGCTCCCGCCGGAGGCTCCGGGCGACCGATCCCGATCTTCACGCGCCGTACCGCGTCGGTGCCGAGGGCTTCGATGAGCGAGCGCACGCCGTTGTGGCCCCCCGCGCTCCCCTTCATCCGGACGCGGACGGCGCCAAGGGGGAGGTCCAGATCGTCGAAGACCACGATGAGGTCGCCGGGCCCGAGGTGGAGCCGCCGCGCCAGGCGCGCGACCACCGAGCCGCTCTCGTTCATGTACGACTGCGGCTTGACGAGGTAGACGGGCTCGCCGTGCCAGCGCGCCGGGCCCACGAGGTGCCCGCCCTCGCGGCCGAAGCGCGCATGCAGCCTCTTCGCGATTCCGTCGAGCACGCGCGCCCCGACGTTGTGACGCGTGTCCCGGTACTCCGGGCCGGGATTGCCGAGCCCGATGATGGCCTGAGCCACTTACTTCTTCTTCGCGTCCTTGTCCTTCTCCTTGTCGTCGACCGCCTCTTCCTTGGGCTTCCGCTCGGTGAGCACCTCGGGCTCGGCCGGAGTTGCCGCGACCACTCCCGCCACCGGCGCCACTGCGACCTCCTCCTCCGCCATCGGCGGCGCCACCGTGGCGACGGCCTGGTTGGGATCGGTCAGGATGCGCACGCCGCCGGGCACGGGAAGCTGCCCGACGGTGAAGACGTCGCCGATCTCGAGGGGGGAGACGTCTGCGGTGAACGACTCGGGGATCTGGCTGGGGAGGCAGGACACCTGTACCTCGCGGAGGATCATCTCGAGGATGCCCTTGGTCTCGCGGACCCCGATCGGCTCGCCCTCGTGCCGCAGCGGCACCGTGACCTGGATCGGCTTGTCCATGGCCACTTCCTGCAGGTCCACGTGCACGAGATCCTCGCTGACGGGGTCGAACTGCATGTCGCGGATGATGGCCATCCGCTTGTCGGTTGACTCGCCGAAGCTTACCTGGAGGAGCTGGGTGCCGCCCTCGTGTCCGTGGATCAGGCGGAAGACGTCCTTGGGGTTGACGGTGATGTTCACGGGGGCGGTACCCCCGTAGAGGACGGCCGGCACGCGGCCGGCCCGGCGGAGACGCTTGGCCACTTCCTTGCCGGTCCCCTCGCGCTTCTCGACGGTCAGTGCTCGGATTTCCATGACGTCTGCGTCCTTTCCAGTTCTCGCGGCTAGACGAAGAGCCCCGACACGGACTCCTCGTCGTGGATGCGCCGGATCGCCTCGGCGACCAGCGGGGCCACCGAGAGCACCCGGATCTTGGCGATCTGCTTGTCGGGCGTTAGCGGGACGGAATTCGTGATGACGACCTCCTCGAGGACGGAGTCGTTGATGCGGTTGATGGCGGGCCCCGACAGCACCCCGTGGACGGCGGCGGCGAGGATGCGGCGCGCCCCCTCGCGCTTAAGCGCGTCCACCGCCTGGATCAGGGTTCCCGCGGTGTCGATCATGTCGTCGATGATGACGACGTCCTTGCCCTCGACGTCGCCGATGAGGTGCATGAAGACGGCCACGTTGGGGCCGTCGCGGCGCTTGTCGATGATGGCGAGTCCCGCGTTGAGGCGCTTGGCGATGGCGCGGGCGCGCTCGACGCCGCCCGCGTCGGGAGAGACGACGACGGGATCCTTGAGGTCCCGCCTCGCCAGATAGTCCACGATCACGGGCGGCGCGGCGAAGAGGTGGTCCACCGGCATGTCGAAGAAGCCCTGGATCTGCCCGGCGTGGAGGTCCACCGCGAGGACACGGTGACAGCCCGCCGCGGTGATGAGGTCGGCCACGAGCTTGGCGGTGATCGGCACCCGCCCCATCACCTTGCGGTCCTGGCGGCCGTAGCCGTAGTAGGGCAGGACCGCGGTGATCCGTCGCGCGGACGCGCGCTTGAACGCGTCCAGCATGACGAGGAGTTCCATCAGGTGGTCGTTCACCGGGGGACAGGTGGGTTGGATGACGAAAACGTCCTGGCCGCGGACGTTCTCGTTGACCTGCACGTACACCTCGCCGTCGGAGAAGCGCGAGACGTCGGCGTCGCCCAGGGGCAGCTGGAGCGTCTTGGCGATCTCCTCGGCGAGCGGCCGGTTCGCGTTCCCCGAGAAGAGCTTCAGCTCATAACCCATGACGCCGTCCTCTCGTGAAAATGGTTGGGGCGGGAGGACTCGAACCTCCGAATACGGGATCCAAAGTCCCGCGCCTTACCAACTTGGCCACGCCCCATCGAATTAATTTCGGCTGCGAACTTGTCTGATGCAGGCGCCGCTGTGCGTTCGCACCGCCCAGACCGACCAGCCCGCGCGAGTCACGCGTCGCCGGATCGCCCGCGCGTGGTCGAAGGAGCGCGCGACCCCGAACACCGTGGGTCCGCTCCCCGACATCACCGCGCCGAGCGCACCCGCCGCGAGCAGCGCCGCCTTCATCCGCGCGATCGCCGGAACCGTCGGCTCCACCACCGTCTCCAAATTGTTCGTGAGCGCGGTCGCGACCTGCCGGGGGCTCCGGCCCCTCAGCGCCGCCACCATCCGCCGCGTCCCCGCCGGCTCCGCCGACCACCCCGCCGGCACCCGCTGATACACGTCACTGGTGGAGAGCGGGAAGTTCGGATTCACGAGCACCAGCGCGAGCGCGCCCGCCGCCGGCAGCGGCGCCAGCCGCTCGCCGCGCCCCGTGGCCATGGCCCGCCCGTTCCCGAGGAAGAACGGCACGTCCATCCCGAGCCGCTCCGCCAGTTCTTGCAACCGCTTCACCGGCCACCTGATCCCCCACAGGCGATTCAGCGCCCAGAGTGTCGACGCGGCATCGCTCGAGCCGCCGCCCAGCCCCGCCGCCACGGGTATCCGCTTGTCCAGCCGGATCCGCGCGCCGCGGCTCACGCCTGCCTCGTCTCGCAGGAGCCGCGCCGCCCGCATCACCAGATTGCCCTCGTCGGTTGGTAGCGCGGGATCACTCGTCACCAGGGAGAGTGAATCGGCGGGCTCGACCGCCAGGCGGTCCCAGAGATCCACCGATTGCAGGATCGTGGCGAGCTCGTGGTAGCCGTCCTCCCGCTTCCCCAGCACCTCGAGCGTCAAGTTCACCTTGGCCGAGGCCTGAACGACCAGCCCCCGCGCGTACCTCAGCGGCTTCGACAAGGGAAAGAACAGTAACACGCGCTGCGTCGAAGTGTCAACGGAAGTCTTGGATTTCCACGCCTTGCGGGACATTGAGCGTCAGCAATGCGGGATCGAATCTGGTGTCGACCGCGGGCTCGCGATAGGTCACGGAGACCTCGAGGCGGCCGTCGAGCGTGACGAGCCGGATCGCCTGCGGCCCGCTGCCGGCGGACGGATCGCCCTCGGGGCGAGTGAAGGTCACGCGCATGGGATTCTTGCCCTCCGCCCACTCGACCTTGAGCGCCCGGCCGGCGGCGTCGAGCCAGATGCGCTGGGTGCCCTCCGCGCCGGTGAGGCTGAGCGAGGGACCCGTCTCGTCAGCCGGCAGGAGGGCGCCCGCTCGCGGTGCGCGCACGGGGCGGACGTGTCCGGCGAGGAGCGCGACGAGATCCTCGGTGGCCAGCGCCAGTCCCAGCCAACGGCGGTTGGCGTCGGGCGTCGACGGCAGGAGATAGGCGCGACTCCGGACGACTTCCCAGATCGTGACCTGCTCGGGGCTGGCCGCGACCACGAGGAGCGGCGGACCCAAGGGCGAGAGCGCTTCGAAGCGCAGGGCGGCCGGGGCCTTGAGGAGGAGGACACCGGCGAAGCGCTGGGAGCGGCCGCCCTGACGGATGGAGATCTCGGCGAGGGTGCGGAGATCCACGAAGGTCCGCCACGCATCCTCGAGGCGGGCCCGCGCGCCGTCGACCTCGGGCGGGAGCAGCGGCGTGGCGGGCGGAGCGCTGGCGCAGGCCCCGACCGCGAGCGTGAGCGCGAGAAGAAGAGCGAGCGAGCCCCGGCCGCTACTTCGTTTCGATCTTCGGCTTGGGACTCTCACCCTTGGCCCGAAGCTGCTTCTCACGCGCCTCCTGGAGCTTCTTCTTGAAAGCCTCGCCCAGGCGGTTGTCCTTGTCCACCGAGAGCGCCTTCTCCCAGGCCGCGATGGCTTCCTCCACCTTGCCGTTCTTGACGTACGCATCGCCCAGGTGGTCGAAGATCTCCGGGTCGTCCTTGGCGCGCTCGGCCGCCCGCTGGAGCTCGCGGAGGGCCTCGGCGTACTTGCCCTGCTGATAGTAGGCCCAGCCCAGGCTGTCGATGAAGTAGCCGTTGTCGGGCTCCATCTCGAGCGCCTTCTGGATGAGCTCGATCGCCTCGGGGAGGTTGTGCCCCCGCTCGGCGAACATGTAGCCGATGTAGTTGTAGGCCTCGGCGTGCTTGGGGTCCAGCGCGATCACGCGGCGGAACGCGGCGACGGCGTCGTCGAAGCGCTGCTGCTTCTCGCGCACCACGCCGAGCTGGAAGTGGAGGTCCTTGTTCTTCTCGTCGAGCTGGAGCCCTTCTGCGAGGGCGTCGGCGGCCCGGTCGTACTGGTTGCCCCGGAAGAGCGCGGTACCGAGATAGAGGAAGAGCTCGGGCCGCTTGGGCTCGATGTTGACGGCCTGCCGGAGCACGGCCACCGCGTCGTCGTAGCGCTTGGCGCGGCTCAGGAGGAAGCCGAGCTGCACGCGCGCGTCCACCGAGCGCGGGTCGGCGGCGAGGATCCGCTCGAGCTCGACCCTGGCCTCGTCGTCCTTGCCCGCCTCCATCAGGGTGGTGGCGAGGAAGTAGCGCGCGCGCAGGTTGCCGGACTCTAGCAGGAGGGCGCGGCGGAACGAGGCGGCGGCGGCGTCCCAGGCCTTCTGCTCGTACTGGATGGCGCCGAGCTTGAGCCACACGCGCGGATCGCGGGGGGCCGCCTCGGCGAGCTGCTCGATCTCCGCCTGGGCCTCTTTGAAGCGACCCATGCGGACGAGGAGGTCGCCGAGCCGCTCGACGAAGGCGGCATTGTCGGGATTGGTCCGGATCGCCGTCTTGTAGGTCTCGATCGCCTCGTCCACCCTCTTCTGGGTCTCGTAGACATAGCCGAGGGCCTGCCAGGCGCCGTCTTGGTCCGGATCGAGCTCGACGGCGCGCTTGAGCCGGGTGAGTGCTTCGTCCCAGTTCTCGGTCTCGATGGCGACGCGGCCGAGGATGTAGTGGGCCTGCGCCAGACCCGGGCGCTCCGTGACCAGGCGGAGGAGCACTGCGCGCGCCTTGTCGTAGCCCTTCTGCTCGAAGTGCTGCTGCGCGAGCGCGAGGTACGCATCGGGCGACTGTGGCGCGATGGTGATGACCTGCTCGAGCGCGGCCTCGGCCTCGGGCAGCCGCCGCGCGCGGCGGTAGAGCTCGGCGAGGGTCAAGTGCGCGGCGGTGTTCTGGGGCTCGAGCTCGACGGCCTTCTGCGCGGCGGCGATGGCCTCGCCGGGTTGGTTCGAGCGGGCCAGCCACTGCGCGAGCTGGGTCCACAGCGCGGCGGTCTTGGGATCGCTCTGGATGGCCAGGCGCAGCTCGGTGATCGCTTCCGGCATCCGACCCGCGCGCGCGTGCATCTGCGCCACCGTGAATCGGTAGTAGGCGGTGGAAACGGCGTCGTCGGAAGCGGCCGCCCGGCGGATCACCGGGCGCGGCGTCTCCGCCGGCGGACCCGAGGCCGCCGAGCTCGCGCAGCCAGGGAGGACGAACAGAGCGGCGAGCGCGAGGGCGCGTGGGAAGCTCATGACAGGTCCTTTTCCGCCGGGGACGGGGAGGACCGCTGCCGGCGGGCCAGCCGGTCCTTGGTCAGAAGTCGCCGGAGCGCTGCGGCCAGCGCGGGATCCCCCAACTCGGCCGTGGCCTGCTCGATCGCGCGCGCCTCTTCGGGGCTCAGTCGGCCGGCGGCGAGACGCGGCGTGGACACGGAGGGCGGAGGTGTCGGCACCTCGCCGAGGACGAACCGGAGCGAGAGCACCGACCGACCGTGCCGGCGCGCGAGGGCCTCGAGGATTTCCCCGGCACGCATCTGGAGCTCCATCAGCCACGGGGAATTGTCGGCCCGGATCTCCAGGACGCCGTGATCGAGGGCGCTGGGCCAGGAGCGCCGCGCGAGAGCGGGTCCTACCACCACGTGCCACTCCCGCTGGATCTCCCCCGCCAGCAACCGCTCGGCTAGCGCGGGTACCGCTGCGGTGAGGAGATCGCCGACGCGGTGGGGGGCGGATACTCTCGCCGATTTCATGTTGACCTCAATGATACTTGAGCCATCCGCAAGCGGCTACTCCGAAGAGGGGAGGCCAAATTGACTCCCATTCCACGCAACCTTATAGTGAGCGCGACATGGCGCGAGCCCGACGCGGCGATACCCTGTCCATCACCATCGATGACCTCGCGTTCGGGGGCGAGGGAGTGGGCCGCGTGGACGGTTACGTGGTGTTCGTGCCCGGGGGCGTCCCGGGCGACACCGTGCGGGTCCGGCTGGTGCAGGCGCGGGCCCGCTTCGGGCGCGGCACCATCGAGGCGGTGGAGCGGCCCTCCCCCGACCGGGTAGAGCCGCCCTGCCCCTACTTCGGCCGCTGCGGCGGCTGCCGGCTCCAGCACCTGGCCTACGGGGCCCAGCTCGCCTTCAAGAGCAAGCAGGTCACGGATTGTCTCGAGCGCCTGGGCGGCGTCGGCGCCTTCGAGATGCGCGCCATCCTGCCCGCGCCCGAGATCTATGGTTATCGCAACAAGATGGAATTCACGGTGGCGCGCGCGGACACGACCGAACGCGCGGTGCCGAGGGGCCGCCGCCTCGACCCGGCGCCCGCGGATCGGAGCCCGGTGGTCGGGCTTCACGAGGCCGACCGCTACGACGTCGTCCTCGACGTGGAGCGCTGTCTGCTCCAGTCCGACCGCATGAACACGCTTCTCGGGGAGGCGCGGGGGTTCTTCGCCGAGCGGAGCCTCTCCGTCTACGACCAGGAGAGCGGCGAGGGCCTGCTCCGGTTCCTCATGCTCCGCGAGGGCAAGCGGACGGGCGAGGCGATGGTCAATGTGGTCACCTCGGCGCCATCGGTGTCCGAGATGGAGCCGCTGGTCGGCCGGGCCCAGGCGCGGGTGCCGGAGACCTCCAGCGTGGTGCTGAACGTCAACCCGAAGAAGGCGAGCGTGGCGGTGGGCGTCGAGGAGCACCTTCTCGGCGGCCGCGACCATATCCGCGAGTCGCTCGGCGGGCTCACCTTCCAGGTCTCGGCCGGCTCCTTCTTCCAGACCAATACCGTCCAGGCCGAGCGCCTGTTCGGCCTGGTGCTGGACGCCGCCGCCCTCGCCGGCGACGAGACGGTGGTGGACCTCTACTCGGGGACGGGGGCGATCAGCCTTCTCCTCGCGCGGCGGTGCCGCCGGGTATACGGGATCGAGGTCGCGCCGGCGGCGGTGGCCGATGCCGTGCGCAACGCCGAGATCAACGGCATCACCAACTGCACCTTCGTGGCGGGCGAGGTCCGGTTCGCCCTGCCCGAGCTGATCAGCCGGGGCGTCACCGCCGATGTCGCCGTCTGCGACCCGCCGCGCGCGGGGTTCCACCCGAAGGCGCTTGCCGCGCTCGCCACTCTCGCGCCGGCGCGCATCGTGTACGTCTCGTGCAATCCCGCCACGCTCGCCCGGGACGTCGGCGAGCTCGCGCGGGGCGGCTACCGCCTCGAGTGGGTGCAGCCGGTCGACATGTTCCCGCACACCCCGCACATCGAGGTAGTCGCCCACCTCGCGCGATGAAGCCATATCGATGAAGCCATATCGATGAAGGCCTACCTGATCCGCCGGCTGTGGCAGTCGGTCCTCGTCCTCTTCGGGGTCTCGGTGGTCGTATTCCTCATCTTGCATCTCACCGGCGACCCCGCCGCGCTGCTCCTCCCGCCGGACGCCACCGCCGAGGACCTCGAGAAGCTGCGGGCGGCGCTCGGCTTCAACGATCCGGTGGTCGTCCAGTACCTCCGCTTCCTCCGCGGCGCGGTGCAGGGGAACTTCGGCGAGTCCCTGCGCCACGGCGAGCCCGCCATGGCGCTGGTCGCCGAGCGGCTGCCCGCGACCTTCCAGCTGGCGGGGGCCGGGCTCGCCATCGCGCTCGCCCTCGCCATTCCCGCCGGCATCATCTCCGCGGTGCGGCGCAACAAGCCGGTGGACTACATCGCGACGGTGATCGCGCTGCTCGGACAGGCGATGCCCACCTTCTGGCTCGGCATCATGCTCATCCTGATCTTCTCGGTGCGGCTCGGGTGGTTCCCATCCTCGGGCCGCGGCGACCTCGAGCATCTCGTGCTGCCCGCCATCACGCTGGGCCTCTTCACGACCGCGCGCATCACCCGTCTGACGCGGTCGGGCATGCTCGAGGTGCTGGGCCAGGACTATATCCGCACTGCGCGCGCCAAGGGCGTGAGCGAGCCGCCGGTGGTGTGGAAGCACGCGCTGCGGAACGCCTCCATCCCCATCGTCACCATCGTGGGCATCGAGCTGGGGACGCTCCTCGGTGGATCGGTGATCACCGAGACGATCTTCGCCTGGCCCGGGGTGGGGCGGCTGTCCGTGCAGGCCATCTTCAACCGCGACTATCCCGTGGTGCAGGCGGCGG
This sequence comes from Candidatus Methylomirabilota bacterium, assembly GCA_046728035.1. Classification (GTDB taxonomy): domain Bacteria; phylum Methylomirabilota; class Methylomirabilia; order Rokubacteriales; family CSP1-6; genus DASRWT01. The sequence goes on along the minus strand of JBKPDT010000299.1, from coordinate 589 downwards.
TATTCCTCCTCGCCAGCACCTTCGTGATCGTGAACTTCCTCGTGGACATCGTCTACACCTACCTCGACCCGCGGATCCGGTTCAGGTAATGCCGCCGTCCGCCGCGCCCGCCGCCGTCGAATCTCTCGCGCTGGCGCCCCCGCGCCCGTGGGGCGAGCGCGAGTGGGTGCTTCTCGTCGCCCGCCTCATCCGCCGCCGCACCGCCCTCTTTGGTCTGGTGGTGGTGCTGGCGGTCATGCTCGCCGCCATCTTCGCGCCGCTCATCTCCCCCTTCGACCCCCTCGCCCAGGACATCGGCCAGCGACTCAAGGAGCCGGGCTGGCAGGACGCGCAGGGGCGCATCCACCCGCTCGGCACCGATCACCTCGGGCGCGACATTCTCGCGCGCATCATCCACGGCTCGCGCATCGCGCTTTCCGTCGGTCTCGCCGCGGTGCTGATCTCCGGCGTCCTCGGCATGGCCATCGGGCTGGTCGCCGGCTACTTCGGCGGCAAGGTGGACGACTTCTTCATGCGGCTGGCCGACGTGCAGCTCGCCTTCCCGTTCATCCTCCTCGCCATCGCGGTGATCGGCGTCCTCGGGCCCAGC
>JBKPDT010000298.1:0-3567 GCA_046728035.1 Candidatus Methylomirabilota bacterium | reverse complement strand
ACCTCGGAGGTGGCGCTGGCCTATCGTCTCCACCTCGTGGGCTCGCGCTGGGCGGTCTACGACATCCTGATCGAGGGCGTGAGCTTCGTCGGCAACTACCGCAGCCAGTTCAACCGCATCATCTCGAAGGGCTCTTACGAGGATCTCGTCCGGAAGCTCCGCCACAAGGAGCTGCAGGGCGCCACGATCGAGCGCGCGGCCCAGCGGACCGCCGCGCGCTAGCGGCCAGGCCCGGCCCCGCGCTCAGTCCAGGACGAGCGTGATGGGGCAGTGGTCCGAGCCCTGGACCGCCGGCAGGATGGCGGCGGCCTTGACCCGCCCGCGCAGCTCCTCGGAGACGAAGAAGTAGTCGATCCGCCATCCCACGTTGCGGGCCCTCGCCCCCGTCTTCATGTCCCACCACGTGTAGTGCCCCGACTCGCCGGTGAAGAGGCGAAACGTGTCGCAGTAGCCCGCCCCGATGAACTTGGTCACCCACTCGCGCTCCACCGGCATGAAGCCGGAGGTCTTTTCGTTCTCCTTCGGGCGGGCGAGGTCGATCTCGGTGTGGGCGGTATTGACGTCCCCGCAAACGATGACGCCCTTGCCGCCCTTCCGGAGCCCGTCGGTGAGCGCCAGGAACTCGTCGTAGAACGTGAGCTTGTGGGCGAGTCGCTCCGGCCCCATCCCGCCGTTGGGGAAGTAGACATTGAGGAGATGGAAGTCTTGCAGCTCCGTGTGCAGGATGCGGCCCTCGACGTCCAGGATGGGAGAGCCGAACGCGGTCGCCGCGTGCACGGGCTCCTCGTGGAGGTAGGTCGCGACGCCGCTATAGCCCTTCTTCTCGGCAAAGCTCCAGTACGAGCGGTAGCCCGCCGCCGTCCGCATCTCCTCGGTGAGCTGGTCCGTCTGCACCTTGGTCTCCTGCACGCACACGATGTCGGCCTTCTGCGACCCGAGGAAGTCCACGAATCCCTTCTTCCAGGCGGCGCGCAGTCCGTTCACGTTCCAGGACACGAGAATCATCGGACCGGCGCCCCCGGCACGGCGAGGTGGTCGCCGTCGAAGCCGCTAGAGTCGGCGATGCGAAGACCGGCGGGCGGGCTCATCGCCGGCCAGTGTATGGCCTCGCGGTCCCGAACTCAACTCAGGCGCCGCGGCGCGGCGCCTCGGCGAGCACCTGGGCGATGACGGCGTGAAGCCGGTTGAGGTCCATCGGCTTCATCAGGGACGCGTCCACCAGGGCTTCCACGCGGAGCTCCTCGGGAATCACCTTGCCCGACATAAGGATAACGCGACAGTCCGGCGACCTGCGCTTGGCGAGGCGCGCGATCTCCCAGCCGCTCGCCCCCGGCAAGAGGAGATCGGTGAGGACGATGTCGAACGTTTCGCGCTCGAGCTCCTCGAGAGCCGCCTGCCCATTGTCGATGAGGGTGGCTACGCAGTCCAGCCCCCCCAGGAACTCGCGCAGGATGTCGCGGAACTCACGCTGGTCGTCCACGACGAGGACGCGAAGCCCCGGTCGGAGGCGCGGCGCGGCGGCAAGGTCCGCCGTCCCGGGCCGGCTCTCCGCGGTCGGCAGGATGACGCTGAAGGTCGAGCCGCGGCCGAGCACGCTCGCCACCGAGATGGTGCCCCCGTGATTGGCGACGAGGTCCTTGGCGGAGGAGAGCCCGAGTCCCGTGCTCCCCGCTGACTTGGTGGTGAAGAACGGCGTGAAGACCTGCTCGCGGACGTCCTCGGACATGCCGATGCCGGTGTCCGAGACCCGGAGCGCGACCCATGCTCCCTCTCGCGCCGTCTCGATCGTGATGTCGCCGCCCTCCGGCATGGCCTCGATCGCGTTGAGAATGAGATTGACGAGCACCTCGCGGATCGCGCTCGACTGGCCCGACACCTGAACGGGAACGGGCGACGGGCGCGAGAGTAGCCGCACCGAGACGCCCAGGTCCTGCGCGACGGTGAGCAGGTGGGGCTGGATGAACTCGACGGCGTCGACCACCGCGACATTCAGATCGAAGACGGTGAACGGCACGTCCTGGGGCGGCCTGGCGATGTCCCGGAGGCGTTTCAGCAGCTCGGCGGCGTCGAGCGCGCCCTTCTGGATGGACAGGAGCCCCTTGCGAAGCTGACCGGCGTCGATCCCGCCCTTGTCGACCTGACCCAGCATCAGCTCCACCCGGCCGAGCAGCACGGACAGGATGTTGTTGAAGTTGTGGACCACCCCACCCGCGACCTTGCTGATCACCTCCGAGCGGGCGATCCGCCGCTCGACGAGGGGATCCTCGATGGCGGGCCTAGGCATCGCGCTCTCCCGCCGGCCGCTCCGCGGTGACGGGCAGGAGCACGGTGAAGACCGTGCCCACCCTCGGCGTGCTCCGGAAGGTGATGTTCCCGCCGTGGTCCTCGATGATCTTGTGCGTGAGAGCCAGGCCCAGCCCGGTGCCCTCCGCCTTGGTCGTGAAGAACGGATCGAACACTTTCTCGGCCTCCGCAGGAGAGATGCCGCTCCCGGTGTCTTCGATCTCGATGCGAACACGCCGTGCGCCCCCGCCCCGAGCGAGGGGCTCGGCGGGCCGGTGCCAGCCGGTGCGCACGGTGAGCCGTCCGCCCGGCGGCATGGCGGCCAGCGCATTGCTGACCAGATTGACGAACGCCTCGTAGAGCCGCTCCGGGTCGGCGGTGATGGCGGGCAGCTCCCGCGCGTACTCCCGCGACACCGCGATCTCCTTGGCGTCGAGCTCGTTGGCATAGAGCTCGAGGACGCGATCGAGGACGCCGGGGATGGTGAGCGGAGCCGGCCGCAGGCGGCTCGGGCGGGCGAGCTCGAGGAGCTGCTCCACGATGCCGTTGATCCGCTCGAGCTCGTGGGGCACCACGCGCATGAAGGTCTCGCGGAAGCGAGCGTCATCGAACTTGCGCGGAATGATGCGCGTGAACGTGCGGAGCGAGGCGAGCGGGTTCTTGATCTCATGGGCGAGACCGGCGGCGAGGGTGCCGAGGGCGGCGAGTCGGTCCGAGCGGCGGAGCTGGCCCTCCAGCTCGCGGACCTGGCTCACGTCCCGGAAGACACCGACCACGCCGAGGTCCTTTCCCTCGAGGCCGCGCAGGGGCGCCGTGCTCATCTCCACGGGCACGGTGGTGCCGTTCCGGCGGCGCAGGCTCAAGGACACGTTGCCGGCCCCCGTCCGGCTGGCCAGCGTCTCCATGAGGATCTCCGACACCTCGGGCGTGTGGGCGAAGACCTCGGTGCAGTACCGGCCGGCGATCTCGCCCGAGAAGAGGCCGGTGAGGAGCTCGGCGGCGGGATTGACGGTGGCCAGCCGCCCGTCGAGATCCAGCGTGACGATGCCGCTCGTGATGGAGGACAGGATGCTGTCCGTGTAGCTCTTGAGATCGGCTACCTCCAGGAAGCGGTCGCGGAGAGACTCGTGCGTCGCTTCGAGGTCACGCCGCTGCTGGAGCAGCTGCGCGGTCATGTGGTTGAACACGATGGCGAGCTGGCCGATCTCGCCGAACCCTTTCGCGGCGATCCGCTGGTCGAGCTCGCCGCGCGCGATGGCCGCCGCGCCCGCCGCGAGCTCGCGC
>JBKPDT010000297.1:0-7116 GCA_046728035.1 Candidatus Methylomirabilota bacterium | reverse complement strand
CAAGGAGCACCTGGTGGGGAAGGTGAACGCGGGGTGGGGCGTGGCGATGACCACGCTGATGTACGAGCGCAAGGCGGGCGGCGGGCGTGGCCACGACGACCAGATCGCCCGCCTCGGCACGATCGCGCGCGCACTCTCCACAGACGGCGCCCCCGCGTGGGAGAGCCCGCTCGTGCGCCAGCGCTGGGCCCAGCTCGCCATCGACGCCGCCGCCTTCAAGTACACGCGCTACCGCAACATCACGCGGCAGCTCCGGGGCGAGCCGCCGGGCCCGGAGGGCTCCATCCTCAAGCTCTTCGGCTCGGAGCTGGGCGTGCGCATCGCGGACTTCGCGGGGGAGCTGCTGGGTCCGCGCGTGATGCTGAATCAGCCGACTGCGGGTGTCCCCGACAACGCGCGCTGGTACAACCGTGTCGTCAGCGCGCGTCAGTACACCATCGCGGGCGGGACCAGTGAGATCCAGCGGAACATCATCGGCGAGCGCGTGCTAGGGCTGCCGAAGGACTGAGAGCCCGGGCGCGTTCGCGGTGGCTGGCCTCGCCGGTGCCCTCTCCCCATTGGGGAGAGGGTTGGGGTGAGGGGAGCGAGGTCGTGCTAGGCGGCCTTGCGAGTGTTGCGGCCGACGAAGTCCTTCACGCGCCGCCAGGCATCGGCGGAGGCGTCCGCGAACTCCGTCTGCTTGCGGTCGAAGAAACTATGGGGCGCGCCGGGATACACGGTGGAGTCGTGCGGCACCTTGGCCTTCTTGCAGGCGGCGTCGAACTCCGCGATGGCCTCCGGCGGAATGCCCTCGTCGGCCCCGCCCCAGATCGAGAGCACGGGCGCGGCGTAGCGCGGGACGGCGTCGATGGGCTTCGGCCGGTCGGGCCAGCGCTTGAGCCCCAGCGGCCAGCCGTAGAAGCCGATGACGCCCGCATAGCCGAGTCCGCTCGCGGCCTGCAGGTAGGACAGCGCCCCGCCGAAGCAGAAGCCGACGGAAAAGACGGAGCGAACGGCGCCGCCTTCCTTGCCCTTGAGATAGGCGACCGCCGCCGCGATGTCGGCCTGCAGCGTCTCGGGCTTGGTCAGCGGCACCTGGCTCATGAAGTCGAACTTGTCGCTGCGGTCATCGGAGGGCGCGGTGCGCGCGAAGAAGTCGATGGCGACGGAGTCCACGCCGGACTCGGCGAAGCGCAGCGCGAGGTCCTTGTAGTACTGGTGGAGCCCCCGCACGTCGGGGATCACCACCATGCCGGCGCCGGTCGGGCTGGTCGCCCGCGCGGCGTAGGCCATGAACTTGGTGCCGTCGGCCGAGGTCAGCCGGAGGTCGCGCGCGTCGGTCGCCCCGCCCGAGATCGGCGCGATCGGCGGCCGGGAATCCTGATCGAAGCACATGGCGCGCGGCTCAGGCGGTGCGCGCGAGCGGCCCCCGGAGCAGCTTGCCGGGGAGCGCGCCCGTGTGCTTGCCGTCGCGGAGCAGGATCTCGCCGTTCACCACGGTCGCGGCCACGCCGCGGCAGCGCTGGATGAGCCGACGCGCCCCCGCGGGGAGGTCGTTCACCACCTCCGGCATCTCGCCGGCGATGGTGTCGGGATCGAAGACGACGAGGTCGGCGGCCATGCCCTCGCGGACGAGGCCGCGGTCCGAGAAGCCCCACATGGTGGCGGTGTCGAACGTGATCATGCGCACCGCCTCCTCGAGGGTGAGCGCCTGCTTGGTACGCACCCAGTACGCGAGGAGATGCGTCTGCAGCGAGGCGTCCATCAACTGTGATACATGCGCGCCAGAATCGGAGAACGTCACCACGGTGCGCGGGTTCTTGATCAGCTCGAGCGCGACCTCCTGGTTCTCGTTGGCGATGGGCTGGAGGAAGAACACCTCCATGTCCGTCTCGAGGCCGAGGTCGATCATCACCTCGACGGGATCGACGCCGCGGGCCTGGGCGATCTCCGCGACCGACCGGTGCGGGCCGTGCACGGTGTCCATGACGTGTATCCACTCGTAGACGGCCGGGCGCGGCTCGGCGCCGATGGCCTTGCGCTCGGCCCGCTCGCGGGCGGCGGCCACCAGCTTCTGCCGCATCTCTGGATCGCGGAGGCGACGCTTCTGCTCGTCGAGTGGCAGCGCGCGGAGCTCGCGCCACACGGGGAGGCGGTCGAAGGGCAGGTGGGTCTTGAAGGAGAGCACTGCCGACAAAGCGCGGCTATGCACCTGGGCGGTCATGCGGCCGCCCTGGGCGGCGGTGTCCTCGAGGAGCTTCACGTAGGCGCGCCAGGCCTCGGGGGCGTCCCGCCGGCTGAAGAGGCCGAAGGTGATGGGCCGACCCGTCTCCACGGCCAGCTCGCGCAGGCGGCGGTGATAGTCGGCCATACCGGGATTGCCGGCGTCGCGGTCCACGGCCTCGCCCGCCAGCTCGAAGATGCCCGCGTTCATGTCGCCCATCACGCCGACGAGCCGCCGCACCTCGTCCCACGAGGCCATGCGGCTCGCCACCGGCCGGCGGTCCGGCGTCTCGTGGCTCGGCGACCGAGAGGTGGTGAAGCCGATGGCGCCGGCGCGGAGCCCGCTGCGCAGCTCGGCCTCCATGGCGAGGAGGTCGTCCTCGGAGGCGGCCTCGTCGAACGCGCGCTCGCCCATCACATAGGTGCGCAGCGCGGAGTGCCCCATGTAGCCCGAGTAGTTGATGCCCTTGGGGAGCCCGTCGACCGTGTCGAGGAACTCCGCGAAGGTCTTCCACTTCCACTCGATGCCCGCCTCCATCGCCTCCAGCGAGATGTCCTCGGCGCGCTGGAGGTTGCGGATCACGAGGTGGCGGTCTTCCTTGGCGCAGGGGGCGAGGGTGAAGCCGCAATTGCCCATCACCACGGTGGTGATGCCGTGCCAGCAGGAGCAGGTGCCGAGCGGATCCCAGAAGACCTGGGCATCCATGTGGGTGTGGCCATCCACGAAGCCGGGCGCCACCGCCTGACCCTCGGCGTCGAGCACCTCGCGGGCGGATTCACGTATGCGACCGATGGCGGCGATCTTCCCGGCGCTCACCCCGACATCCGCGCGATATCGCGGCCGCCCGGACCCGTCCACCACCCAGCCGTTCTTGATCACGAGATCGTAGGCCATCACCTGCTCCTCTTCGTCGCCGAGGTGAACCGCTCGCCCGTGCGCCCCATGGTACCCCAGCCGGTGTTCGCTCCTCCAGACACCTTTTCTTCGGACGGGTGAACGGGTACGCTGGCCGGGCGCCATGGACCTCGGGATCTTCGACCATCTCGACCGGCGGGATGTGCCCGTGCACGAGCACTACGAGAGCCGGCTGCGTCTGCTCGAGAAATACGATGCCGCGGGGTTCTACTCGTATCACCTCGCCGAGCACCATGCGACGCCGCTCGGCCTCGCCCCCGTGCCGGGCATCTTCCTCGCCGCGGCGACCCAGCGGACCCGGCACATCCGCCTCGGCCCCTGCGTGTACTGCCTGCCCCTCTACGATCCGCTCCGGCTGATCGAGGAGGTCTGCATGCTCGACCATCTCTCGCGCGGCCGCTTCGACTTCGGCGTGGGGCGCGGCATCGTGCCGTACGAGATGGCGTACTTCGATCTCCATCACCTCGAGACGGAGGAGATCTACGAGGAGGCGCTCGCGGTCGTCCTGCAAGGGCTCACGAGCGAGGTCCTCGACCACCAAGGAGCGCACTACCGTTATCGGAAAGTCCCGATGGTCCTGCGGCCGTTCCAGCAGCCGCATCCGCCGCTGTGGTACGGCATGGGCCATGCCGCCGGCGCGGAGTGGGCGGCGACCAACCGAGTCAACGTCATCAGCAACAGCCCGAGCGAGCAGTCGCGCCCCCTCTTCGATCGGTATCGCGAGGTCTGGCAGCGCAAGCACGGCGGGGCGCCGGCGACGCGCCTGGGCATGTCGCGCCACATCGTCGTCGCGCCCACCGACGCCGAGGCGGAGGCCCTCGCCCGGCCGAACTACGCTGCGTGGTATGCCAACCTCACCAAGCTCTGGCGCGACTTCGGCGCGATCCCGTTCCGGTTCGCGCGAGACTTCGACGAGGCGCGCCAGCGCGGCGTGGCCATCGCCGGCACGCCCGCCCGCGTGCGCGAGGAGATCGAGCGGCAGCTCGCGGTGAGCGGCTGCACCTACTTCGTCTGCCGGCTCATGTTCGGGGAGATGCCCGAGCCGGCCGCGACGGCGTCCATCGACCTCTTCGTCGCCGAGGTGATGCCGCATCTCGCCGCGCTGAAGACGAGCGGCTAGCCCGGGTGTCCGAGCGCGAGGCCAAGCTTGTCATCACCGGTGAGCGGCCGGGCGCCGTCGCCGACGAGATCGCGGCGCTGCCCACGCTGGCGGGCCGCCGGCTGGTTCCCGCCGATCCCGTCGCCCTTCGCGACGTCTATCTCGACACGCCCGCGGGCGCGCTCCGGGCGCGCGGCGACTCGCTGCGGGTGCGCGTGGCCGACGGGCGCGCCTGGCTCACGCTGAAGGGGCGGGGACGCGAGGTGGAGCCCGGCGTCATCGAGCGGGAGGAGCTGGAGACGATGTGGTCGGAGGCGGCGGGCGCACGCCTCCTCGACCTCCTCGCCGAACGCGGCATCCCGCTCCGCCGGCCGGTCGACATGCGTGAGCCCGTGTCCGCGCTGCTGGCGTCGGGTCTCGCGCGGATACAGGAGCGAGAGACCACGCGGCGCCTTCGCCACGCGGTGGGAGCGGGCGTGCCCGTCGCGGAGCTGGCGATCGACGAGGTGATTTATCGCCTCGCCGCCGGGGCGGTGGGGCACCACGAGGTCGAGGTCGAGGCCAAGGCCCCAGAAGGGGCCCCCTATCTGCCGCGCGCCGTCGCCGGACTGCGCGCGCGCTTGGGCCCCGCGCTCACGCCCTGGCCCCATGGCAAGCTCGCCACCGGGCTCGCCATCGAGCGTCTGCTCGCCTCCGGCGCTGCGCGCGGGCTCGTGGCCCGTGGCCACCTCGCCCCCGCCGCCTACCCGCGCCTGGCCGCGCTGCTCAAGCGCGAGCCCGCGCCCTCCGGCGACTAGGCCGCTCGGGCTTCGCGATCCGCCCCCTGCCGTCCGAAGAGAGCACCGTGCCCTTGCCGGAGGCGTGCCAGCGCGCGATCTCCTCGCAGGTGGTGAACCAGACGCCGCGGAACTTCCGCATGTAGCCGACGAGGTCCTCCAGGAGCTGGATGCGGGAGGCGCGCCCGCTCACGAATGGGTGGCAGGTGAGGATGAAGCAGCCGTTCTCCGCGTGCATGCCCGCGAACTCCTTGCTCCACATCTGGAGCACGCGGCCGGGGTCGGCGATGGCATTGGTGGCGCCGTACACGTGGCGGAAGAGGGGGGCATCGTCGAGCAGCCACTGGATGGGCAGCTCGATGAGGGGGCCCGCCTCGCTGTCGATCTCGTAGGGGATGTCGTTGCCCATGAGGGACGTGTCGTAGAGGAAGCCGTGGCGCTTGAGGATGCCCGGCGTCCACACGTTCACGTCCCAGGAGGGCGAGCGGTAGCCGGCGGGGACGACGCCGAGCCCGTCCTTCAGGATGGCGAGCTGGTCGCGCATGATCTTCTCTTCCTGCTCGGCGTCGAGGAAGCTCACCGCCTCGTGCATGTTGCCGTGAGCGCCGATCTCGTGGCCGGCGTCGCGGATCCGCTTGGACGGGGCGGGATGGTGCTCCACCGTCCAGCCGGGGATGTAGAAGGACGCGCGCATCTTGAGGCGGTCCATGAGGCGTAGGATCCGGTCGACGCCGACCCGAGGCCCGAAGCGGCGCTCCTCGAGGTCGCCGAGGCTGCGCTTGGCCTTCTCGGGCTCGCGGAAGTAGAAGCCCGACTCCGCGTCGAAGTCGAACGAGAGCACGACCGCGCATTGCTTGCCGCCCGGCCACCGGTAGCGCATGTCCGTCTCCTTACCCCGAGACCCAGCCGCCGCTGGGATGGAGGATCTGTCCCGTGAGGTAGCCGGCCTCGTCGGCGGCCAGCACCACCGCGCAGTAGGCCACGTCTTCCACGCTCCCGAAGCGGCGGAGCGGGAGCTCGGCGAGCCGGCGGGCGCGGTACTCGGGGGTCATCACGTCGCGGCTCATGTCGGTGTCGATGCCGCCGGGCGCGATCGCGTTCACGGTGATGCCGTGGCCGCCGACCTCGGCGGCGAGCACCCGCGTGAGGGACTCGATGGCGCCCTTGGTGGCGGCGTAGGCGGCGAAGCCGCCGCCCCCCACCGGACGCTGGGCGAGCTGGGAGGACAGATTGATGATGCGCCCGTGCTTCTGCTCGATCATGGCGGGGAGCGCGTGGCGGGTGCAGAAGAGGGTGCCGGTCACGTTGACGTCCAGCATGCGCCGGTAGCCGTCCGCTGGCATCTCGAGGAGGGGCCCGCGGACCATGATGCCGGCGTTGTTCACGAGGATGTCGATCCGACCGAACCGGTCGAGCGTCGCCGCCACGAGGGCGCGCGCGTCCTCGTCCCGCGCCACGTCGCCGCGCAGGGCGATGACCTCGGCGCCCAGCCGCTCCGCCTCCGCGGCGACCTCCTTGGCCTGGCGCTCGCTGGCGAGGTAGTTCGCGGCCAGCCGCGCGCCCTCGCCGGCGAAGGCGAGCGTGATGGCGCGGCCGAAGCCGCGGCTCGCTCCGGTGACGAGGGCGACCCGCCCGGCGAGGCGGCCGGCCATCAGGCGGGCGCCCGAGTCCGGCTCCGCTCCAGCCAGAACCGCGCGAGCTCGATGGGCCGGGGCCACCAGATCTGCTTCTTGCCGAGGATGCGCTGGATGAGGCGCTCGACCATGCGCATGCGCGAGGGCCGGCCCACCACCTGGGGATGGCCGAGCCAGTTGTAGAAGCCGCCCTCCTCGTACATGCCCTCGAACTCCTCCGACCAGATCTCCCAGACGTCCTCCTGGCTCCAGATCCCATTGCCCACCGGCGGCACCGAGCTGAACATGAAGAAGGGGGCGTCGTTGTTGCACCAGGCAGTGGGGAACTCGACGAGGGGGCCGTGGGGCGTGTCGTGGCAGTAGGGGAGATCGGTGTCGAGCGCGTTGCTGTGATAGACGAAGCCGTGCTGGGCGAGGAGGTCCATGGAGTGGCGGCTGGGATCGGCGGACGGGACGCGCGCCCCGAGCGGCGTCACCCCCAGGATCTTC
>JBKPDT010000296.1:0-4953 GCA_046728035.1 Candidatus Methylomirabilota bacterium | reverse complement strand
CCCAGCACGCCGAGGCGCGCGGGGTCGATCCAGGGCGCGCGGCGGAGGGCCTCGTCGAGTCCTGCCATCACATCGGCGAAGTCGCCCCCGCCCCAGTCGCCCACCACCGCACGGGTGAAGGCCTCGCCGTAGCCCTGGCTGCCCCGCGGGTTCGTGTAGATCACCGCGTAGCCGGCGCCCGCCTGGACCTGGAACTCGTCGAAGAAGCCCCACCCGTACTGCGCGTGGGGCCCACCGTGGATATTGAGGAGGCCGGGGTAGCGCGCGCCTTCCCGCCAGCCCGCGGGCTTCATGATCCAGCCATCGACGGTGAAGCCTGCCCGCTCGAAGCGAAAGCGCTCGGGACGGGTGCACGACACTTCCGCCTTCCAGGAACGGTTGAGATCGGTGAGCGCGCGCTCGTCCCCGCCATCGGCCGCGCACGTGAAGATCTCCGGCGGCGACACGGGATCGGTGACGGACAGGGCGAGCCGGCCGCGGTCGGCGGAGGCCGAGATGCCGGTCACCGCGCGCTCGCCGCCGACGATCCTCTCGGGCGGCGTCGGCACGCCCTCCGCGGTCCGCACCCGATAGATGGCCTGGGAGCCCTGGTCGTCGGTGGCGAAGGTGATCCAGCCGCCGTCGGGCGACCAGATCGGGGCCAGCTCGAGCGGGGCGCACGTGCGGTCGAGGGTCTCGGTGAGGCTCCGCGGCGCGCCGCCCTCGACGGGAATGGTGAGCACGCGGACGTTCCGACCGAACTCGTTGGCATGGCGCCGCCCCAGATAGGCGATGGCGCGACCGTCGGGCGAAAAGGCGGGATGCACGGCCGGGCCGAGGGTGTCGGTGACGCGGCGGAGCGCCCCGCCCGTCGCGGCGACGATCCAGATGTCCATCGCGTCGTCGTAGTCGCGGTCGTCGTGCCGCGCCGAGGCAAAGGCGATCCAGCGGCCGTCGGGCGACCACACGGGATCGAGGTCGGCGCAGTCGCCGGTGGTGAGCTGCACGGGCTCGCCGCCAGCCGCCGCCACCGTGAACACATGGGTGGGCCGGTCGTGGATGAAGCCCTCGCCGTTGAACCGGTACTTGAGCGTGGTGATGATGCGCGCGGGCCTGGACTTCTTCCGCTCCTCCTCGCTCTCCGGCTCCTGCCACCCGCCCACCCGCGAGACGAAGGCCAGGCGCGTCCCGTCCGGCGACCATTCCGGCGCGGCCACGCCGCTCTTGAGGTGGGTGAGGGCGACGGGCTCGCCGCCATCGGCGGGCATGACCATGAGCTGGCCCTTCTTGCCGCGCTCGCGCTCCGAGACGAAGGCCAGCCGCGTGCCGTCCGGCGACCACCGCGGGGCGGTGTCGCGCCCCGGGCCGGCGGTGAAGCGGCGCGGCGGAGCTCCGCCGGTTCCCTCCACCGTCCAGATGTTCGAGAGGTACTCGTCTCGCTCCTGCGACAGCGTCGTGACCACGAACGCCACGCGCCGGCCGTCGGGGGCCATCTGCGGATCGGAGACGAAGCGGAGGCGCAGGAGGTCGTCGGGACGCATCGGGCGCATGGGGCCTCGCTCAGCGGAGGGTGAAGGTCAGCCGAGCGTGGGCGTCGCGCAGCGCGCGCTCCACCGCGGCGGGCCCATCGCCGCGGGCGAAGATGAAGCCCAGGTAGCGATGCCCCTCGGGCAGCGGGACGAGAGCCTCGCCCGGATGCGCGCTGATGGTCACGTCCTCGACCAGCGGCACCGCCCGAGCGGCGTCCAGGCCCTCGACCTTGTCGAGGATGCCGGCGTGCGGAATGGGGATCATCATCACGCCGGACGCGCGCCCCTCGCGCTCGAGGGAGGCGATGGGCAGGTCGAGGGCGCGGCGGAGGATGATGTCCTCGAGGGTGAGGCCGGTCCCGAAGCGGAGCGAGCGGGAGCAGAGCCCGCCGATCGAGCGCGCCGCGAGCTCGAGCATCACGGGCTGGGCCGTCCGCGCGTCCAGGCGCAGCTCCGCGTGGAGCGGCCCGTCCTCGAGGCCGAGCGCGCGCGCGGCCTGGACGGTGACGTCCGCGATGGCCCGCTGGGTCGACTCGGGCAGCCGCGAGGGGGTCACGTAGATGGTCTCCTCGAAGAAGGGGCCGTCGAGCGGATCCGGCTTGTCGAAGAGGGCGAGGACGGAGAGCGCGCCCTCCACGAGAAGCCCCTCCAGCGCCACCTCGACGCCGGGCACGAAGGCCTCCACCAGGACCTGGTCGGTGCCTTCCCCCAGCGCGCGCACCTCGGGATCGGCGAGGATGGCGGTAAGGCGTCCGAAGGCCGCCACGAAGCCCTCGGGGGCATCGGCGCGGATCACTCCCCGGCTCGCCGAGAGCACAAGCGGCTTGAGCACGCAGGGATAGGGGACGCGCCGGGCCGCGGCGGCAGGGTCCTCGTCCACCGCGACCGTGGTGAAGGCGGGGCCGGGCACGCCCGCCTTGGCGAGCCGCTCGCGCATGAGGCGCTTGTTCCGGGTGGCCGCCACCGCGCCCACGGGATTGCAGCGCAGCCCCAGGCGCTCGGCGATGACGGCGCCGACCACGGTGGTCTCGTCGTCCACCGGCACCACCGCGTCGATGGGGCGCGTGCGCGCGTATTCCGCCATCTCGCGCGCCGCCCGCTCGGGATCGGCGAACGGCACCGTGAGGAGATGGTCGGGGAACTCTCCCGCCATCACGTTCGGCCGCTCCGAGGCCACCACGAGGTCCACGTCGAGGCGCTGCGCCGCCTCCATGAAGTCCTCGGTGCGGTACGTGCTCGTGGGAATCAGGAGGAGCAATCGCTTGGGCGCGGCGAGGCGCATGGCGCCTATTGTACAGTGTCGAAAAGGAGGTGGGCCATGCAGGTCGGCATCATGATCGAGGGACAGGAAGGGCTCACGTGGGAGCGCTGGTGGCGCCTCGCCGCCGCCGCCGAGGATCTCGGCTACGAGTCGCTATGCCGCTCGGACCACCTCACCGGACTCGGCGGCGAGTCGAAGCGCCCGTCGCTCGAGACCTGGGTGTCGCTGGCCGCCCTCGCGACCCGCACGCGCCGCATCCGCTTCGGCCCCATGGTCTCGCCGCTCACCTTCTATCATCCGGCATTCCTCGCCAAGATGGCCGCCGCGGTGGACACCCTTTCGACCGGCCGCTTCGACCTCGGCATCGGCGGCGGCTGGAACGAGCACGAGCACGCGATGTTCGGGATTCCGTTCCCGTCTCTCAAGGAGCGCATGGACCGGCTGGAGTGCGGCGCCCGGCTGATCCGGGCCCTCGACGCGGGCAAGCCCGTCACGCTCGAGCAGCCCTACTACCCGCTGAAGAACGCCGAGAGCCATCCGCGCCCGGCCGGTGGCCGCACCCGACTCGTGATCGGCGGCCGGGGCGAGAAGCGGACACTCCGCATCGTGGCCGAGCTCGCGGACGAGTGGAACGTGACGCGCGTGGACGTGGCCGGGTACCCGGCCAAGCGCGAGGTGCTCGCGAGCCACTGCGCGGCGGTGGGCCGGGATCCCGAGACCATCCGCCGCTCGCTCATGATCCCGCTCGCCATCGGGCGGGACACCGCGGAGGTCGCCCGCCGCGTCGCCAACGCCCGCGCGGTGTTCCCCGCGCTTCCCGACGGCGAGTCGGCCTGGCGCGCCGCCGGCTTCCTCGCCGGCCCGTCCGCCCAGGTCCTCGCGGACCTCGACCGCTGGAAGGCGGTGGGGATGCAGCGGGTCCTGCTGCAGTTGCTGGACCAGGAGGACATCGGCGCCCTCGAACTCTTCGCGCGCGACGTCATCCCGCGTCTCTAGCCCATGGACCTCGGCGCCCTCCTCTCCGGCGACGCGCTCGTCTCGCTGGTCACCTTGACCGCGATGGAGATCGTGCTCGGCATCGACAACATCGTCTTCATCGCGATCCTCGTCGGCCGTCTCCCCGCCGCCCAGCAGGCCTTTGCCCGCCGCCTCGGCCTCACCCTCGCCCTCGGCATCCGCGTGGGGCTCCTCCTCACGATCTCCTGGATCATGGGGCTCACCGCGCCCTTCTTCTCGGTGCTGGGCCATGCCGTCTCCGGGCGCGACCTCATCCTCCTCGGCGGCGGCCTCTTCCTCATCGCGAAAGCCACCTGGGAGATCTACGACAAGCTCGAGGCCGATCATCCGGCGGGGGCCGCCACCGCGGGATCGCGCGGCCGCCTCCTGTGGGTGCTCACCCAGATCCTCATGCTCGACATAGTCTTCTCGCTCGACTCCGTCATCACCGCGGTGGGCATGGCCAACCACATCCCCGTCATGGTCCTCGCCATGGTGCTCGCCATGGTGGTGATGCTGGTGTCGGCCGCCCCTATCGGGGGCTTCGTGGAGCGCCACCCGAGCGTGAAGATCCTCGCCCTGTCCTTTCTCCTCCTCATCGGGGTGATGCTGATGGCGGAGGGGATGGGCACCCACGTCGAGAAGGGGTACATCTACGTCGCCATGGCGTTCTCGCTCTTCGTGGAGCTCCTGAACCTGCGCTACCGGAAGAAGAAGCGGCCGGTCGCGCTGCATCGCCGCTTCGAGGGGGAGGGCGGCTGACGGCGATTACTTCACGGGGAGCCGGTCCCCCGCCGAGTACCACTCGGCCGCGACGCCCCGGCGGAAGAGCTTGATCCGCGCCGTGCCGAGCGCGGTCGCCACACCTTGCTCGACGCGCACAAGAGCGCCCTCCTCGAGGCCGACCACGGCGTTGCGATTGGCCACGTGGTACTCGCGGATGCGGTCGTCGCGGGTCTCGCTCCCCGGCGCCATCATCGGGTCGGCTTCCTTGTAGTGGGGGTTGATGTTGAAGCGGACGAGACCGAGGGCCTCGAAGCGGGTGAGCCCCACCACGTTCCAGTCGTTCGTGGTGAGAATGGTGGGCCCCGCCACGTTCGATCCCGCGCTCGCCCCGACGTAGGGCATGCCCGCGCGCACGCGCCGGCGGATCGCGGCGAGGAGCCCCGAGCGGCGGAGCCGCATCAG
>JBKPDT010000295.1:0-3487 GCA_046728035.1 Candidatus Methylomirabilota bacterium | reverse complement strand
AAGGCCAGCATGCCGACGACGGCGACGGCAAGCGGGATCGCCCGGCCAAGCCAGATCAGCGAGGACGGCGCATCGGGGCCCACGGGCCGAAGGCGCCCGATTCCCGACTCGGTCACCCGAGCTCCTGTAGGGTCTCGAGGACCGCTTCACGGGGCACGTCGAAGACCACCGTGAAGCGCCCGATCTCGGGGGCCAGGACGAAGGGGACCCGCCCGTTCCGGGACTTCTTGTCACGGCCGAGCGCCTCGAGCACTCGTCCGGGCGCGGCGCCGGACCCGCGCACGGGCAGCCCGACCGCCCGCAGAAGCTCGACCTGCCGGCCCGTGGTGGTGGCGCTGGCGAGACCAAGGCGCTCGGCCAGCCGGGCCTCGGCGGCGATGCCCAGCGCCACCGCCTCGCCGTGCGTCCAGCGGACAAAGCCGGTCGCCGCCTCCAGCGCGTGCCCGATGGTATGGCCGTAGTTGAGCACCGCCCGCAGCTCGGCCTCCTGCTCGTCGCGCTCCACCACGTGAGCCTTGAGGCGGCAGGAGCCCGCCACCACCCGGGTGAGCGTGTCGATTTCCCGGGCGAGAAGCGGACCGCAGCTTGCCTCGAGATCGGCGAAGTAGGTGGCGTCGAGCACGATCCCGTGCTTGATCACCTCGGCGAGGCCGGACCGGTACTCGCGGTCGGGCAGGGTGGCGAGCACCGCCGTGTCTACCAGCACCAGACGGGGCTGGTGAAAGACGCCGATCAGGTTCTTCGCCTCGGGATGGTCGATGGCGGTCTTGCCACCGCTCGAGGCATCCACCTGGGCCAGGAGGGTGGTCGGGAGCTGGACGAAATTGACCCCGCGCATGTAGGTGGCAGCCACGAAGCCGGCGAGATCCCCCACCGCGCCGCCGCCCAGGGATACCACGGTGGATCCTCGGTCGAGTCCGGCGGTGAGGAGGGCATCCCAGCCGCGAACCGCCACTTCTACGGTCTTGGCGCTCTCCCCCTCGGGCAGCTCCACCACCGTGACCTGGAAGCCGGCCTTGTCGAGGCTTTCGCGCACCGGTGCGCCATGACGGGCGAGGATACCTCGATCGGAGAAGAGGGCGACCTTGGCGCCCACGCCCAGCCGGGCCAGCTCGTCGCCCACGCGACCGAGGACACCCGGCTCGACGAGGATCCGGTAGGAGCGTGGGCCGAGGCTCACCGAGATGTCGTGCATGGGCTAGAGTGTACGCGCAAGGGCCGCCCGCGCGGCCCGCGTCACCAGTTCTTCAGGTACTCCTGGTAGGCGCGATAGTTTCGGCGGATCTCGTCCAGGCTGTCGCCGCCGAACTTGGCAAGGAAGGCCTCGGCGAGGACGATCGCCATCATCGCCTCGCCCACCACGCCCGCCGCGGGCACCGCGCAGACGTCGCTGCGCTCCACCACCGCCTCCACCGCCTCCTTGGTCTCGAGGTCGACGGACCGGAGGGGCCGGCGCAGGGTGGAGATGGGCTTCATCGCGGCGCGGACGACCACCGGCTGGCCGTTGGTCACGCCGCCCTCGAGCCCGCCCGCGCTATTGGTGCCCCGCGTGAAACCGCCGACGGCATCGAAAAGAATCTCATCGTGGACCTCCGAGCCCGGCCGCCGCGCCGCCTCGAAGCCCATGCCGACCTCGGCGCCCTTGATGGCGTGAATAGAGCAGAAGGCCTGGGCGAGCCGCCCGTCGAGCTTGCGGTCCCAATGCACGTAGGACCCCAGGCCCACCGGGCAGCCTATCGCCACCACCTCGAAGACGCCGCCGAGGGTGTCGCCCTTGCCCTTGGCCGCGTCGATGGCCTCGATCATGGCGCGTTCGGCCTCGGGATCGGCGCAGCGGACCTCGCTGGCCTCGGCCCGCTGCGCGATCTCTTCCCAGGGCAGGGCGAGGGGGCCGATGCGCACCCCGCCGATCTCGGTGACATGGCTCAGGATCGTGATGCCGAACTCACGGAGAAGGCGCCGGGCCACCCCCGCCACCGCTACCCGCGCGGTGGTCTCACGGGCGCTGGATCGCTCGAGGACGTTGCGGATGTCGCGATGCCCGTACTTCATGGCCCCGGCGAGGTCGGCATGGCCGGGACGGGGCCGGGTCACCGCCTTGGCGGAGGCGCCGGCGGGCGGGTCGCCCACCGCCATGGTGTCCTTCCAGTTCTCCCAGTCGCGGTTCTGGATGGTGAGGGTGAGGGGACTGCCAAGCGTCATCCCCCACCGCACGCCCGCGGAGATGTGGGCGTGGTCCCGCTCGATCTTCATCCGGCCGCCGCGGCCGTAGCCCCGTTGCCGCCGGGCGAGGTCGGCGTCGATGTCCGCCTCGCTGAGGGGGAGCCCTGCCGGGAGCCCCTCGATGATGGCGGTCAGCGCCTCACCGTGGGATTCCCCCGCGGTGAGGAACCGGAACGCCCCGCTCACCGCCCCCCGCTATCTGCTGGCCGCAGGCCGCGCCGCGATCGCGCCGTCGGTCCTGACCAGCGAGGGCGTGAGGAAGACCACCAGCTCACGGCCCGTCTCGAAGTTCTCCCGCGCCTTGAACAGCCAACCGAGCACCGGCATGTCCCCGAAGATGGGCACCTTCCTCACAGTATTCTGCTGGACGGACTGGGTCACGCCGCCGATGACGAGGCGCTCGCCTTCCTTCATGAGCACCTGCGTCTCGGCCTTGCGGCGGTTGATGATCGGCACGCTGACGCCCGCCGCGGGGGTGATGGTGTCGCCGCGCGAGTTGTTCTCGACCATCACCACCATCTTGATCTTGGTGATGTCCTCGTTGTTCACCCTCTCCCGCGTCACGGTGGGCGTGACGGAGAGCTTGAGCACGGCCTCCTTGAACTGGATCTGCGTGCCCGCCGAGCTGACCGTCGCGTAGGGGATTTCCTCACCGAGCGACACCTCGGCCTTGTTGTTCTCGACGGTTACGATCTCGGGCCGCGCGAGCGTCCGCGTCTTGCCCTGGTTCTCGAGCGCCTGCAGCGCCAGGTTGATGTTGAACCTGCTGCCGACGATACCGAACGCGATGCCGCCGGCAGGTGTGAACTGGGACGCGTTGGGCAGGCTCTGGAACGGGATGTTCACGAGGTTGCCGCCGATCGGCAGCCCGGTGAACCTGTCGATGGGCAGGAGGCGAGACAGGTTGAGGTCGGAGTTCCTTGACTGGAAGCCCTGGATTCCTGACGGGGCGGTCACTACGGTGGAACCGTCGGGTTGCAGCACACCGCCCACCGCGGGCAGGGTCAGGCCCGGGACCGTGCTGGGCGCGGACTGGAAGCCCTGGCCCACGAAGGTCTGGGCTCCGGTATTGACGGCGGTGGCGCCGCCCCACTGCACGCCGATCGCCTCCAGCGCGGTGCGGTCGAGGATCTCCATCCGCGCCTCGATCTTGACCTGCGGCAGCGGGATGTCCAGCTGCTCGCGGATGAGCTTCTTGATCCGCTCCAGGTCGGCCTGGTAGTGCCGGATGAAGATGGTGTTGGTCGGCTTGTGGGCGCGGATC
>JBKPDT010000294.1:0-10100 GCA_046728035.1 Candidatus Methylomirabilota bacterium | reverse complement strand
GAAGCAGGTCTATCCCGATCTCTCCCACGCGCACGACTGGGAGGCCGCCATCAAGGCCACCGCCTTCGTGCCCGACGAGATCGTGGCGCAGCTCTGCGAGGCGATGGGGCTCATCGGGACGCCCGCCGACTGCGCGGGACGGATCGCGGAGATGACCAAGCTCGGCGTGCGGAACCTCTACCTCATGCCGCTGCTCACCTTCGCTCCACCCGAGGCGGAGATCGCCGCCTTCCGCGACACCGTGTTTCCCCGGCTCGCGGAGGTGGGGCTCCGGCCCAAGGCATGATGCCGGATCACACGCTGCCCACCACGGTGGTGGGGAGCTATCCTCAGCCCGCGTGGCTCGTGGATCGCACGCTGCTGGCCAAGGGCGTGCCGCGCGTGCGCCTCCAGGCGATGTGGCGCGTGCCGGAGCCGCTCCTCGAGGAGGCGCGGGACGACGCCACCCGTGTCGCCATCGGCGAGATGGAGCGCGCGGGCATCGACATCGTCACCGACGGCGAGATCCGGCGCGAGAGCTACTCGAACCGGTTCGCCACGGCGCTGGAGGGCGTCGACGCGGCGAATCCCGGCGTGATCCGCGACCGCAACGGCAAGGAGACGCCCGTGCCCCGCGTGGTGGGCCCCATCCGGCGCGCGCGGCCCGTCGAGCTGCGCGACATGCAGTTCCTCCGCCGCCACACCGAGCGCCTCGCCAAGATCACCCTGCCCGGGCCCTTCACCCTCGCCCAGCAGGCGAAGAACGAGCACTACCGCGACGTGGACGAGATGGCGATGGACTTCGCCGCGGCTGTCAATGCCGAGGCCCTCGACCTGCAGGCCGCGGGGGCGGATGTGATCCAGCTCGACGAGCCCTGGCTGCGGAACGATCCGGATGCGGCGAAGCGCTTCGCGGTGCCCGCGATCAATCGGGCGCTGGCGGGAATCACGGTGCCGACCGCGCTGCATCTCTGCTTCGGCTACGCTGCGGTGGTCCGGCACCAGAAGCCCGCCGGCTACTCCTTCCTTCCCCAGCTCGCCGACACCATCGCCGCGCAGATCTCCATCGAGGCGGCGCAGCCCCGGCTGGATCTCGGCGTGCTCGCGGAGCTCGCCCCCAAGACCGTCGTCCTGGGCGTGATCGACCTCGGCGATCCCTCGGTGGAAACCGCAGATCAGGTGGCGGCGCGGATCCGGGCCGGCCTCAAGTGGGTGGCGCCGGAGCGGCTCGTCCCCGCGCCGGACTGCGGGATGAAGTATCTCCCGCGCGACACCGCCTTCTGCAAGCTCCGCGCCCTCGCCGAGGGCGCGCGCCTGGTCCGCGCCAATCTCGGCTAGCCGCGCGCGGGTGGGAGCCGCGCGGGGTCGAAGGGCGCGAGATCCACCGACGCGGCGGCGCCGTCCGCGATCAGCTCGGCCAGGGCCTGGCCGGTGGCCGGCGCATTGAGCATGCCCCAGGGCCCGTGGCCGGTCGCCACGAAGGCGCCACGAAGCCCGGGGACGCGGCCGATGAGCGGCAGGCCGTCGTCGGTGACGGGCCGGTAGCAGGCCTGCCGGCGCGTGACGCGCGCCGCCGCCAGCGCGGTGGACACCCGGCCGGCGGCGCGCGCGAGGACGTCACACGCCGCCTCGCTCACCGTCACTGCCTCCGGAGCGTCCGGGAGC
The DNA here is from genome assembly GCA_046728035.1 of Candidatus Methylomirabilota bacterium. GTDB lineage: Bacteria > Methylomirabilota > Methylomirabilia > Rokubacteriales > CSP1-6 > DASRWT01. Next base: position 8,456 of record JBKPDT010000294.1, on the reverse strand, counting down.
GGCGCCGGATCCGCCATGCCGCACACGTAGACCTCGCCCCCGGCCCGCGGGAAGATCTCCGGCTCCAGCGCGCGGCCGTCGGCAGTGCGGTAGCGACGAAGAGCGCATGGGCGGGCATGTCGCCGGCGGCGAGGGTCACGCTATAGCCCTTGAGCCCGTGGACGCGGGGGAGCAGCCGGCCCGCCACGCGCCCGGTCCACGGCCCCAGCGCGAGCACCACCGCGTCGGCCTCCAGCATCTCGCCGTCCACCGTCACCCCCCGGGCCGCGCCGTCACGCTCGACCACGCGCTCGACGCGCCCGATGCGGAGCGCTGCGCCGCGCGCTTGCGCGCCCGCGACGAGGGCCGCGGTGAAGCGCGCGGGATCGACTTGGGCGGTGGTCTCCGGGGAGCCCAGCGCCGCGGTGACGATGCCGGCGCTGTCCAGCCAGGCCGGCGCCGCGACGCGATGGCCACCGCCTACGTGCCCGCGCTCGCGCGCTGCCAGCATGAAGGTGTCCATGCGGCGGTAGCCGTGGTCGCCGCCGAGCTCGCGCGCGAGCTCCGCATGGAGCGCGAAGCTCGCGCGGGCGAGGGGACCGACCGGCGAGCCATCGCACCAGTCGAGCGCCAGGAACCCGCCGGACTTGCCCGAAGCGGCGCAAGCTACGCCCGCGCGCTCCACGAGGGTGACGGCGATACCGCGGCGGGCGAGGAAGTAGGCCACCGAGGCGCCGACCACGCCGGCGCCGCACACGATCACGTGTCGCGGCGGCGTGATGGCAGAAGGTCCGAGACGAGGATCGGCCGATCGGCGAATCCGAGGGCCGTGACCGCAGCGGGTGGACTCAGTCGGGTGGCCCACGCGTAGCGCCAGCCATGAGGAGCGGCCGCGTCGGGCACAGGCTCCCGGTACACCTCCAGCACGTGGTCGACCAGATTCACGATCCAGTAATCCGCGACGCGGGCCCGTGCGTAGAGGCTGCCCTTCCGCTCGCGATCGAAGCCCAGGCTCGCATCGGCCACCTCGATCAGAAGCGCCGGCCGAGATGGGTGAGAGTCTTGATAATCGTCGGGACCACCCGGCACCACCGCCAGATCGGGTTCGGGCTCGGATTCGTCGTCCAGCCAGACCGGCGCCTGCGTCCGGACCAGCCAGCCCGGTGGTAGCATCGCGCGAAGCACATAGTCGACCTTGCTGATCGTGGATACGTGGTAGGCGCCCTGGGGCTCGGCGACGACGAGCTCGCCGCCGATCAGCTCGAGGGGCTCGCCCCGGAACACGCCGAGGTCCACCAGGCGGTCGTACTCCGCTCGCTGCCAGCGCCGTAGGGTAAGGGGAACCTGCCCCATGCTCGCCACGGTAGCCGCCCGCGCCGCGTCCGTCAACGTCCGCAGCCCGATACACCGCGTCCGGCTACGATGCTATGATCGGCCCATGGGCCTCGCGACCCGCCGGCTGCATCCGCTCTTCGGCGCCGAGATCCTCGGCGTGGACCTCAAGCGCGTGGACGACGCCACGTTCCCGGAGATCGTCGCCGCCTTCAACGAGTACTCCGTGCTCCTCTTCCGCGGGCAATCGCTCACCGACGAGGAGCAGATCGCCTTCAGCCAGCGCTTCGGACCGCTCGAGACCACCATCCGCAGCATCAACTCGCAGGACCGCACGCTCCCGCACATCGCCAACCTCGCCAACGTGGACGCGGAGGACCGGCTCATCCCGCGCGGCGACAAGCGCAACCTCTTCAACGCCGGCAACCAGATGTGGCATACCGACAGCTCGTTCAAGCGGGTGCCCGCCCTGGCCTCGCTCCTGTCCGCCCGCGAGGTCCCGCCGGAGGGCGGCGAGACCCAGTACGCGAGCATGCGCGTGGCCTGGGAGCGGCTCTCGCCGGAGCTCCAGGGCTTGCTCGAAGGCAAGGTGGCCATTCACAGCTTCGTCTACTCGCGTGGGCTCATCGCCGACGACCTGCTGCCGCCCGAGCATGCCGCGCAGGTGCCGCCGGTGCCGCAGGCCTTGGTGCGGACGAATCCCGTGAACGGGCGCAAGGCCTTCTACGTGGCCTCGCATGCCTGCGAGATCGTCGGCATGCCGACGGCGGCGGCGAGACTCCTCCTGCGCGAGCTGCTCGAGCGCGCGACGCGGCCGGACCTGGTCTACACGCACCGCTGGCAGGCGGGCGACCTCGTGATGTGGGACAACCGCTGCGCGCTCCATCGGGGCCGGCCGTGGGACGAGAGCCGTTACCGCCGGGTCATGCATCGCACGACAGTGGCAGGCGACGGCCCGAGCGCGCCCGACCTGCCGGACCCGGTCGTGAACCCGGCCACCGAGTCGGACGTCGCCTGGGCCCGCGCCCAGCTCGAGCCGGCGCCGGCCTAGCGGATCGCCCGCAGGCGGGCGGAGCCGAGCAGCAGCAGCGCGTTCGCCGCCACCATCCCGCCGCCCACCAGCACCGCGAAGCGGGCGTCCACCACCGCCGCCAGCACGCCCGCGAGCAGGCCGCCCAGCGGCAGGAGGTTCCAGCACAGCGAGTAGAGGCTCATCACCCGGCCGCGGAGCTGGTCGGGGACACGCTGCTGGAGATAGGTGCTCGTCTGCGTGAGATAGAAGGTATTGGTGAAGCCGACGAGCACCAGCAGCGGGAAGGCCAGGCCGATCCCCGGCGCGTACGCGAAGGCCATGAGCACGAAGCCCAGCCCCGCCGCGCCCGCGAGCAGGAAGACCCCGCGCTGCCGGATGAGATGCGTGAAGGTGGCCACCGTGAAGGTAGCGGTCAGCGCGCCGGCGCCATGGGCGGCCTGCAAGAGGCCGTAGCCGGTCGGGCCCATGCCGAAGTAGGCATCGGCGAAGACGGGCAGGAGCGTGAGATAGGACATCGCGAAGAGGCTGTTGAAGAGCGCCAGCCCGATGAGGCAGACGAAGACGAAGTTCCCCGCGACGAAGCCGAGCCCGTCGGCGAACTGACGGAGCACGCGCTGGCCGTCGCTCGCGGGCCCGCCGACGGCGAGCCGCATCTGGCCGTAGAGCGCCAGCGCGGCATAGGAGGCGACGGCCGCCACTCCGAAGCCGATGGAGCCGCCGAAGGCGGCGATGAGGATCCCGGTGATGGACGGGCCGATCATGCGGCCGGCTTGCCAGGGGATCGAGCCCAGCGCGATGGCGTTGGGGAGCCGGCTGCGGTCGACGAGCTGCGGCACCAGGGACATGCGGCTCGGCTCGTCGAAGGCGCGGAACGTGTTGGTCAGCGCCGCGAGCACGAGGAGGTGCTCGAACCGGGCCTGGCCGAGCAGGGCGAGAGCGAAGGCCGCGGTGAGCGTCAGCGCGGTGAGGACCTGGGTGCCGATGAGGAGCCGCAGCCGGTCGGTGCGGTCGGCGAGCACGCCCCCGAAGAGCTGGAAGACGACCAGGGGCACGCCCTGGACGAGGCCGAGATAGCCGAGGGACAGCGGATCGTGGGTGAGCTCCCAGGTGATCCACGCGAAGGTGACGTACTCCGCGCGATGCCCGAGCACGTAGCAGACCAGGCCCAGCCAGTAGAGGAGATAGTTCCGGTCCCGGAATGCGGCGAAGGTGGACAGCCCGGCGGTCGTCACTGACGCCGGAGCGAGAGGCGGCTAGGCGCGGAAGCCGGCGTGATCCACCGTCCACCGCGCGAGGAGATCGGGATCGGGCTCCTGCGGAATTCCCGGCACCGTGGAGGTCGCCACCTCGCCCCGTCCGCTCACCGCGATCTCGGGCTTGCCGATGTCGTTCGTGTAGAAGTAGGACGACGGGAAGATGTCTCCGGGATAGGTGAAGTTCGGCAGGGTGGCCAGCTCCGCGCAGATCTGCCCGCCTACCGCGCTCTCCAGCATGCCGCCCACCCAGCATGGGATGCCGTGCTCCGCGCAGAGGGCCTGGATGTCCCGCGAGGCGGCGAGGCCGCCCACGCGCGCCATCTTGATGTTGATCACGCGGCACGCGCCCAGGCGAATGGCCGCCTGCACGTGGGCCAGGCTCTGCGCGCTCTCGTCGAGGCAGACGGGCGTCTCGATCCGCTTCTGCAGCTCGGCGTGGTTCACCAGGCTGGCGCCGTCGTCCATCAGCGGCTGCTCGATCATGGCCAGCCGGTAGCGATCCAGCGAACGGAAGAGATCGGCATCCGCGATGGTGTAGGCGGCGTTGCAGTCGATGTGGAAGGTGAAGTCGGGGAAGGTCAACCGCACCGCGTCCACCATCTTCACGTCCCAGCCCGGGCGGAACTTGAGCTTGATCCGGGGGAACCCCGCGTCCACCGCGCCCTGGATCTTCTCCATCAGCTCGTCGAGGGTGTCCTGGACGCCGAAGTCGGCGCCCACCTTCACGTGGTCGCCCTTGCCCCCCAGCGCCTCGTGGAGCGGGACGCCGCGGCGCTTGGCCTCGAGCACCCACCACGCGATCTCGAGGGCCGAACGGGCGAACTGATTGCCCTTCACGAAATCGAAGCGCTCGAGCAGGGCCTCGGCGGAGTCCAGCTGCTGCCCGATCACAAGGGGGGCCATGTGCTCGCGCACGGTGAGGAAGGCGGCGGCGGTGTGCTCCGACGAGTAGGCCGGCCGCGCGGGCGGGCAGGACTCGCCCCAGGCGTGGACGCCGCCGCTCTCCATACGGACGAGCAAGGTGTCGGTATAGAGATGATCGCCGTACGAGGTACGGAAGTTGATGGCGGTGGGCAGGTGCGCCCGGTAGATGTCGATGCGCTCGATCAGCATCGCGGCCTCCTCACATCACACCCTCAGATCACGCCGTCGCGACGGAGTCCATCCAGCTCCTCGCCGCCGAGGCCGAGGTGCTTCCCGTACACCTCGGCGTTGTGCTCGCCGAGCAGGGGCGCCCGCGTCACCTCGGTGGGCGACTCGGACATGCGCACGGGATTGCCCGGCATGGGATAGCCCCCGCGCCGCGGGTGCTCGAGATCGGTGATGAAGCCGCGCGCGCGGAGATGCTTGTCGCTGAGCACCTCGCGGGAGTCGAGCACGGCGCCGCAGGGAATGCCCTGGCCGGCCAGGATCTCCAGCACCTCGTGCTTGGGGCGCTCGCGCGTCCACGCCTCGATCATGGGGTCGATCTCGTCGATGAACTGCACGCGGTCGCGTCGGTCGGCATAGCGCGGGTCCGCGCCCAGCTCGGGCCGGCCCACGATGCGGGTGAGCGTCTTCCACATCTCCACGGTGGCGATGTGGATGAAGACGTAGTCATCCGGGCCACCGCCGCGGCACCGATAGAGATTCGAGGGTGCGGCGGTCGCCGAGCGGTTGCCTTGCCGCGGGGCGGGCTTGCCGCTGGCATAGGTCTCGCGCAGGTGGATGCGGAGGAGGTTCACCACCGAGTCCTGCTGGGCCACCTCGATCTGCTGGCCCACGCCGGTCGCCTGGCGCTGGATGATGGCGGCGAGGATGCCGATGGCGGCGTGCAGCCCCGCGCCCGTGTCGGCGAGGCCGCCGATGGCCTTGGTGGGCGGGCCGTCCGGCGAGCCCGTCATGCTCATGGCGCCCGCCATCGCCTGGGCGATCCACTCGAAGCTCTTGTAGTTCTCGTATGGCCCGCCCGCGCCGAAGCCCTTCACGGACACGCTGATGATGCGCGGGTTCAACCGCTTGAGCGTCTCGTAGCCGAGCCCGAGCCGGTCCATCGAGCCGGGACCGAGGTTCTCGACCACCACGTCCGCCGTCTTCGCCAGCTCCTCGAACATCGCGCGGCCGCGCGGCATCTTGAGATTGAGGGTGACCGCCTTCTTGCAGGAGTTGAGGAGCAGAAAGAACCACGCGTCCTCGCCGCGCTTGTCGGAGAGCGCGGTGCGACCGGGCTCGCCGTCGGGCGGCTCCACCTTGATGACCTCGGCGCCGAGCCAGGCCAGCATCTGGGTGCAGGAAGGGCCCGCCTCGTACTGGGTGAGGTCCAACACGCGAATCCCGTCGAGGGCCTTGGGCATGGTCCCGTCCTCCGCGCTCAGGTGGTGTACGCCGAGAAGCGCACCGTCTGCGCGCGGGCCTTCGAGTCGGTGATCACGTTGACCACCGCGGGCTTGCCCGAGGCGAACGCCCGCTCCAGCGCCGGGCGGATGTCGTGGGGCTTCTCCACGAACTCGCCGTGGGCGCCCAGCTCCTGCGCGACCCGGTCGTAGCGCGTGTGACCGAGGTTGCGCCCGGGCTTGGGCAGGGGCCGCGTCCACGGCGCGTCCGCGGTCCAGCCGCCGTTGTTGCTGATGACCACCACCACGGGAATCTTGTGGCGGACCGCGGTGTCGATCTCCATGGCGTTGATGCCGTAGGAGCCGTCCCCGTGGAGCACGAGCACCTGCGCGTCGGGCTTCGCCACCTTCGCCCCCACGCCGAAGGGGAGGCCCACCCCCATCGTTCCGAATGCACCGGAGTTCAATCGGTGGCCAGCCACGTAGGTGGGGATGGCCTGGCGGCCGTAGTTGAGGATCTCCTGGCCGTCCACCACCAAGATGCCGTCGCGCCGCATGAAGTCGCGAACCTCCTTGCAGAGCCGCAGCGGGTGGATGGGGGTCGGGTCGACGCTCATCGCCTTGTCCTGCTCGGCGCCCTTCTCCGCGTCGAGCGTGCGCAGCTTGCCGGTCCAGGGGGCATAGCGCTTGAGCGCGATCTTGCCCTCCGCCTCTGCGCGGAGCTGCTCGAGCACGGCGCGCGCATCGCCCGCGATGGGCACGTCCACGGCGCGGTTGTGGCCGAGCTGGGCCGGGTTCACGTCCACGTGGATCACCTTGAGATCGGCGGCGAAGCGCGGCGGGCGCCCGAACTGGATCATCCAGTTGAAGCGCGTGCCCACCGCCAGCACCACGTCGGCCTCGGTGAAGGCCTTGCTCCGCGCGTTGAGGAAGGCGAGGGCATGGTCCTCGGGGATGAGCCCGCGCGAGATGGGTGTGGTGTAGAAGGGAATGCCGGTGGCCTCCACGAAGGCCTGCAGCGCGGCGGCACCGTCCGACCACCAGACGCCGCTCCCCGCAATGACCACCGGCCGCTCGGCGTTGGCCAGGAGCGCGACGGCCTCGCGGACGGCGCCGGGCTCGCCCAGCGTTCGCGGCGCCGGACGCCACGGCCCCGGGTAGCGGATCTGCTCCTCCTCCACCTTCTCGCCGAGGATGTCGCCCGGCATGTCGATGTACACCGGCCCGGGCCGGCCGGACGTCGCCTGGCGGAAGGCGGTCTCGACCACGTCGGGGATGCGCCGGGCGTCGTAGATGCGCTCGGCCCACTTCGTGATCGGCTTCATCAAGGCGACCTGATCGATCTCCTGGAAGGCCTCCATCCCGAGAAACACCCGCGGACTCGAGCCGCCGATGGCGACCAGCGGCGCGCAGTCGGTGAAGGCGTTGGCCACGCCGGTGGCCAGGTTGATGGCGCCGGGGCCCGAGCAGCCCATCGCGACCCCCGGCCGCCGCGTCACCCGCGTCCACGCGTGCGCGGCGAGGGCGGCGGCCTGCTCGTGGCGCGTGTCGATGGCGCGGATGCCGAGCTTGATGCACGCGGCCTCCGTCTCGAGCATGGGCCCGCCCATGAGGTAGAACATCGTGTCGAGCCCCTGGGCCTTGAGAGACTGCGCCAGCACCTCGGATCCCGTGATCGTGGCCATGACCGGTCCTTTCGGGTTGGACGGGGCAATGCTCGCGGACGAAGGCGATCATACGGGCCCCCGCCCCGAGGGTCAATGCGGGGGCCGCGTTTCGCGTACACTCGGCCCGGGAGGACGTCATGGAACAGCGCACCCACGAGCGGATCGCGTCTCACCTGTGCGGGTGCCCCGTCGACCTCGAGGCCGGCCGGGCCCGCGTCACGCTGGACGCGACGTCCGAGATGGCCGCGGACGGGCGCGGCCTCGTGCACGGCGGCTTCACCTTCGGTCTCGCCGACTACGCCGCCATGCTCGCCGTGAACGAGCCCACCGTGGTGCTGGCCGGCGCCACCCTCAAGTTCCTCGGCCCGGTGGTAGTGGGGGACCGCGTGGAGGCGGAGGCCGCCGTCGAGCGCGCCGAGGGGAAGAAGCGCTGGGTGAAGGTGGTGGTGCGCCGCGCCGGCGCCCCCGTGCTCGAGGGGGAGCTGCTCGCGGTCGTGCCCGACCGCCACATCCTCGACTAGCAGGCTCCTGCGAGTTTTACGCAGCCTGCTAGCGCCAGGGCTCGACGATGATCTTGGCGTGCCGCTCGGGCGAGGCGAGCGCCTCGAAGGCCCCCGCCACGCCGTCCACGCCCACCGTGCCGGTGATGAGCGGCGCGGTGGGGATGGCGCCCGCCGCGATGTGGCCGAGCGTTGCCGCGAACTCATCCGCGGTATAGCCCAGCACGAACTGGAGGTTCAGCTCCTTGCTGATCCCCAGCATGGGGTGGATGGTGTCGGGCTCCATGCACACGCCGACCACCACGATGCGCGTCCCCCGCGGCGCTGCCGCCATGAGCTGGTCGAGCACGCCGGGCACGCCCACGCACTCGAAGACG
>JBKPDT010000293.1:0-5636 GCA_046728035.1 Candidatus Methylomirabilota bacterium | reverse complement strand
CGCCAGCGCAGCTTGCTGAACGCGAAGCCGGCCAGGCAGCCGAAGAAGAGCTGGCAGACGAGGATGCCCATGGTCTGGACCACGTTGTTCACGGCGTAACGCAGGAACGGCCCCGAGGCCCAGGCCTTGGCGTAGTTCTCCCAGTGGGGCGTGGAAGGCCAGAGGGCGGGCGGGAACCGAGTCACGCCGGCCATGTCCTTGAGCGAGGTGCTCACCATCCACAGGTAGGGAAAGACTTCGACGATCGCCACCAGCGCCAGCGCGGCGAGCGTGATGGCGCGGATCGAGGCGCGGCGCGCGCTCACGTGGTGTAGTGGACGCGGCGCCGGAAGGCGAGCCACTGGGCGAAGGTGAGCGCCACGATCACGATGAAGAAGAGCACCACCGCCGCCGACGCCTTACCGAGCTTGAAGTACTGAAAGGCCTGCTCGTAGATGTAGTACACATAGATCATGGTCGAGGTGACCGGGCCGCCCTGGGTCATGATCTTCACGATGTCGAAGCCCTGGAAGCTCGTGATCGTCAGCGTGACCAGGAGGAACAGGGTGGTGGGCGTGAGCAGCGGCCACGTGATGTGGCGGAAGCGCTGCCAGCCGCCCGCCCCGTCGAGCGCCGCGGCCTCGTAGAGGTCGCCCGGAATGGCCTGGAGGCCGGCGAGGTAGATCACCATCGGGTAGCCCACCGTCTTCCACACCGTGACCAGCACGAGCGTCCAGAGCGCCCAGCGATGGTCGCCGAGCCAGTTCACGCCGCGCAGGCCGACGAGCCGAAGCACGTAGGCGACCAGGCCGTACTGCGGGTCGAGCAGCCAGATCCAGAGCAGCGACACCGCCACCCAGGAGACGACGTAAGAGCTGAAGATCGCCCCCTGCAGGAGCGCGCCCAGGCGCGTGCGGTCGTTCAGGAGCACCGCCAGGGCAAGCCCGAGCGTCTGGGACAAGACCACCACGCCGACCGAGTACTTGACGGTGTTGGTGACGACCTCCCCGAACTCGGGGGAGACAAGGGCGCGGTAGTTCTTGGCGCCCACCCAGCGCGCCGGCATGACGAGGTCCCACTCGTGCAGGCTTACCCAAGCCGAGTAGGCGACGGGATAGAGGTAGACGAGCGCGAAGAGCAGCAGCGAGGGCGCGGCCAGGGCGTACCCCAGCCGCGCCTCCGCGCGCGCCCGGCTAGGGGTGCTTGGCGAGGATCTCGTTGGCCTTGGCCTCGGCCGCCTGCATGATCTCCGCCGCCGTCCTGATGCCGAGCACCGCCGCCTCGAGGTTCGGCTGGATCACCTCCCGCTGGATCTCGATCAGGGCGGGGGTGTACGGGAAGCGCTGGGCCGTCCGGAGCTGGTCGATGGCGGTCTTGTAGTTCGGGTTCTGCTTGTAGAAGGCCTGCATCTCGGGCGAGTTGACGGCCGAGGTGCGGATCGGCATGTAGCCGGTGGCCTTGGACAGCGAGATCGTCTGCGCGGGCTCCGTCATCCACTTGATGAAGGCCCAGCCGGCTTCCTTCTGGGCCGGCGGCGCGTCCCGGGCGATGACGAAGAAAGTTCCGCCGGTGGGAACCGCCTGCTTGACCTTGCCGGGCAGGAAGGCGGTGCCGAGCTTGAACTTGGCGTTCTCGGTCATGTAGTTGAGGAAGGCGGTCGAGGTGAAGATCATCGCCACCTTGCCGTTGATGAAGTCGGTGTTGGTCACCGCCCAGGCGTTGTAGTCCTTGCCCGGCGGCCGCTTCATCGTCTTATCCTTGTTCACGAGGTCGACCCAGAACTGGAGCGCCTCCGTCCCCTTCTCGCGGAAGGCGGCCTTCTTGCCGTCGGGCGTCACCAGCGAGCCGCCCGCTTCGTGAAGCAGCGCGTACCAGAACCACCAGTCCACCGGCACCTCGAACCCGTACGTCTTGATCTCGTCGCCCTCGCGGACGGTGAGCTTGGCCGCCGCGTCCCGCAGCTCGTCCCACGTGGTCGGCACCTTCACGCCCTTGGCGGCCAGCATGTCGGCGTTGTAGTAGAGGATCGGCGTCGAGCGGAAGAAGGGCAGCGCCATCAGCGGCGCCGCCGGCTTGCCCAGGTAGTCGAAATAGGTGTGCTGGGTCTGCCCGGGGAGGTAGTCCTCGAGGTTGGCGCCGTTCGGGCCCTTGGCGTAGGGCTCGAGGTTCTCGAAGAGCCCGGAGGCGGCGAGCTGCGGGATGGCCTCGCCGATCACGTGGAACGCGGCGGGCGCGGTCTTCGTCGCCGCTGCGGCTCGGATCTTGGCCAGCGCCTCGAAGTAATCGCCCTGGAAGGTTCCTTCGATCCTGTACTTGGACTGAGACTCGTTGAACCGCTTGATGTGGGCCTCGGTCACCTCGCGGTTCGTACCTCCGAAGGAATACCAGAACTGCGCCACGGTGGGGCTCTGCGCCGCGGCCGGGCCGGCGGCGCCGAGGAACCCGGCAATCAACAGCGGGGCGAGCGCTCGTCTCATCGTCTCTCTCCTCTGATCTCGAGTGACCTCCGGGGTAGCCCGGTTCCGAGCCGGCATGGCAGCGGGATTATAGCGCGGGTCTTGCTACGTTGACGTTGCGATCAGCCGGGTTTCGTCGTTCTCGCGATCTGGAAAACGGGTTCAAACGGCGGTATCCTCAAGACCCTCATTCGACCCTTCGCTGCTGCGCTGGAGGAAACATGCGAGCGTGGACCGTGGACGCCGATGACATCCGCGTCGCGGAGGATTTCGACGAATCTCTCCTTCACCGGACACCGGAGATCGACAGCTTCCTGAGTCCGGATCGAGACGATAAGTTCATCGTCATCGGAACGAAGGGCTTTGGGAAGACCCTGCTCCTCAAAGCCAAGCGGATTCTCTACCAGCAGGACAGACGGGCCGCCTGCCTTCCTACCGGAACCCTTCTCGACAAGCCGATCGGCGACAAGATCTTCGGCAGCGAGGCGTTGGCGTTTTTCGCGGCCTCACCTCTGCCGTGGTCCAAGTTGTGGTTGACGGCGATTGCCGTGGCCACTCTCAAGCACCTGGGACAGACCGGGGGCCTGAGGGTTGGCCCGAAGCTAGCAGTCTTGATCGCTGATGACCATTTGCGCAGCGTCGTCGACCATTTCGTGCGTCTCCTCGACTTCAACCCGAGTGACCTTCAACGCTGTGCCACCGATACCGACGGGCGGCTTGTGCCCCTTCTTCGAGCGGTCACGTCCCCGGTCGCCATCTTCATCGACGGAGTCGACGAGTACTTCAACAAGCACATCGAGGGTGTCAAGGCGAGCCCGAGCGTCACTGGACAGCTCTCGCCAAATGTGTGGTATTTCGCCCAACTCGGTCTCGTCGAGGTTGCCTATCAGCTTCGACGCATCAATCACCATATAAAAGTCTTCGCCGCGGTGCGAAAGGAAGCCTATTCCCGCCTACTGCAGACAACGGTCATGGCCCAGCAGTATCGGGGGAGCGCGGTCGACATCGTCTACTCCACCGAGAGCCTTCGGGAGATCTTCGTCAACAACATCCGTCTCGAGAAGAGCGACCGGATGGTTCGGCCGGAGCGGCGGGTAGATCCGATCGAGGCCTTCCTGGGGCGGAGGACCGTCGTTCATACCTACACGCGCGAGGAGGAGGACGCCTTTGACTATTTATGCCGGCACACCTTACTCCGACCGCGCGATCTCATGACGGTCGGGGAGCACCTTGCGGCTCTTCGACCGGAGGAACGGGGGCAGGAGCATCGCTTGAAGGAGGTGGTGAATCAGGCGGCCGCCGAGATCGCGTACGAGTACCTGGCGGAGATCGCTCCATACCTTGGCGACCTGGATCTCGATCGTTTTCTACGGCGGCTCCCTGGACATGTTCTGACGCGAGACGAGGTCGAAGCCCTCTTCCAGGAACACAACGGGGAGAGTGGCGGGTTCGAGGAGCGGCACGTGTTCTGTGCCCTCTATCGGGTTGGTCTGCTCGGGTACGTTCACCACGATTGGGTGCGCGGGGAGTGGGTACAGCGGTTCTTGCGCCCTGGCGAGGGCACGCTCTCGCCGGACGGCGTCCTGCCTCGAGCGACGGACTACCTTGTGCATCCGGCTCTATCGGACGTGATAGGACGCATGAATCCGCCGTACCTCGACCGCATCGAGCGAGTGACCATCGTTGGCTATGGGCGGCCGTGGCGGGAGGCCCCGCGCGCGGCCAGTGAGCCGACGATACGCACGCTCTGTGTGCTCAAGGGAGACATCCACGGATTCGGGGTCCTGATGCGGGCAGGGACGGACGGGCCCGTTCGCAAGGCACTGGAAGAAGCGGTGAAGCGCTACACCCACGGGGCGGTGTGCGCGGAGGCCGGGGCGGGAGACGCTGTGCTGATCGCCCACGAGGACCCGGCCGCGTTGGCTCAGACCGCTCGACATCTCATCGACGAAGTGTACCGCGCTCCCGGGCAGCCTCGACTTCGCGTTGCGCTGCACTATGGCCAGGTGCACGTCCGGCACCGTGTCAGTGACGGGTTGCCGATGATCGGCGGCGGGGAAGCCATTCTCTTCGCGTCTCGTGTCGAGCCACATGTGGATCCGGGGCAGATCTGGGCCACGGAGGAATTCCGTGAGCAGCTCTTCCAAAGCCCGTCGCTCTGGCGGACGACTCCAATGCCCGGACCAGGGGACGGCGACCGTTTCAATATCAAGAAGGAGGGGGGAATCGAACCGGACCTGTGGGTTCGCCTGTACCGGCTTGAGTTTTAGCAGATCGGCTACGCGGCGAGGGACTGTACGACGGGCAGCTGAACCGCTCGAACGGGAAGATTCAGGGCCATCCACCCGGCAAGCCCGCCTTCGAGCGGACGGACCCGGGTGATCCCCTTGTGCTTCAGCCGAAGCGCCACCCGGGCGCTCGTCGCGTCGTCGGATGAGGCACAGTAGAGAACGACATCCCGCGATCGGAGGAAGGCGGCCTCGTGCTCGGCGAGGGCGTCGGCGCCGAGCCAGCGGCTCCCCGGGATGGCGTACGGTGTGGCCGTGACCTCGAGCGGTGTCCGCAAATCGATGATCGTGACGTCGTCTCGGGCGTCGAGCCGCCGCTTGAGCGCCTCGGGCGAGATACTGGCCGCCCGTAACGTCCGCAGGAACAGGTAGCGGCGCCCGTACTTGACGAGAATGTACGCGGCGAGCGCGGCCACCATGACGAGGCCGAGCATGCGCCCGAGCGCGGTGACTCGGTCGGTGATGAGGACGATGGCGTCGCTGAAGAAGTATCCCAGCGCCAGCCACGTGCCCGCCCAGAGCAGCACGCCCGCGAGGTCGTAGAGCGCGAAACGGACTCGCCTGACCCCGAAAACGCCGGCAAGCGGCGGCAAGACCGTGGTCACGCCGGGGAGGAACTTGGCGGCGAGCATGCTCCGTGCGCCGTGGCGGGCGAAGATGCTCTCGGCGCGGCGCACGCACGCGTCCGGGTCGAGGGACAGCCGGCTGAGTTTCGCCAGCACCACCGCCCCGCGACGACGGCCGAGCTCATACCAGGCGAAGTCCGCGACCAGGGCTGCGACGGAGATCGCCGCGAGCACGAGCGGGAGGCTGATGCGGTCGTGCGCGGCCAGGGCCCCTACCGCGAGGAGAGCCGGCACGGCCGGGAGGGGAATTCCGACCTGCTCAGCGACTGCCAAGGCGGGCAGGAGCA
>JBKPDT010000292.1:0-4462 GCA_046728035.1 Candidatus Methylomirabilota bacterium | reverse complement strand
GCCGAAATCGGTCGAGCGCTTCCCAACGGCGTTCCTCAACAGCCTCAGCGTCGGCGTCGCGGTCACGCTGATCGCGCTTGCCCTGGCCAGCCTGTCGGCCTACACCATCGCCCGCCTGAGGGTGCGCTGGACGCGGATGCTGCTTCAGATGAGCGCCATGAGCCGGATGGTGCCGCTGATCGTTCTGATGGTGCCGCTGTACGTCCTCTTCCGGACTTATGGGCTGCTGAACTCGCTCACCGGCGTGATCCTCGCCGAGGTCGGCTTCCTGATCCCGTACGCCATCATGATCCTCGTGCCGTACTTCGCGTCCTTCCCCGGGGAGCTGGAGGACGCCGCCCGGATCGACGGCTGCACGCGCTTCACGGCGTTCGTCCGGATGATCCTGCCGCTCTCGACACCCGGCCTGGCGGCCTGTGCGGTCATCCTGTTCATCATCTCCTGGCACGAGCTGCTGATCCCGCTCATCGTCGTCAACCGACCCGAGGCGATGACGGTGCCGGTGATCCTCGCCGGACTCGTCTCGGACTACTTCGTATTCTTCACCCTGATGATGGCGATCTGCCTCCTCGGCCTCCTGCCCACGCTCGTGCTGGTCCTGCTCCTGCAGAAGTACGTCGTGCGTGGGCTGGTTTCGGGCGCGGTCAAGGGATGAGCATGCGCTTCGGTCTGATCGGCTACGGACTGTGGGGCCGTCACCACGCGACCGCCATCCGGAAAGCGCCCGGCGCGGTTCTGGCCGCCATTGCCTGCCGGAGCGAGGCGACGGCGGTCGCCGCACGTCGTGACTTCCCCGACGTTCCGGTGCACGTCGACTACCGGCAGCTCCTGGCGCGGGCTGACGTGGACGTGGCGGACGTCGTGGTTCCCAACCACCTGCACGCGGAGATCGGCGTCGCCGCCCTCGACCATGGCAAGGACGTCTTGCTCGAGAAGCCGATGGCCGTCACCCCGGAGCAGTGCGACCGGCTCCTCGCGGCGGCCCACCGGACCGGGCGGGTCCTCACGATCGGCCACGAGCTGAGACTCTCGACCCAGTGGGGCCGCTTGAAGGCGATCATCGACTCGGGCGACATCGGCGAGCCCATGTACGCGCTCCAGTCGCTCTTCCGCTTTCCCTACCGTCCCGGCGCCGACGGCTGGCGTCGCGATCGATCGCGCGTAGGCTCCTGGATCCTCGAGGAGCCTGTCCACGCCTTCGATTCCGTCATGTGGTACCTCGAGCGTCAGGGCGACCCCGTGTCGGTATTGGCCCTGGGCAACGGCCGGCATTCGGAGGAAGGCATGGAGGACAACTTCACCGCGCTCCTGCGCTTCCGGGGCGGCGCCTATGCCGTCGTCACCGAGACGCTGGCCGCCTTCGAGTACCACCACGTGACCGAGGTCGTCGGACGCGACGGCTCCATCCGTGCCTGGTGGTCGGGCACGATGGACCGCACGCGCCAGCCCGCGTACGAGCTGAAGGTGCAGCGACGCGGCGCGGGCGAGGCCGAGACCGCCACCCTGGCCGCGTCCGGCGAGCTGTTCGAGCTGGAGACACAGCTCGCGCAAGCCGTGGTGGCGTTCCGCGAGCGGCGGCCGCTCGTGTCGGGCGAAGAAGCGCGCAAGCGCGTGATCGTGTGCGTCGAGGCGGAGCGCTCCCTGCGCGAAGGGCGGGAGATCCCCCTGAGCTTCTGAATCGAGGAGGCGGCCCGTCGCGAACCACAGACGCGCGACCACCTCCGGAGGGCGTTCATGTTGCGCATCGTCGAAGGGGGTATCCCTTGACGCCCGGGAAGCGAGGGCACAGGATGACTTGCGACCGAGTGACGGGGCGAGCCGGGATACCGATTGAGATGACTGCGTGACGGCAGCGGTGGGATCCGATTGGCGCGAGCGTGCCGTGCCGGCGGAGCGGGCGATCGCGGTGATCCGGCCGGGCGATCGCGTCTTCGTGGGGAGCGCGTGCGCGACGCCGCGGACGCTGCTGGGCGCGCTCGAGGCGTGCGCCTCGCCGCCGGCCGGGGTCCAGCTCGTCCATTTCTTGACCGACGGCGCCACCGGGCAGCGCGACGGGCGGCCGTGGAGCGCATTCCGGCGGCGGGCCTTCTACGTCGGCCGGGACATGCTCGAGCTGGGCGCGGCGGGGGGCGTCGACTACATTCCCATGTCGCTGGCCGAGGTGCCGCGGCTCCTCCGGAGCGGCCAGCTCGCTCTCGACGTCGCCCTCGTGCAAGTCAGCCCGCCGGACGAGCGCGGTGCGTGCAGCCTCGGCGTCTCGGTGGACATCACCCGAGCGGCGACGCTCGCGGCCCGCCACGTCATCGCCGAGGTCAATCCCCACATGCCGCGGACGGGACCCGAGAGCGAGGTGCCGTTCGACCGCTTCGATCAGGTGGTGGCGGTCGACGACCCAGTCATAGAGTACCTGCACGAGCCACTCGGCCCGGTGGCCGAGCGCATCGCCCGGTACGTCGCCCGGATCATCGAGGACGGCGCCACGCTACAGATCGGTCTCGGGCGCGTGCCGAACGAGATGCTGCGCTTCCTCGGGGAGCGCCGCGACCTGGGCATCCACTCCGACGTCATCACCGAGCCGGTCGTCGATCTCGTCGAGCGCGGCGTGGTGACCGGAGCGCGCAAGAGCCTGCACGCCGGGCAGGTGGTGGCGAGCATGGCCATGGGAAGCCGCCGGCTCTACGACCTCATCGATGGCGACCCTCGGTTCGCCTTCTTTCCGATCGAGTACGTCTGCGATCCGGCGGTCATCACCGCCAACCGCGGCATGGTGTCGGTCACGCAGGCGTTCGCCATCGACCTCACCGGCCAGGTCTGCGCGGACCGCCGCGACGGCATGCTCTATGGGGGCGTCGCGACCCAGCCGGACTTCCACCGCGGCGCGATCCGCTCGCCCGGAGGCAAGGCGGTGGTCTGCCTCGCCTCGACCGAGCGGGACGGCCGCTCGGCCATCCGCGCGGCGCTCGGGCCGCGCGAGGCGGTCGCGATCCCGCGCGCGGACGTGCACTACGTGGTCACGGAATACGGCACCGCGTACCTGTTCGGGCGCTCGCTCGCCGAGCGGGCGATCAGCCTCATCGAGCTCGCGCATCCCGAGCATCGCGAGGCGCTGCTGGCCGCGGCCGCCGACGCCGGCCTGCTGCCGAGCGGCCAGACGGTCCGGAGCCGGACCGCGTACCCGGTCGAGGAGGTCCGCGCGGCCAAGCTGCGCGACGGCCGGCAGATCATCGTGCGCCCCACGCGGACGGGCGACGCCGGCGCGCTCCAGGACCTGTTCTTCCGGCTCCGCGCCGAGGACGTCCGCACGCGCTTCTTCCGGCACCTGCGCTCCTTGACCAACGAGATGGCGGAGCATCTCTGCAACGTGAACTACGAGCACGAGATGGCGTTCGCCGCCGTGGTGGGTTCGGCCGAGTCGGAGCGCATAGTGGGGACCGGCTGTTATTTCCTCGACCCCCAGACCGGGCTCGCGGACGTCGGCTACATGGTCGACGCCGAGTGGCAGGGGATCGGCCTCGGCGGCCTCCTGCACGCGCGGATCATGGAGTACGCGAGGAGCCACGGCGTGCGCGGGTTCACCGCCGACGTGCTGCTCGATAACGGCGCCATGCTCTCGGTGTTCCGGCGTTCGGGATTCCCTGTGACGACTCACCTCGCGGACGGAGTGCTGGAGGTGCGGATCCTCTTCGAGGACGGCCCGCCGGGCTCGCCCGACGATAGTGGCGCGCCGGCCGGAGTCAAGCGCGCCTCAGCTCGCCGGCCGGTCGCCCGGCGGTCGCCGTCGGGGCAGCGGTCGGCGCCGCGCGCGCGCCGCCGTCGGTAACGGAGACAGCGATGGGGGAACGCTCCAGCCCCGGGCGCGTCGCCGACCCCCCTCTGCCCGCGGCGCTGGCCCGCGTACCGCTGTTCGCCGGTCTGGACCAGACCGCGCTTCTCGACGTCGAACGGCTGATCCGCCTCCGGCGACATGGTACGGGCCAGCTCATCTGCGCGCAGGGGGAGCCGAGCGACCGCGTGTTCGTGGTGCGGAGCGGCCTGGCTTACGCCGTCGTGACGTCCATGGACGGCTCGCGCACGGTGGAGGTCGCGCGTCTGCGCCCGGGCGA
Organism: Candidatus Methylomirabilota bacterium; assembly: GCA_046728035.1. Lineage (GTDB taxonomy): Bacteria > Methylomirabilota > Methylomirabilia > Rokubacteriales > CSP1-6 > DASRWT01. The sequence continues at coordinate 359 of JBKPDT010000292.1, read as the reverse complement.
CGTGATCGGCGAGGTGGGCGTGGTCACCGATCTTCCGCGCTCGGCCAGCGTCATGGCCCGCTCGGAGGTGACGGTCATGGAGCTCGCGCGCGAGGACTTCATCGGCCTCCTCGCTCGCCATCCGCTCCTTCAGCGCAACCTCGCCCAGCTTCTCGGCGGCCGGCTGGCCCACCGTAACGCCGACCTGCGAGGCCGCCGGGGCGGAGTCGCCGCCATCGTGGTGGGCCGGCGGCGCGCCGAGCTCGCCGCCCGGATCGTCGAGGCGACCCGGCGCGCGAGCCCCGACCGCGTGGCCGTCCTCGACCTGACGCAGCCCGCAGCGGCCGCGCGCGCCGCCGATGGGTGCGACGCCCTTGCCG
>JBKPDT010000291.1:0-3732 GCA_046728035.1 Candidatus Methylomirabilota bacterium | reverse complement strand
CCGAGCTCCGCCGGAGTCTTGCCGGTCGCCCGGCTCAGGAAGTCGTAGGTGTAGGAGGCGGGGAGATCGGCGGAGACGTCGCGGGCGATGACGCCGTTGTCGGAGAGGAACTTGGACAGGCGCTTGATGGACTCGAGCGGGAGGGTGGCGTCGAGCTTGGTGAGCCGGATGCTCTCTGCGGCCACCGGCTCGGGCAGGCCCGCCTTCTCGGCGTAGATCTTGGCCCAGCGCTGCGGATTGGCCTGGGCGAACTTGAGCACGTCCACGTACGCCACCACCAGCCGCTGCACGGCATCGCGGTTCTTTTCCAGGAAGCCGCGGTTCACCGCCAGCACGGAGATGAGCCCGCCCACCGTCTTGGACCGGTTGTGATCGATGGTGGGGTACTGGGCGTACCCGTCCACGATCCCCTGGGCGCAGAAGGGGTGCCACACCACCGCCATGTCGATCTCCTTGCCCTGCAGCGCCTTGAGATAGTTGGTGCCGCCGCCCATGATGTTGATGATCTTGAGCGCGCCGTAGTCGACCCCGTTCTCCTGCACGGACGCCGCGAACTTGAGCCAGGAGATGGAGCCCGCGCCCACGCCGATGCTCTTGCCCGGAAGGCTCTTCCAGTCCTTGATGTCGTCGCCCTTGCGCACGACCAGGCAGTCGTTGCCCGAGCCCACGCCGGCCACGCCGACCATGCTCTTGATCCCCTGGCCAAGCCCCAGCGAGATGTCTTGCGGGCCGAAGGCCGTGATGTCGAGATCGCCGGAGGCCAGCGCCGTGCGCGAATCCGCGAAGCGCTGGAACATGACCGGCTCCATCTGGATGTTGTACTTGGCCGCGTACTCGGGCAGGAGCCAGAGCGGGGAGAGCGCGGGCACGTTCAGCATGCCGAGCTTGGCCTTGACCGGCGTCGGCAGCGGTGTCCGGAGGGCATCCTGCGCCGCGACGGTGGCGGCGGCGGTCAGGGCCCCGATCAGGGCAAGCGACAGCGCGGCGAGCCGCAGGCGTGTAGTCATGGGGAGGTCCTTTCGGGCGTCGAGGGGGGCGGGAGCATGGCCCCTGATACCGTGCGGATCACGAGCCCGTCAAGCGGGAAGTGCGGATTGACACCGCTTCCCGCGGCGCCCAGACTTATGACGGACGGACGGTCACGCAGCCCCACTCACTTACCCCAGAGGAGGCTCATCATGACCAAGGTGCTCAACTGCGGTGATCTGATGCCCGGCTGCAAGGCGGTGCTGGAAGGCAAGGACGAGGCCGACGTGATGGCCAAGGGCGAGAAGCACGCCGAGCTGGCGCACAACATTACGTCCTTCCCGCCGGACATGGCGGCCAAGGTCAAGGCGGCCATCAAGGAGAAGTAGTCTCCGCGATCCCAGATCGCGCTCGGATCGGTCTTACGGGCGCCGGGAGAAATCTCGGCGCCCGTCGTCCGTCGAGGCGACGTGGGACGCGCGTGCGTGGCCGTAGCGGAGCCGGCGCCACAGGCGATACCCGAGGAGGGTGCCGGCGCCGAGGAGGACGAAGCCGAGGAAGAGCCAGCGTCGCCGATCCGTGGTGAAGAACTCCACCGCGCGCGCCCCGATGAGGGCCCCGACGAGCACCCACAGGCTGGTATAGACGAGGGTGCCGATGGTGTCGAGCGTGAGATAGCGCGCATAGGTGATGTGCCCGCAGCCGGCGCAGGCCGAGGCAAAGATCCGGACGCTCGTGGAGAAACGGCTCAGGAGCAGCGCGGCGGGGCCGAACCGCCTGAAGTAGTGAAGCGTCTTCTCGACGCAGCGCTCGGAGGCGAGCGTCAGCTTGCAGTAAAGGCCGAGCACGCGCAGCCCGGCCAGCCGCCCGGCGAGATACGGGACATGGTCGCCGAGGACCGAGCCGAGGGTGGCCACGAGAGCGAGCCGCACGAGGTCGCCGTCGGTGGCGAGGAAGGCCGGCGCCAGGATCAGGATGACGCGGCTCGGGAACGGGATGCCCGCGGCTTCGATGAGCGAGGAGCAGAACACGACGCCGAAGGGATGGCTCGCGAGGAAATCGAGATGGGACTTGAGAAGGTCCATTCCGTGGAGGGGAGGCCTGGCACGAGCATAGCATCCTGAGGCCGCCGATCGGCTCACGGCCCACGTGGGGACACCGATGGGTTAGCAGGAGGGTCCATCATGCGCACCACGCACGGCACGAAAGTACTCGCCGGGATCTTCGCCGTCGTCGCGCTGATGGCAGCCGGCTGTGGCGAGTCCGCGAAGCTTCCCTTGTCGGCGACGGTGGGACCGGATCCCACGCTGCCGCCGCCGAACACGACGGTCATCCCGACCGTGCATATCGCGCCGGCCAAGGGATGGCCCGAGGGCGGTAAGCCCATCGCGGCGGTCGGGACCACGGTGGCGGCCTTCGCCACGGGTCTCGATCACCCGCGGTGGGTCTATGTCTTGCCGAACGGCGATGTCCTCGTGGCCGAGACCAACGCCCCGCCCAAGCCCGAGGACTACAAGGGCGTCAAGGGCAAGATCACCAAGGTCGTGATGAAGCGCGCCGGCTCCGGCGGGCCGAGCGCCAACCGCATCTCGCTGCTGCGAGACGCGGATGGCGACGGCGTGGCGGAGCTCCACACCGTGTTGCTCGAAGGGCTGAGCTCGCCCTTCGGGATGGCGCTGGTCGGCACCGACCTCTACGTGGCCAACACGGATAGCGTGATGCGCTTTCCCTACACGGCAGGCGTGACGCGGATCGACGCGCCCGGCACCAAGGTGGTGGATCTGCCGGCGGGGCCCATCAATCGCCACTGGACGAAGAATGTCATCGCCAGCCCCGACGGCACCAAGCTCTACGTGAGCGTGGGCTCGAACAGCAATGTGGCCGAGAAGGGGATGGAGCAGGAGGTCGGCCGCGCCGCGATCTGGGAGGTGGACCTCCGTACCGGCTCGCATCGTGTCTTCGCCTCCGGGCTGCGGAACCCGGTGGGGATGGCGTGGGAGCCGAGCCGGCAGGCGCTCTGGACGGTGGTGAACGAGCGGGACGAGCTCGGGAGCGATCTCGTGCCGGACTTCCTCACCTCCGTGAAAGAAGGCGCCTTCTATGGCTGGCCCTATAGCTATTTCGGGCAGCACGTGGACGAGCGCGTGAAGCCCCCCGCGCCCGCCCTCGTGGCCCAGGCCGTCAAGCCGGACTATGCGCTGGGGGCCCACGTCGCGGCCCTCGGCCTCGCCTACTCCGACGCCGCCGCGCTGCCCGCGCCGTTCGCGCGCGGGATGTTCGTCGGCCAGCACGGGTCGTGGAACCGCAAGCCGCGGAGCGGCTACAACGTCGTGTTCGTCCCCTTCAGCGGCGGCAGGCCCTCGGGCGAGCCGGTCGAGGTGCTGAGCGGATTCGTCAGCGCCGAGGGCGAGGCGTACGGCCGGCCGGTGGGCGTGGCGCTCGACAAGCGCGGCGGGCTGCTGGTGGCCGACGACGTGGGCAACGTCGTCTGGCGCGTGCGGGGCTCGACGACGGCGGCGGGAGCCCGATAGCCGCTCCGCCCTTGATTACGACGCCTTGCGCCTCAACTCGGCCCTGCGGAGATCCCACATCATCTGCAGGTTCATCCAAAGCTCCGGAGACGTCCCGAGCGCCTTCGCCAGATCAAGGGCGGTATCGGCGGTCACGCCCCGCTTGGCCTTCACCAGCTCGTTCAACTTGGCGGTGGTCCAGCCGAGCTTCTCCGCAAACTCACGCTGGCTCACGCCCTTGGGCCGGAGGAACTCC
>JBKPDT010000290.1:0-12289 GCA_046728035.1 Candidatus Methylomirabilota bacterium | reverse complement strand
CGGGGGCATGGTGTACACTACGGCGGGTTGTCCGACTCACCAGCCCTGGCGACGGTGAGCGTCTCCGCGCTGCGGAGCCTGCGTCAGAATCGAGCGGTCGCCCCAAGGAGATCCACATGGCTGCGAAACTGTACGTGGGCGGTCTGTCCTACTCCACGACGAGCGAGACGCTTCGGGAATACTTCGCGCAGTGCGGGACGGTGGAGTCGGCATCGGTGGTCACCGACAAGTTCTCCGGACAGTCGCGAGGCTTCGGTTTCGTCGAGATGGCGACGGCGGAGGAGGCCCAGCGGGCCATCGCCGAGCTGAACGGCAAGGAGCTGGACGGGCGCAAGCTCACCGTCAACGTCTCCAATCCGCGTCCGGCGGGCGGCGGCGGTGGCGGGCCACGCGGTGGGGGCGGACGCGGAGGCCGGCCGGGTGGCGGTCGCGGTCCCGGGGGCGGGGGCGGTGATCGGGGCGCCTACGGCGTGCCGCCCTCCAAGAAGCCCTTCCGCTGGTAGGACGGACTCAGCCAGAGACTCCACGGGCGCGGTGGGAATTCCCACCGCGCCCTTCGCATGTCAGCCTCGACGCTCAGCCGAGGATGCGCTCGTAGCGGCCGTAGTCGTGGGCCGCGTCCATGAACCACTTGACGATCTCCGGGTTCGAGCGCGGCGGGATCTCGCACGAAGTGGACAGGATGAAGCCGGAGTGGCGGGCGGCCACGTCGATGCAGCGCCGCACGTCGGCCTCCATCTCCTCGCGGGTCGTCTTCTCGAACCGGGTGGCGTCCACGTTCCCGATCGCCACTGCGCGCCCCTTGGCGACCTCCATGAAGCGCGCGAGCTGGTCCACGTGGAGCGTGGGGTCGGCCTGCTGGTCCAGATCAAACGAGATAGTGGTGAAACCACAGGCGATGAGGTCCTCGTAGATCGGGTAGGTCGTGCCGCAGATGTGGGTGGTCACGCCCACCTTCCTGGCCTTGAAGTGCTCCACGAGCTCCTTGTGGTAGGGCGCGATGAACTCGCGGTAGTTGTCGGGCGAGATCAGACTGATGGAGGCGGTTGGCTCCGAGTAGGAGAGCCCGATCCCCGTCTTGACGATGGCCTCGCCCCACGCCTTGGAAAAGTCCGTGGTGATCCGCATGAGGTCGTGGATGAACTGCGGGTCCTCGAAGGTGTCGAGCAGCATCATCTCCGGGTTGCGCAGCAGCATGGCGATGGTCCACGGTCCCACCGCCACCGCCCCCGTCGCGGCGGGAGGCTTGGCCTTGACGAGCGCCTCGCACTGCTCGAGGAAGCCGGGCAGCCGGGCGGTCTTCGCGGGATCGGGCATCGCGAGCCGCGCGAGCGCGGCCTTGTCCTCGAGCACGTGGGTCTCGATCGACGGCACCACGTAATCGGAATACTTCACGCCGCAGCCGAAGGCCTCCGCCTCCTTGGCGAGGTCGTTGTACGCGAGCACCACGTCCGGCTGGTAGCGCTCGTAGTAGTTCATCATGGCGGTGATGGCCTTGACGGGGTTGGTGCAGTACTCCTCGATGCTCAGCCCGTCGAGCGTTCCCGCGAACGAGGCCACGATGGGGTAGACGGGTACGCGGTCCGAGAAGGAGCGCCGGTACGCGGCGACCACGCGGTCGCGGTTGGTCAGGGCGACCTTGCCCTTCTCCGCGTCCCAGAGCTTGTTCACCTCCATGTACCGCGGCGGCAGCTTGGCCTCGTACTCCATGAACTGGGTGATCGGGTAGCGGATCCCGCCGTTGTGGGTGCCGCGCAGGCCCTCGACGATCTCCTCCATCCGATCCCACGGGATCGCGAAGGCCATCTCGTGATCCTGGGTCTGGCCGAAGATCCGGTCGCCGGAGCAGGGAAGGATCACCTGGGGCTCGCCCGTCTTCATGGTGGTGACGATGATGTCGGCGCACACCGCACGACCCTCGAAGGACGAGGTGAGACGGCCCCCCCGCTTCCACAGCGCGGCCTGGGTGAGCCGCATCACCTGGGCGGGATTGGCGTAGACGCAGACGAGATGCGGCTCGAAGACGGCGCGGTCGAGCGGCGCGACGAGGAGGGTCTCGTACTCTCCGGGAGCGAACTTGTCGATGGCGGCCTCGGAGCGGGCGCCCGCGGCCTTGGTCTCGGTGTACATGCCCTCGCACAGCGTGCCCACGTTGTAGATGGGCAAGGCCTTGTCGAAGCCGATGGCGGTGATGCCGAGAGAGCAGATGTGGTCCTCGCGGGTCAGCGCGATCATCCAGCCGTAGCGCCGCGCCATGTCGATGACCTGGCAAGACATGCTGAGCTTCTTGAAGTCGCGCGCAGGCCGGCGGGCGCGCTCGGGAATGGGCTCGCCGGGCTTGAGCATCCGGATCGCGACGGGGAAGGTCTGCGGGCGGATATAGGTCTGCAGCTCGCGGTCCGCCGTCTTCACATCGATCATGGATGGTCCTCCCGTTCCGGAAGGTACGGGGGCGCTGCACCTTTGTCAAGGCAGGGCGAGGGTTTTGGATAGAATGGGCGGCATGATACGAGACACGCGGGGGGCCTGAGGGCCGTGGCCCGGTACCGGGTCCTGCGCTGGAAGGACATTCCCTCTCTCGTCGAGGCGGAGGGGGCGGGGGCCACCGTGCGCGTCTCGCTGTCGGCGCGCTTTCAGGACCTGATCGATGCGGTGGCCATGCGCGATGGCGCCACCGAGAGCGACGCGTACCTGGAAGGGTGGGCGCAGGATCCCGACGCCGAGCGGGCGGGAAGCCCCGAGGAGGTCGCCGCCGCGGTGGCGGCGGAGCTCGAGGACGGCTTCCAGGATCTGGTGCTGCGCCGCTTCACCGGCCCCCCTGGCTTTCCCCCACCGCGATGACGAGGGCCGTGCCTTGTCGGCGCCGCCCGGCTTCCCTATAATCCGGCCACGCCCATGAGGGCCACGGAGCGCCTGGTCGCTTGCTTCCTCCTCTTCGGGGCCTGCCTGCTCTGGCCGCTCTTGTCCATCGCGAACCGCCCCATCCTCCTTTTCGGCGTGCCCGCTCTCCTCCTGTACCTCTTCGGCGTCTGGGTGGCCATCGTGGCCGTCCTCGTCGTCGAGGGGCGGCGTCCGCGGCCGGAGGACCTGTCCTGATGTCGCTCTCCCAGGGTGGGCTCCTCGGCATCGTCCTCGGCTACCTCGTGTTCCTCTTCGTGGTCGCCACCGCCGCGGAGGCGGGCTCCCGATGGCTGTCGCGCGGGCGGGCGCGCACGGTGACCTACGTCCTAGCCGCCTCCGTGTACTGCACCGCCTGGACCTTCTACGGGAGCGTGGGGCTGGCCGCCAATCGCGGCCTCGAGTTCCTCACCATCTACCTCGGTCCCGCCTGCGTCGCCCTCCTCTGGCCCGTCCTCCTGCGCAAGCTCGTTCGGGTGGCCAAGGAGCAGCGGATCACTTCCATCTCGGACTTCATCTCGAGCCGCTATGGCAAGTCGGCCCCCCTCGGCATGCTGGTGGCCCTGCTCGTGGTGGGCGGGATGATCCCCTACATCGCGCTGCAGCTGAAGGCGGTCTCCGTCTCCTTCACCATGATCCTGCGCGAAGCCTCCGTGCTCGACGCGTTCGACCCTACGCTCCTGGTCGCCGCCACCCTCGCCCTCTTCGGCATCCTCTTCGGCGCGCGGAACCTCGACTTCACCAAGCAGCAGACCGGGCTCATGACCGCCGTCGCGGTGGAGTCCGTGGTGAAGCTGGTGGCCTTCCTGCTGGTGGGGGTGTACGTCACCTGGGGCCTCTTCGGGGGCCTCGGCGACCTCTTCGGCCGCGCCGCCGCCCACCCGGAGTGGTCGCGCCTGCTCACCCTCGACCAGCCCACCACCGCCTCCTACTCGCGCTGGACGGCCATGCTGGTGATCTCGATGCTGGCGGTCATGTTCCTGCCGCGGCAGTTTCACGTGCTGGTGGTGCAGAATCCCCACGAGCGCGACGTGCGCGCGGTGTCCTGGTCCTTTCCCCTCTACCTACTCCTGATCAACCTCTTCGTGCTTCCCATCGCGCTGGCCGGGCTCGCCACCTTCCCGGCGGCGGGCGCCACCGCGGATTCCTTCATCCTCCGGCTCCCATTGCACTTCGACAGCCACCTCATCTCGGTGGTGGTATTCCTGGGGGGCTTCTCCGCCGCCACCGCCATGATCGTGGTGGACTCGCTGGCGCTGTCCAAGATGATCACCAACGACGTGATCCTCCCCATCCTGCTGCGGCGCCGGGCCCTCGAGGACGTCTACTGGATCACGCTCCTCTACACGCGCCTCGCCATGCTGGGGGTGGTCGCGCTCGGCTTCGTGTGGGCCCGGATGGAGCACGGCCAGCTGCTCCTCGTGGAGATGGGGCTCTTGTCCTTCGTGGCGGTGAGCCAGTGCGCACCCGCCATCCTCCTCGGCCTCTACTGGCCTCGCGGCAACCGGCGGGGCGCCTTCGCCGGAATCTCGGCGGGTTTCTTCATGTGGTTCTACACCCTCATCATCCCCGCCCTCGGGAAGGAGGGGGCCCTGTCTCAGTCGTTCCTCGCCGACGGCCCGCTCGGCGTCGGCATCCTCCGACCCACCGCGTTCCTCGGCCTCACCGGCCTCGACCCCCTGAGCCACGGGGTGTTCTGGTCGCTGTTCTTCAATCTCGGCCTCTTCGTCACGGTGTCGCTGCTCACCGAGCCGCGCGCCGACGAGCGGGCCCAGGCGGCCGCCTTCGTGGGGGCGCGCGGCGACGACAAGGGCGGCGCCGGCGCGCCCGGCATCCTCTCGCCCAAGGAGATCGAACGGCTCGTGCACCACTTCGTGGGCGAGGAGCAGGCGCGGGCGATCATCCGCGAGCTCTTCGGCGGGAAGTCGCCCGCCGAGCTGTCCGTCCCCGAGCTCCTCGAGCTGCGCATTCGCTTCGAGCGGCTCCTCGCCGCCCCCCTGGGCGCCGCCGCCGCCCGCATGATCGTCGAGGACCGCTTCACCATCTCCAAGGATGAGGCCCAGCAGCTGGTGGCTTCCTTCCACAAGATGCAGGAATCCCTCAAGGAGACGGAAGAGGAGCTGCGGCGCGGCGAGCGTCTGCTCGCGTCCGTCGTCCAGAGCGTGGACGACTGCATCTTCACCGCGGACGTCAACGGCCGCCTCGTCACCATGAACCCGGCGGGGCGGCGGCTCCTCGGGTACCGCGAGCGGGACTTTCCCGGCCGGGCCACCGCGGACCTGGTCGGCCCCGAAGACCGACGGCGCGTGGGGCCGGCCATCGCGCGCGCGGTGGAGCAGGGGGCGGGCTGGAGCGGACAGGTGACGGGCTGGACGCGTCGCGGGCAAGCGTTCCCCGCCCACCTCGCGGTGCGGTGCATCTTCGACGCCCGCGGCCAGCTCATGGGCACGGTGGGCGTCCTGCGCGATCTCACCGAGCAGGTGGAGACCGAGCGCCGGCTCGTGCAGCGCGAGAAGCTCGCCTCCCTCGGGGAGATGGCGGCGGGGGTGGCGCACGAGATCCGGAACCCGCTGGGCGGCATCAAGATGGCGACGCGCCTCCTGTCGTCCGAGGACCTCGACGGCCGCCCCCTGTCCCAGGAGATGGCGCGGGCCATCCTCGCCGGCATCGCGGAGATCGAGGGCATCATCAACAGCCTCCTCGACTACACGCGCGATACCCGGCTCGAGCGGGCGGAATACGAGGTCGTGCGCATTCTCGACCCGGTGGTGGAGGCGGCGGTGGGGGACGGGCGGGCGCGGGGCATCACCGTCGCCTATGGCCCGGTCGCACGCGACGCCGTCGCGCTGGGGGACGGTCAGAAGCTCCGCCAGGTCTTCGCCAACGTGCTTCAGAACGCGCTGGAGGCCTTTGGCGCGCGCGCCGACGGCGGCCGCGTCGAGGTCTCGCTGCACGCGGAGGGGGAACGCGTCGTGGTGGAGGTGTCGGACACCGGCGCGGGGATCCGACCGGAGGATCGCGAGAAGATCTTCCTGCCGTTCTTCACCACCAAGCCCTCCGGCACCGGGCTCGGCATGTCCATCGTGAAGAAGATCGTGGATCTCCACGCCGGTGACATCACCGTCGAAAGCGCGCCCGGACGCGGCACCCGCGTCCGCATCGCGCTGCCCGCCGCGGCGGCCCATCCCATCGCCACAGGAGGCGACTCATGAAGCGCAAGATCTTGCTCGTCGAGGACGATGACGTCTTCCTGCGCCCGCTGCACCGGACGCTGGAGCTGGCGGGCTACGACGTGGTGCCGGCCCTGAGCGCCGAGGAGGCGCTCGACGCCCTCAAGGTGGAGGACGTGGACGTGGTCCTCACCGACAAGCGACTGCCCGGGATGGACGGGGTCGAGCTCGTCCGGCGCATCCACGCCGACCACGCCGATCTCGCGGTGGTGGTGATGACGGCGTACGGCACCATCGAGTCCGCCGTGGAAGCGATGCGGATGGGAGCCGAGGACTACCTGGTCAAGCCGTTCGAGGCCGCCGAGCTCCTGCTCGTCATCCGGCGGGCCATCGAGTTCCAGGAGCTGAAATCGGCGCGCCGGCTCACCCTCCGCCGCAATCAGGAGCGGTTCACCTTCAGGAACATCGTGGCGAAGAGCCGGCGCATGCAGGAGGTCTTCGAGCTCGTGCAGCCGCTGGTCGAGCTCGACACCACCGTGCTCATCCACGGCGAGACCGGCGTGGGCAAGGAGCTGCTCGCGCGCTCCATCCACTTCTCGGGAGCCCGGCGCGATCGGCCGTTCGTGGCCGTCAACTGCGCGGCCATCCCCGAGGAGCTCTTCGAGTCCGAGCTGTTCGGCGCCCGCAAGGGGGCCTTCACCGGGGCCCACGAGCACCGGCGCGGGCACTTCCAGATGGCCAACGGCGGTACCCTCCTCCTCGACGAGATCGGCGAGATGCCGCTCCACCTGCAGTCCAAGCTCCTGCGCGCCATCGAGGAGAAGAAGGTCACGTCGGTGGGCTCCGATCGGTCGGTGGACATCGACGTCCGGTTCATCGCCACCACCAACAAAGATCTCCAGGCGGAGGCGGAGCGCGGCGCCTTCCGGCGCGACCTCTTCTACCGCCTCTCCGTGATGCCCGTCCTCATCCCGCCGCTACGCGAGCGCCCAGAGGACATCCCCGTGCTCGCCCAGCACTTCCTGGAGGCGGCGAGCCGGCGCTGCAAGAAGGGCCTCCACGCCATCGCGCCCGAGAGCCTGCAGGCCCTCCTGCGCTATCCGTGGCCGGGGAACGTGCGGGAGCTGGAGAACGTGATGGAGCGCGCCGTCATCGTCTCGAAGGGCGACGTGCTCACCGGAGTGGAGCGCTTCCTCTCCCCCGCAGGCGCCCACGCCCCCGTGGATCTGTCGCTGCCCTTCCGCGACGCCAAGGCGCGGGTGGTGGAGGAGTTCGAGCGGGCCTACGTGGCGGGGCTGCTCGATGCCCACGGCGGCAAGCTCACCGCCGCCGCCAAGCACGCCGACATGGACCCGAAGAACTTCTCCGACAAGCTCGCGCGGTACGGTCTCCGGCGCGTGCCGCCCGCGGAGGGCGGCGAGGCGGGGCACCGCGCCCCTTGAAGTCCCCGGGGAGATGGTTTAGAAGATAGCCGGCGCGGCGACGCGCCCGAACCGCCCTCTCGCACTCAGACGAGGATTCCCATGGCGAGCAAGCCCGCTGGCGCGACCACCCCGATCGAGGCCCTGCTCAAGGAGCGGCGCAAGTTCCCGCCCCCCAAGGAGTTCGCGAAGCAGGCGAACGTCCGGAGCGCCACCATCTACAAGGAGGCGGCCAAGAACCCCGTGCGCTTCTGGGAGGGCTGGGCGCGGCAGCTCCACTGGTTCAAGCCCTGGACGAAGGGCCTCGAGTGGAAGGTGCCCTACGCGAAGTGGTTCGTGGGCGGCAAGCTCAACGTCTCCTACAACTGCCTCGACCGCCACATCAACACCGCCCGCCGCACCAAGGCCGCGCTGATCTGGGAAGGGGAGCCCGGCGACACGCGCACCCTGACCTACTGGGACCTCTACCGCGAGGTGAACCGCTTCGCGGCCGCGCTGAAGCAGCACGGGGTCAAGCGGGGCGACCGCGTCACCATCTATATGCCGATGGTGCCGGAGACGGCCATCGCGATGCTCGCGTGCACCCGCATCGGCGCCCCTCACAGCGTGATCTTCGGCGGATTCGCGCCCGACGCAGTCCGTGACCGCATACACGACGCCGAGTCGACCATCGTCATCACCGCAGACGGCGGCTATCGCCGCGGCGGGGTGGTACCGCTGAAGCAGAACGTGGACGCGGCACTCAAGGAGTGCCCGGGCGTCAAGACGGTTGTGGTGCTCAAGCGCACCGGGACCACCGTAGCCATGGAGCACGGCCGCGACGTCTGGTGGACGGACTTCGTCAAGGACGCCCCCGCCTACTGCCCGCCAGAGAAGATGGACTCGGAGGACATGCTCTACCTCCTCTACACCTCGGGCTCCACTGGCAGGCCCAAGGGCATCCAGCACACAACGGGCGGCTACCTCACCGGCATCTACGCGACGTGCAAGTGGGTGTTCGACCTCAAGGACACCGACGTCTACTGGTGTACCGCCGACATCGGCTGGGTGACGGGGCACTCCTACGTGGTCTACGGTCCCCTCGCGAACGGCGCGACCACCGTCATGTACGAGGGCACGCCCGACTACCCCGACAAGGACCGCTTCTGGCGCATCATCGAGCGCCACGGCGTCACCATCTGCTACACCGCCCCCACCGCCATCCGCACCTTCATGCGCTGGGGCGACGAATATCCGAACCGCTGCGACCTGTCCTCCCTGCGCCTCCTGGGGTCGGTGGGCGAGCCCATCAATCCGGAGGCCTGGGTCTGGTACTGGAAGGTGATCGGCCGCGGGCGCTGCCCGGTGGTGGACACGTGGTGGCAGACCGAGACCGGGCATATCCTGATCACTCCCTTGCCGGGCATCACCGTGCTCAAGCCGGGCTCGGCCACCAAGCCCTTCCCAGGCATCGAGGCCAAGGTGGTCAATGACAAGGGCGAGCCCGCCAAGGCGGGCTACCTCGTCCTCACCAAGCCGTGGCCGGGCATGCTGCGCGGCATCTACCGCGACCCCCAGCGCTATGTGACGCAGTACTGGAGCCGTTACCCGGGCATCTACTTCACGGGCGACGGCGCCAAGATGGACGACGACGGATACTTCTGGCTGCTCGGGCGCGTGGACGACGTCATGAACATCTCGGGCCACCGCGTCTCCACCATGGAGGTCGAGTCCGCGCTGGTGGACCACGCCAAGGTCGCCGAGGCGGCGGTGATCGGCCGGCCGCACGAGATCAAGGGGCAGGCCATCGCCGCCTTCGTCACGATCAAGGACGGGACGCAGGGGACGAAGGAGCTCATCGAGGAGCTCAAAGGCCATGTCGCCAAGAAGATCGGGGCGCTCGCGCGCCCCGACGATCTCATCTTCGCCGCCGACCTCCCCAAGACCCGCTCGGGCAAGATCATGCGGCGCCTCCTGCGCGATATCGCGGAGGGCAAGGCGCTCGGTGACACCACCACGCTGGCCGATCCCACGGTGGTGGCGCGCCTCAAGGACCAGTACGGCGAGGAGGAGTAGCGCTCAGAAGAGGACGACCGTCACCAGTACGAACAGCGGGATCAGCACCGCCCCGCTGTAGAGCATGTAACCGAGGAAGCTCGGCATCTTCACGCCGGCTTCCTCGGCGATCGCCTTTACCATGAAGTTGGGAGCGTTGCCGATGTAGGTGTTCGCCCCCATGGCGACCGCGCCCACGCTGATGGCGGCGAGGATCGCGTGCGGCACGTCGACGACCTCCTTGGCCAGCCCCAGGCCCTGGGCCAGGGCCAGGAAGGTGAGGTAGGTCGGGGCATTGTCGAGGAACGACGACAGCACCCCGGTCGCCCAGAAGAACTGCCAGGGCTCGCGCACCCCGAGCTCGCCGCCCCGCAGCCGCAGAAGCTCCAGCGCCGGGATCATGGTCAAGAAGATCCCGAAGAAGAGCACCGCCACTTCCACCATGGGGGAGGGAGTAAAGCCATTGGCCCGGCGAATGGTCCGGGGGGTCCGCCAGAGCGAGAGTCCGGCCAGCGCCACGATGGCGAGCTCGCGCGCGGGCTCGCGCAAGAAGGCCACCGCCAGCACGACCCCGGCCAGCGCGAGTGCGTTGAGCCCGCCTTGGATGCGCAGCGGCTCCATCTGCGCCCGGTCCCGGGTGAGGGCGGCGACGGGCTCGCGGACGTACTGCGTGGAATCCCACACGAAGTACACGAGGAGGAGCAGGGCAGTCATCCCGAGCCAGTGCGGCCAGAGCCGGAAGGTCCAGGTGAAGGGGACACCCTGGAGATAGCCGAGGAAGAGCGGCGGGTCGCCGAGCGGCGTGAGCATGCCTCCGATATTCGACACGATAAAGATGAAGAAGATCACCGTGTGCTTCACGCGGGTGCGCTCCCGGTTGGTCTGGAGCAGGGGACGGATCAGCAGCATGGAGGCGCCGGTCGTTCCCACCAAGGACGCAAGGAGGCCCCCGAGAGCAAGAAAGCCGGTATTGGCGAGCGGACTCGCCACGAGATCCCCGCGCAGCAGCATGCCCCCTGAGATGACGTAGAGCCCGGCGAGGAGGACGATGAACGAGACGTACTCCTCGCCGAGGTGGAGCAGGGCCTCGGGCCGTCGTGCGAGGTACAGGAGCAGGATGGGGAGCCCGAGCGCGCACGAGACGACGAGCTTGTTCCGGTTTCGCTCCCACCAGTGGGGAATCCACAACGGGAACACCGCGATGACGAGCAGCATGAAGATGAACGGCAAGACCGAGTAGAGTGGGAGCGCAGCACCGCCCATGGGGCGGGAGTGTAGCGGCAAAGCGTCGGAGCGGGAAGGAGGACGCGATGGGCAAGGTCGGACGGTTCGTGGTGGACCCGAAGGCGGGCGCCTACTGCCAGGTGGTCCTCGACAGTGGCGACAAGCTCCTGGTCAACCACGACAAGGGCGGCTTCAAGGGGGGTACGCTCTCGATCTCCCGGTCGAAGTGGCTGGGGCTCGCCAGCGAGCCCCTCCTCGAGGTCGACCTCGACAGCTCCGCCGGCAAGGCCGCCCTGGCCCGGTTGACCCAGGGGGTCGATGCCTCGAGCGCCCGCGCGACGCCCCTGGGGGCCTTCGCGGAGTTCGTCAAGGACGGCAAGGACGTCCAGGACGTTGTGGCGCGATGCCGGAGCCTCGTTGGACAGGAAGGGGGCGGCTAGGGCCGGTCCCAGGGTCTCGATACCAGTAACTCACGGTAAATTTGCCAAGCCCGGACCTACCGTCTAGCTCCGGGCTTGTTGCTTTTCAACTACTTCGGAGTCATAACCGTTTGGCATCCCTCCTGCTCTTGCGCCCTCGACGACAACGGGGTCCCCCCCTACCCATTGGGAGGTTGCGCATGGCGGATCTGACCGAGCGGCAGAAGCAGGAGTACTGGCGATACAACATCACGCTGACGACCATCCTGCTCGTCATCTGGTTCGTCGTGACCTACATCATCTCGGGTGTCATGGCGGGCTGGCTCAACCAGTTCTCCTTCATCGGGTTCCCGCTCGGCTACTACATGGCCGCCCAGGGCTCGCTGGCGATCTTTGTGATCGAGATCGCCGTGTACGCCTACCTCATGAACCGCAAGGACATCGAGTTCGGCATCCGTGAGGAGGGCTAACGCCACCATGAGCCTGGACAAGATCTTCGGTCTCTACACGCTCGGCTTCCTCCTCGTGACCGTCCTCATCGGCGTCGCCGAGTACGCGTTCGGCCTGACACCGAAGTGGATCGGCTGGATCTACATGGGCCTGTCGCTGGCCATCTACGTCTTCATCGGCATCCTCACCCGCACCTCGAACCCCGACCAGTACTACGTGGCCGGGCGCGGCGTGCCGTCGATCTACAACGGCATGGCGACCGGCTCGGACTGGATGTCGGCGGCGTCCTTCATCTCCATGGCCGGACTCATCTCGGCGCTCGGGTTCTTCGGCCTCGGCTACGTGATGGGCTGGACCGGCGGCTACCTGCTCCTCGCCGTCTTCCTCGGCCCCTATCTCCGCCAGTTCGGGGCATACACGATCCCGGACTTCCTCAGCGAGCGCTACGGCGGCAACGCCGCGCGGGTCGTGGGGGTGATCTCCGCGATCATCTGCTCGTTCACCTATCTCGTCGCCCAGGTCACCGGCGTCGGGCTCATCGTGGCCCGGTTCATCCAGATCGACTACAACATCGGCGTCTACCTCGGGCTGGCCGGCGTGCTCTTCTGCTCGGTGCTCGGGGGGATGAAGTCCGTAACGTGGACACAGGTCGCCCAGTACATCATCCTGATCA
>JBKPDT010000289.1:0-12235 GCA_046728035.1 Candidatus Methylomirabilota bacterium | reverse complement strand
TCGCAGGCGCCGCAGTCGATGCACTCATCCGGGTGGATGTAGAGCATGTCCTTGCCCTCGTAGATGCAGTCCACGGGGCAGACCTCGACGCAGGCCTTGTCCTTGACGTTGATGCAGGGTTCCGCGATCACATACGCCATTGAGGCCTCCTGGCATGACCGGTTGCGCCGGAAATCGCCGTGGGTGCGCCGGCTTCCGGCGCGCACAAACCGACGGTATTAGTACCAACCTCCCCCCACGGTGTCAAGCGATTCGGACCGTCTACAACGAGCGGAGCTTCGGGTCGAGCGCGTCCCGGAGGGAGTCGCCAAAGAGGTTGAAGGCGAAGACGGCCAGGCTGATCGCCAGCCCCGGGAAGATCGCCATCCACGGGGCGGACTCGGCGAACTCCACGGCGGCGCCCCGCAGCATCAGGCCCCACGCGGCGGTGGGCTCCTGCACCCCCAGCCCGAGGAACGACAGCGAGGATTCGAGCAGGATGGCCTGGCCCAGGAAGGCGGTGAGCAGGATCAGATAGGGGGCCATCACGTTGGGGAGCATGTGACGCAGGATGATACGCGTATGCCCGAAGCCTCCCGCGCGCGCGGCGTCCACGTACGGCATCTCTCGGATAGAGAGCGCGGAGGACCGGATGACCAGGGCGCAGCGGGGGATCATGGGGATGGTGATCGCCATGATGACGTTGTGCAGGGCGTTGCCGAGGATGGCGACGATGGCCAGCGCCAGGATGATCAGGGGGAACGACAGGAAGATGTCCATCAGCCGCTGGAGGTAGAGATCCAGCCGGCCCCCGAAGTAGGCGCTGCCAACGCCGAGCACCGCCCCGGCGGTCGCCCCGACCACGGCGGCGCCGAAACCCACGAAGAGCGCGGTGCGCGAGCCGTAGATCAGGCGCGACATCACGTCCCGGCCGAAGGCGTCGGTGCCGAGCCAGTGCTGGGCCGAGGGCCTCGCCAGCATGGCGCCGAAGTCCACCGCGACGGGATCGTAGGGCGCGAGGACGCCGGCGAAGACGGCGACGGCAATCATCAGGACCACCACCGCTGCCCCGAGGGCGCCGAGCGGGCGGCGCCGGGCGAACTCGCGGATCGCCCCGCGCCAGCTGCGAGACGGCGCCTGCTCGGCGGCGAGGGAGACGTCACTCGGAGCGCTGATCGCCATGACGGGATTCTCCCTCGCCTCTATCGGAACCGGATGCGCGGGTCGAGCCACGCGTAGAGGATGTCCATCGCGAAGTTGACCACGATGAAGAAGCCGGCCACGATCATCACGAGCGCCTGGACGAGGGTGTAGTCGCGGTGGGCCACCGCCTGGACGAAGAGGAGGCCGAGCCCGTTGAGGTTGAAGACTTGCTCTGTGACGACGAGTCCGCCCAGGAGGAACGCGAATTCGAGGCACACCACCGTCACCACCGGGAGCATGGCGTTCTTGAGCGCGTGGCGCGAGAGGATCAGCTTCTCCACCAGCCCCTTGGCGCGCGCGGTCCGGATGTAGTCCTCGCGCAGCACTTCGAGCATCGCCGAGCGGGTCATCCGTGTCGCCACCGCCGAGTAGCGGTAGCCGACCGCGAGGGCAGGCCAGATGAGCTGAAGGATGTTCTGCCAGGGGTTCACCCAGAAGGGGGTGTACACCATGGGCGGCAGCCACTTGAAGAAGATGAGCATGGTGAGGATGAAGACGATGCCGAGCCAGAAGGACGGCGTCGCGAGGCCGGCGATGGAGAAGATCCGCACCGCGTAGTCGATCCAGGTGTCCTGCTTGATCGCGGAGATGACCCCGAGGGGAATGGCGAGGATGACCGCCACGAGAGTCGCCATGATCGCGACCTGGAGCGACAGGGCGAACCGCAGCTTGATCTCCTCGTAGATCGGCGCGCCCGTCCACATGGACCTCCCGAAGTCGAGGCGCACCGCGCCCCACAGCCAGTTCAGGAACTGCTGCCACACCGGGCGGTCGAGCCCGTGCTTCGCGCGCTCCTCGGCGAGCACCTTCTCGGAGACGGAGCTGCTGTCGCCGGCGAGGCGAAGCTCCACCACGTCGCCCGGCACGATGCGGATGAGGAAGAAGATCAGCACCGCCACCCCGAGCAGGGTGGGAAACATCAGCAGGAAGCGCTTCACCAGGTACTTCTTCATGCCTCGCCGGAACGCTCCACGCCCGGGCCGGGTCCTTCCGGCCCGGGCGCCTCGGGGCCGGTTACTCGGAGAGCCAGACCGTGTCGAGCTGGTTGTTCAGGTAGTGGCTGGGCGTGATCGTCCAGCCCTTCACCTTGGCACTGTGCGGAATGATGCGGTGCCACTGGAGCGTGTAGAACACGTGGACCTCTTCGTCGATCAGCCGCTTCTCCAGGGCCCGGAGGAGGCTGCGCCGCTCCGCGGGATCGAGGGCGCGCGCCTGCTTCTGGAAGAGCTCGTCGATCATCTTGTCCTTGTGCTTGCCGTAGTTGGCGTCGGATGTGGTGACGAAGCGGTGGAGATCCAGATCCGGTTCGACGATGAACCCACAGGCGAAATCCATCGCGGCTTCGAAGTCGCCCCGCTTGAGCATGGGGTGATAGGCCGAGGCCTCGATGATCTCCTGCTTCACGTTGAGCCCGATCTGCCGCCACTGGTCGATCATCCAGATCGCGACGGGCTCGTAGGGCTGGGGGATCCCGCGGTTCTTGAAGGTGAAGGAGAAACCGTCGGGCACGCCCACCTCCTTGAGGAGCCGCTTGGCCTCGGCGCGCGCCTTGGCGATGTCCCGCCCGTAGCCGGCCAGCTTTTCGAGCTCCTCAGGGGGCGTGGCCCACGGGGTGCCGGGAACCTGGATGCCGCCCACGTCCTTGACGATGGCGATCTTGGACAGGTTCTTGGACCCCTCGTAGCGGTCCAGAGCGAGGGTGAGCGCCCGGCGGAACCGCTTGTCGTCGAAGGGCTTCTTCTCGTGATGCATCGCGACCATCAGCACGCAGTCCCAGGGGCTCTCCTGGACCTGGATCTTGGGGCCCATCGCCTGGACGAGGCTGTCCCGGTCGGCGGGCGTGAATCCGCGGAACTGGATGTGCGCGCGCTCGCCCCGCACCGCCGCCACCTGGGCGGAGGAGGAGCTGATGAAGAGCGCGCGGTACCCGTCGAGGTAGGGCTTGCCCTTGTCCCAGTAGTCCGCGTTCTTCTTGCCGACCCAGTGCGAGCCCTTCACGTGCTCGACGAACTTGAAGGGGCCCGTCCCGTTGATGTTCTTTTCGTAGAAGCGGATGTCCTTGGCGAGGACGTCTGCCCGGTAGATGAAGTTCCACGGCGATGCGAGGTTGAGCATGAACGAGGACTCCGGCCACTTCATGCGGAAGCGGACGGTGGACGGATCCGGGGCCTCGACCGCCTCGACCGCCTGGTACATGGTCTGGCGCGACGACTTCATCCCCTGGGGCGGAAAGATGATCTTGTCATAGGAGGCCTTGACGTCCTTGGACGTCATCTCGCTCCCGTCGTGGAACTTCACTCCGCGGCGGAGCTTGAACGTATAGGTCAGGCCGTCCTTGGCGATCACCCAGGACTCGGCGAGATCGCCCACCGGCTTGGTGCCGGTCTTGTCGGAGGGATCGACCCGGAGGAGGGTGTTGTAGTGGGGCCCGATGGGGTGCATGAGCCCGAAGGTCTCCTCCTGATGGCCGTCGTAGCTCGGCGGCTCCGACGGCACCGCGAACACGAGCTCGCCGCCGTAGCGCGGCTTGTCCTGCGCGCTCGCCGGGACGGCGAGACCCGCGAAGAGCACCGCGAGAGCCAGCAATAGCGTGGAGCGGCTCCGGAACGCTCTCATAGAGACCTCCCCCTTGAGATCACAGAGTGGATCGCTTTTCGACTCAATGCGCGAGGTGAGCCCGAAGTTCCAATACTGGCCGTACCTTAGCGATACGGCCCCCGCCCTGTCAAGGGTCAGACCCGGATGCAGGCCACCCGCTGGTCGGCTCCGATCTCCCGGAGGGCGGGGACTTCCCCCTTGCAGTCGTCGATCGCGATGGGGCACCGGGGGTGGAAGACGCACCCCGAGGGGGGGTTGAGCGGGCTCGGCACTTCCCCGCGCAGGACGATGTGCTCCCGGCCCGCCTCCACGGCCGGATCCGGGATGGGCACCGCCGAGAGCAGGGCCCGGGTGTAGGGGTGCTGCGGGCTCTCGTAGAGCGTCTTCCGGTCGGTGATCTCCATGATCTTGCCGAGGTACATCACCGCCACCCGGTCCGAGATGTGGCGCACGACCGAGAGGTCGTGGGCGACGAAGAGATAGGTCAGGCCGAATTCAGCCTGGAGCTCCTCGAGCAGGTTGATGATCTGGGCCTGGATGGACACGTCGAGGGCCGAGACCGGCTCGTCGCAGACGATGAGGGCGGGCTCCATGGCCAGAGCGCGGGCAATTCCGACCCGCTGGCGCTGGCCCCCGGACAGCTCGTGGGGGTAGCGGCGGGCCATCGCCGGCAGGAGCCCGGCGTGCCCGAGGAGCTCGCGGACCCGGGCGGACCGGGCGGCGCGGTCGGTCACGATCCCGTGCACGGCCAGCGGCTCGTCGATGATCTGTCCCACCGTCATGCGGGGATTGAGCGAGCTATAGGGATCCTGGAAGATCACCTGGAGCCGGCGCCGGACCTTCCGCAGCTCGGCCGCGGGCAGGGTAGCGAGGTCACGCCCCTCGAAGAGGATCTCGCCCGAGGTCGCCTTCTCGAGCTGGAGAATGCAGCGACCGGTGGTGGTCTTGCCGCAGCCCGACTCTCCCACGAGCCCCAGGGTCTCGCCGCGATGGATGGAGAAGCTCACCCCGTCCACCGCCTTGATCACCGCGGCCTCGCCGCCGAAGATGCCCCCGCCGATGGTGAAGTGCTTGACGAGGTTCCGGACCTCGAGGATCGGCGCCTCGCTCACGCGGGCACCTTGGCGACCAGCCGCTCGGACTCCCAGCAGGCCGCCGTATGCGCCTCGGCCACCAGCTCGAGCTCGGGTCGCTCGGCGCGGCACCGCTCCACCACGAAGGCGCAGCGCGCCGCGAAGGCGCAACCTGGGGGCAGGCGGGTGAGGTCCGGGGGCTGCCCGCTGATCGGGTCGAGCCGGGACTTGCGAGGCTCGTCCAGCCGCGGCACCGAGCGGAGCAGGCCCAGGGTGTAGGGGTGCCGCGGGTTGGCGTAGATCTCGCGCGCCGTCCCCCGCTCGATGATGCGGCCCGCGTACATCACGTTCACCCGGTCGGCGTAGCGGGCCACCACGCCGAGGTTGTGGGTGATGATGAGCATGGCCACGCCGAGCTTGCGCGAGAGATCCTTCAACAGCTCGAGGATCTGGGCCTGGATGGTGACGTCGAGCGCGGTGGTGGGCTCGTCGGCGAGGATGAGCGCGGGATTGCAGGATAGCGCCATCGCGATCATGATCCGCTGCCGCATCCCCCCGCTGAACTGGTGCGGATACTGGCGCAGCCGACGCTCGGGGTCGGAGATGCCCACCAGCCCGAGGATCTCCCCCGCCCGTGCGCGCGACTGCGCGGGGGTCATGCCGAGGTGGATCTCCAAGGTCTCGGTGAGCTGGCGTCCGATGGTCAGCACGGGATTGAGCGAGGTCATCGGCTCCTGGAAGATCATGCCGATCTCGCGGCCGCGCACCTTGCGCACCTCGTCCTCGGACAGCGCGAGAAGGTCGCGCCCCTTGAAGAGGATCTGCCCGCTCACGATGCGGCCCGCGGGCGCGGCGATCAGACGCATCACCGACAGCGCGCTCACGCTCTTGCCGCAGCCGGACTCGCCGACCAGGGCAACCGTCTCACCCGCGCGGACGTCCCACGACACGCCGTCCACCGCGCGGACCACGCCCCCCGAGGTGCTGAACTGGGTATGCAGATCGCGTACGTCCAGCAGGACGTCCATCGGCGGGGAGTCTAACACAGCCCCCGGCCTCCCCCGGGGCGGGAGGCCGGTCACGCCGGGGTGATCACGGCGCGGGCGGCGGGCCGCCCCAGCGCTCGAGCATGGCGATCTCGCTCACCGGCTTGCGCTTGAGCCGGGTGAGCCGGGTCGCCGGTCGGCCGAGGGGCATGACTGCCGCCACCGCCACATGCGCTGGGATTCCCAGCAGGGCCTGGATCTTCGGCTCCTGGGCCACCGCAAGGGTGGTGATGGTGCCGGCCAGGCCCTCGTGGCGCGCCGCGAGCAGGATGTTCCACACGAACGGATAGATGGAGGCCCCGCTGATCACCCCCACGCGTGGCAGGAACTGGTCCATCGACGCCACCACGCTCAGATCGACGCACACGACGAGGACGACGGGGGCCTTGGCGAACGGCTCGGTGAGCCGTGCGGGGGGCGGCGTCCGCTCGATGGTTGCGTCGTCCGCCTGGGTCGGCACGATGGTGTTCCAGGGGCTTTCCCCGAGCTGGACCTGGGCGGCATAGCGCTTGGCCGCGGGCGCGGCGAGCGCGGAGAGCGCCTCGCGGGTCGTGCGGTCGCGCACGACGATGACGCGCCAGCCCTGGCGATTGCCACCGCTCGGCGCGAAGCGGGCATGGTCGAGGATCTTGGCGATGAGGGCGTCCGGCACCGGCTCGGGAGTGAACTCGCGCGCGGAGAAGGTGGTGCGCATCACGTCGTAGAGCTCCATGGGAGGCCTCCTCGCCGGCGGGCGGACGGGCTAGCGATGGGTGCAGCGGGCGCGGTCCAGGTGCTGGGACGCGGCGGGGCGCAGCTCGGCGTAGAGGCCGCAGACCTGCTCGGCCACGCACGGCCAGCGATGCTCGGCCGCCCAGCGCGTCGCCTCGCGGCCCAGCCGCTCGCGCAGGCGCCGGTTGGACAGGACGAGGGTGAGCCGCTCCGCGAGCGCGGCGGCATCGCCCTCGGGCACCAGGAAGCCGGTCACCCCATCGCGCACCGTGGTGGTGAGCCCGCCCACGCGCGAGGCCACCACCGGGCTCCCGCACGCCATGGCCTCGAGCGCCACCATCCCGAACGACTCGTAGTAGGAGGGCATCACGGTGGCGTCGGCCGCAGCGTAGAAAAGCCGGAGCCGCTCCTGGGGCTGGGCGCCGAGGAAGCGGACGCGGGCGCCCAGGTCGAGGGCGGCGACGCGGCCGCGGAGGTACTCGCCATGTCCGTTCTCGGGCTCGTCCTGGTCGCCCCCCACGATGAGGAGCCGCGTTGCCCCGTCCAGGTGCGCCATCGCCTCGAGCAGGGTCTCCAGACCCTTGATGGGCTGCAGCCGCCCGACGTAGAGGAGCAGCGGATTGGGCGGCAGCTCGAGGAGATCCTTGGCGATGGCCGCGCCCATCGGCTGGAACAGCTCGGTGTCCACGCCGCACGGGATCACCGCGATCCGCTCCGCCGCCGCGCCGTAATACCAGACCAGGTGAGCGCGCTCGACCACGTTGGCGGCCACGATGCGGTCGGCCGCGGCGATGATCCGCGTCTCTTCGGCGATGCGCAGCGCGGGCTCGAGCTCGTCGGCGGCGCGGGCCACGCTGTTCTTCAGCCGTCCTAGCGTGTGGAACATCTGGACGACGGGCGTGTCCCAGCTCTCGCGCAGCTCGAGCCCGGCCACGCCGGAGAGCCAGTAGTGCGAGTGGATCAGGTCGTAGGCGAGGTCCTCGGACTCCCGGAAGGCCTCGATGCCCGCGACGAACTCGGGCAGGTGCTGGTGGACGACCTCCCGCGGCATGGGGCGTTGCGGGCCCGCGGGGAGGTGGATGACGCGCGCGCCCTCGCCGAGAGGAACGATCCGGCGGATGCCGGGGTCTTGCGAGCGGGTGAACACGTCGACCTCGACCCCCATGCGGCCGAGCGCGCGCGCGGACTCGCGCACGTACACGTTCATGCCGCCCGTCTCCTTGCCGCCGAGCGCGGCGAGGGGGCAGGTATGGACGGAAAGCACCGCCACCCGGAGGTTCACGGCGCCAGCCTCAGGCTCAAGAGGTCGGTCGGCCGGGGGCCGAAGGCGTACTTGTAGGGCTCCTCGCCCCGCAGGAAATCGAACACGGGGACGCGCCGCTCGATGGCATCCCGGATCACGTGGCCGAGGAGGACGATGCCCGGCGCCAGGCGCGAGTGCGCGGGATCGAAGCCCGAGTTGTAGAGCCCGACGCCGTCGCCGTATTCCGTGCAGATAAACGCGGCGATCGGCGCGCCCGCCGTTTCGAGAAACCACAGGCGCACCCACCCCGCCGCCGCGAGCGCGCCCAGCGCCACGCGGAAGAAGCGCTCCATCCGCTCGTCCATGAACTTCGCCTTGCCGGCGCGTGAGAGCCGGTGCAGCCGCAGGAACTCCGTGAGGGCCGGATCCATCTCGGCGGGCGCCGTCACGCTCCGCACGCGCACCTCGGGGAGCTCGGCCTCGAGCTTGCGCGTCTTCCTCCGCAGCTCGTGCCGGTCCTTGCCCGACAGCATGGCCAGATATGCGTCCCAGCTCTCGGGGAGGCGAAGCACGGGACAGCGCTCCTCACGCTCCACTGCGCAGGCCAGCTCGTGGGCGGCCGCGAGCCCTGGCAGCCGCGTCGCGGTGGGCGACGCCTCGCGGATCCCACGGAGATGCCAGACCGCGCGCTCGGCGGCCCGGTGCTGGAGCACAGCTTCCCAGACCTCGTCCTCCCGGCCGGGCGCTGCGATGAGGTCGAGATAATCGGAGACGTCCACCCCGCCCACGATGCGCCAGAGCCCCGGCTCCTCCTCGTAGAGCGGCAGGAGGCCGGCGAGCGCCCCCGTCGCGTCCATGGCGGCAAGTACCCGGACGGGGCGGCCCGCCCCGAAGACGCGCAGCCATTCCGTCTGCCACTGGGCGGTCAGGTATACCGAGCGGGAGCGCGACTCGCTCAGAAGGGCGTTCCAGCGAGCGGTCTCGACCGGCTCGAGGCCGGGCAGGGTCTCGATCTTCACGGGCTAGAGGCCGTCCCCGTCGTCGCTGCCCTTGGCCCCGTCGTCCGCGCCGCCGTCGTCGGCGCCTTCGGCCATGGATTCCTCCATGGCGGCGTCCACGTCGTCGCCGAGGTCCTCCCCCATCTCCTCGCCCATGCGCTTGGTGAAGCGGGCGATGCTGGCGGGATCGTTCTCGTCGAGATCACCGAAAGAGGAGGGATCTGCGAGGGATTCGAGGCGGGCGTCTTCGGACTTGACGGTGGCGAAGCGGGACATGAGCCGGGTCAGCTCGGGGCTCCCGCAACGTGGACATCGGGGCGCCTCGGCCTTGGAGGGCGTGAGCACGAGCACGCTCACTCGCCGGCGACAGCCCCCGCAATCGTATTCGTAGATCGGCACCGATCCTCCCGTCGAGACTTCGCGCCTATTTCGATGGCAATTCTAGCATTGCCGATTCAGGCCGGCGCGACCTCGACCCGAGCGTCGAAAGAGGCCTGTCCCCCCGAGAAACCGAAGACATCCACGGCGTCGTCGGGAATGGCCGCCGCCCCCGCGGTCAATCGATTGAGTCCCGTCCAGCCATCGCGCATCCATACCGTCCCGGGGGGGACCTTGTCCGTGAGGTGGGCCCGCGCGGCGAACTCGCCTCGGTCGTTGAAGATCCGGATAGGGGCACCGTCCGCGAGCCCGCGCGCCGCGCCATCGGTGGGCGAGATCCACAGCGCGGGCTCCGGGTCGAGCCGCGCCAGAGTCGGCAGGGCCTGGCCATGGTCGTAGAAGGCATGGAACTGGGTGAGCGTGCGGCCCTGACGGAAGGTCAAGGGATAGGGCGTCTCGGGGAGCGGATCGTAGGCGGGCAGCGACGGCAACCCAAAGCTGGCCGCGCGCTCGGAGTGGAACTCGACCTTGCCCGAGGGCGTCGCGAACCGGAGGTCCGGGTGGGCGACGTGGGAGATGCGGAGCGCGCGCATGCCGCCCTCGGCTCGGAGCGCGGCCACGGTGGCCCCGCCGGTGGCGGGATGCTCGATGAGCGCGTCCAGCACGTCCTCCTCTCCCGCCCAGGGATAGAAGTCGGCCAGCCCGAGACGATCGGCCAGCCCGCGTAGGACGGCCGACACGGGGCGCGCCTCGCCCGGCGCCGGCAGGACCCGCTCCATCAGGTAGAGATGGGTGTTCGTGCTTTTGCAGCCCACCTCCTCGAGCCACGAGGTCGCCGGGAGGACGACGTCCGCGAACTGGCGCGCGGTGTCGTTGAGGAAGAGATCGTGGCTCACCACCAGATCGGCCCGCGCGAGCCCGTCGGCAAGCGCGCCCGCATCGGCATAGGACGAGAGCATGTCGGTCCCGAAGAGGAGAAGGGCGCGGAGGCGGCCCTCGCGGAGGGCCTCGGTCACGCGCGGCATCTGGTTGGGAAGGTAGCGGCCGGGGGGTCGTCGCGGCAGATCCGTGATGTCGTTCAGCTCCTGGCCATGGGCGCGGCTGCCGTGACGCGGCCCGAAGCCACCCCCGGGGATACCGACATTGCCGGTGAGCGCGGGCAGGCAGCCGATGGCTCGCCCTGCCTGCCAGCCATTGGAGCCCTTGTGCATCGAGGAGCCGCCCAGCACGATCATCGCGGGCCGCGTCGTCGCATACCGTCGCGCCAGGGCCGTGATGCGCTCGGCGGCAATTCCCGTCACGCCCGCCGTCCACTCGGGCGTGTGCGAGCGCACACGGGCGGCAAGGGCGTCCAGCCCGACCGTGTGGCGCGCCACGAACGCGCGGTCGTGAAGGCCCTCGGCGAGGATCACGTGCATCAAGCCGAGCGCCAGCGCCGCGTCCGTGCCCGGGCGGATCCGCAGGGTCTCGTGGGACTGCGCCCCCGCTTCGGTGTCGCGCACGTCCACCGTGACCACGTGGGCGCCACGCCGCTTTGCGGCGGTAAGGTGCCGGGCGGTATTGGGCTGGCTCGCGAGATTCGCGCCCCACAGGATGATGAGCTCGGCGTGCGCGCCCATGTCCTCCTTGGTATTGGTCTCGAGCACCCCGGTGAGGCCCAGCCCGAAGGCGCCCAGCCCCCAGCAGATCATCGTGGGGTTCCACCACTGGCAGCCCCAGTGATTGGCGAAGCGACGGGTGAGGTGCGAGGAGACGCGCGTGCCGTAGTTGTTGGCGAAGGCGCCGTGCCCGCCCCAGATCCCCACCGCCTCGCGCCCGGCTGTTCGCATGCGGGCGGCAATGAGATCGAGCGCCTCGGGCCACGTCGCCTCGCGCCACGCGGCGTCGCGGCGGTCGCGCACGAGCGGCCGGAGCAGGCGCCGGGGATTGCCGATGATCTCGCGCGAGGCCTGGCCGCGGATGCAGAGGAAGCCCTGGCTGTCCGGGTTGTCGGGATCGCCCTTCACGTCGAGGAGGCGGCCGTCCTCCACCTCCACCAGCATCCCGCAGAGCGTGGGGTGGCAGTTCATCGGGCACATGGTGCGGATGGTACGGCGGGCGGATGTCGGGTCAGTGGGCGGCACGGAGCCAGTGTACGGGATCGGCCTTCACCTCGCAGCCTGGAGGAGCTTGGATATCGTGAAGACGAAATCCCGCGCGGCTTCGGGCTTGTGGCACTCGAAGCACCCCTTGATGTCAGCCCGAGGATCCCGACTCCCGTCGGGTAGAAAACGCGCGTACTCCCACTCGCCGTTTCGAAGGCTGTCGGGATACTCGACGCCCCAGCCCGTCCGCTTCTCCATCACGACGATCCGATCCAGGGGGCCCCGGACCAAGCGCCCGTTGGGATCCCTCACGAGCTCGCCCTTGTCGTCCAGTCGGGCCTTGAACGTCGGCAAGCTGAGCACGGTTCCACTCGGCAACGGCTGGCCCGGCTTGAGGTTCTTGAGCGCCTCAACGTTCACGTAGGCCTCCCGGATCTCCTTGATCTCGGGCTGATCCATGACGTCGTACAGCACATGGGTCTGGTAGGCCGGGAAGGCAACCTTTTCCGTACCGGCGGTGACGGCAGTCGCGACCATGAAAAGAATCGCCGCGGGGACGACACTCAGGCGTCTCATGGGGGCCTCCTTTTCGGTGTCAGCTCCTCTCGGTACGGACGCGGGCCGACTATAGCCTGCAGAGCGCGAGGGGGCAAGACCGCGGCGTGCGCTCAGTGGAAGTCGTGCGAGGGTACGGCCCCCATGCCCATGTCGAGCTGCCAGAGTCCCTCGGCACGCACGGAGATCACGTTGTCCTCGTGCTGGAGGCGGCCCGCCACGAGGAGAAAGGGCTCGGCGGTGAGGAGCAGGCGGTAGCGCGCGAAGAACTGCGGCCGCACGATGACGTTGATCAGCCCCGTCTCGTCCTCGAGGTTGAGGAAGACGAAGCCTTTCGCGGTGCCGGGCCGCTGGCGCACCACCACCG
>JBKPDT010000288.1:0-3343 GCA_046728035.1 Candidatus Methylomirabilota bacterium | reverse complement strand
GGGGGCGCTCACCGCCCTGCGTACCGACGTGCACCACTTCCTCCCCCACGAGGTCGCCCTCGCCTCGGCCTTCGCGGACCAGGCGGCGCTGGCCCTCGAGCACGCGCGACTCTTCAGCTCGGTGCGGACCTACTCCGAGCGGCTGGAGGCCATGGTGGCGGAGCGGACGCGCGAGCTGGACGAGCAGAAGCGTTTCGTCGAGGTCGTGCTGGAGACGCTGCCGCTGGGGCTCTACGTCCTCGACCGCGATCTCGCGATGGTGAGCGCCAACCGCGAGGCCGACTCCGTCCTGCCTCGTGTCCCTGGCCGGGGGGCCGCCTTCCTCGATCTCGTCCCCCCGTCCAAGACGGCGGCGCTGCGCGACTTCCTGGCGGCGGTGCTCGACGAGGGCGCGGTGCGCCAGGCCGAGGAGGAGATGGCGGCGGGTGCGGACACGCGGGTGTTCCGCTTCACCGCGGCTCCCCTCCGCGGCTCTGACCGCCGGATCACTCACGCCATCCTTCTCGTGGAGGACATCACGGTGCCCAAGCGGCTCGAGCGCCAGATGCTCCTCACCGAGCGCCTCACCACCACGGGCCGGCTCGTCGCCGGAGTGGCCCACGAGATCAACAACCCGCTCGCCACCATCGCGGGCTGCGCCGAGGCCCTGCGCGAGCGGGCGCGCGACCCGGGCCTCGCTGAGCTGGACGCCTTCAAGGACTTCCCGTCCTATCTCGCGCTGATCGAGGCGGAGGCCTATCGCTGCAAGGAGTTCACCGGCAGCCTTCTCCGCTTCGTGCGCGATCCGGGCAGTCGCCGCGGGCCCACCGACATCAACGTCCTCGTCGACAAGACGCTGGAGCTGCTGCGCCACCAGCCGCGCTTCGCCACCAGTGAGCTGGTCACCGCCTTCGACCCCGCGCTGCCGCCGGTGGTCGCCAATGAGGGCCAGCTCCGCCAGGTCTTCCTCGGCATCGCCGCCAACGCGCTGGAGGCGATGGAGGGGCGAGGCCGTCTCACCGTCCGCACCCGCTTTCGCGGGGGCGAAGCGGAGATCGAGTTCGAGGACGCCGGGCCCGGTGTCCCCGAGGAGATCCTACCGCGCCTCTTCGATCCCTTCTTCACCACCAAGCCGCCGGGTCAGGGGACGGGCCTCGGCCTCTTCATCGCCCAGGGCATCGTTGCCGATCACGCCGGGCGCATCGAGGTGCGGTCGTGCCCCGGCGCGGGCGCGTCGTTCCGCGTCATCCTCCCGTTACCCCCCACCCCTGATCCCGGAGAGCCGATCCGATGACCTCGCCGATCCGTGTCCTGGTTGCCGACGACGAGAAGAACCTCCGCGAGCTCCTCGTGCGCGAGCTGTCGCGGAAGGGGCACGCGGTGGAGGGCGTCGGCGACGGCGAGGTCGCCCTTGAACGGCTCCGCGACGACCCACCCGATGTCCTCATCCTCGACATGAAGATGCCACGCCTCGAGGGCATCGAGGTGCTGCGCCGCCTCGCCGAGCAGTCGGAGGCGCCGCAGGTCATCGTGACCACCG
Source organism: Candidatus Methylomirabilota bacterium (assembly GCA_046728035.1). Taxonomy (GTDB): domain Bacteria; phylum Methylomirabilota; class Methylomirabilia; order Rokubacteriales; family CSP1-6; genus DASRWT01. The sequence continues at coordinate 1,824 of JBKPDT010000288.1, read as the reverse complement.
GCTTCCAGGAGGTCTCGAACGCGGTGGAGGCGATGAAGCTCGGCGCGTACGACTACCTCACCAAGCCCGCCCGCATCGAGGAGCTCGACATCCTGATCCGCAAGGCCGCCGAGAAGGGTCGCCTCATCCGGCAGAACGTGGTGCTCCGCGACCGGCTCGACCCGCCCGCCCCCGCCGGCGGCATCATCACCGCGAGCGCGAAGATGGAGGACGTCATGCACCTGATCGAGCGGGTCGCGCCCACCGATTCCACCGTGCTCGTGCTCGGAGAGAGCGGGACGGGGAAGGAGCTGGTGGCGCGGGCCATCCACGACCGCTCGCCGCGCGCGCGCCAGGCCTTCGTGGCCATCCACTGCGGCGCGCTGCCCCGCGAGGTGCTCGAGTCGGAGCTCTTCGGCCACGAGAAGGGCGCCTTCACCGGCGCGGTGAACGCCAAGCCCGGCCTCATCGAGCTCGCCGACGGCGGCACCCTGCTCCTGGACGAGATCGGCGAGATGGAGCCCGAGAGCCAAGTCAAGCTCCTGCGCGTGCTCGAGACGCGCAGTTTCTTCCGAGTGGGCGGGACGCGGAGCCGCACGGTGGACATGCGCCTGGTCGCCGCCACCAACCGAGACCTCGCAGAGGCGATCCGCCAGGGGCAGTTCCGCCAGGACCTCTTCTACCGCATCAACACCATCTCGGTGACCCTGCCGCCCCTGCGCGACCGACGCGAGGACGTGCGTGTCCTCGCCGAGCACTTCCTCGAGCAGAACGCCCAGTACGGTCGGAAGCGGCTCGCCCCCGAGACTCTCGCCAGCCTCGAGGCGTACCACTGGCCGGGCAATGTCCGCGAGCTCCAGCATGTGATCCAGCGGGCGACCATCCTCGGCGCCGGCGAGGTGCTTCAGCCCGCCGACCTGCCCCCGGAGATCCAGCACGGCGACCCCGTGCCGTCGGCGCCCACCGCGGGCAGCCTCGAGTCCATGGAGCGGCAGCACATCGTCGCGACGCTCAAGCAGGTAGGCGGCCACCGCGGGAAGGCGGCGGCGTTACTCGGTATCGATCCGAAGACCCTTTACCGCAAGCTCCTGGGCTACGGGATCACCGGGGAAAACCTCGGCGCCTGAGCGCGGCGCCGACGACCGGGACATTGTCGCGAGGGACGGCGGGCGCGGTGCCCGATGGGGGCACTGTTCTCCGCGCCGCTGCCCGCTAAGTGGCTGGAACCGTGGATCGCGGGAAATCAGTGCGCCTCGGCACGGGAATTGCTAGGTCTTCTCCCGGCTTCGAACTCGACCGAGAGAAAGGCAAGGAGCAGACATGAATCGTATACTTCTGATCGATCGGGACCGGACGCTGGGCGCGTCTCTGGGCATGGCCTGCCTAGAGCGCGGCATTGCGATCCGGATGGCGGAGACCTTCTGCGAGGGCGTGCGCTGTCTCATGGATGCGCCGACGACGGCCGTGCTGGTGGATGCCGCCGCGCTGCAGACGGCGGGCGCGGAAGTCGGCCGGATCTTCGACACGGTGGCGCCGGGCGTGCCGGTGGTGGTGACGGTGGAGGCGGGGACGCCGGTGGAGGAGCAGGTGAAGTACGAGCTGCAGGGATTTCGCGTGGTCGCCAAGCCCTTCGCGCCCGAAGACGTGCTCGACAAGATCGAGTGGGCGGACAAGCCGGGCCCGGCTCGGCCCGAGGCGGCCGCCCGGGTGCGCGCCATCTGCGGATAGCCGCCCTCCGGGGGCATGGTGTACACTACGGCGGGTTGTCCGACTCACCAGCCCTGGCGACGGTGAGCGTCTCCGCGCTGCGGAGCCTGCGTCAGAATCGAGCGGTCGCCCCAAGGA
>JBKPDT010000287.1:0-14394 GCA_046728035.1 Candidatus Methylomirabilota bacterium | reverse complement strand
GGCCTGGCGCGCCGGCTCGCCGGCGCCATCGCCCCGGGCGACCGCGTGCTCCTCCCGCGCGCGGCGGAGACGCGCGACCTGCTCGTCCGCGAGCTCGGGGGCCTGGGCGCCCGCGTGGACGAGGTGGCGGCCTATCGCACGCGGCCGGCTGAGGGGACAGGGGCCGAGGTGAAGGCGCTCCTCGCCCGCGGCGGGGTGGATGTGGTGACCTTCACCAGCTCGTCCACGGCGCGGCACTTCGTTGCCCTGTTCGCGCCCGGCGAGCTCGCGTTGCTGATGCGGGGCGTGCGCGTGGCGTGTATCGGTCCCGTCACGCGGGCCACCGCGGAAGCCTTGGGTCTCGCCACCGCCATCATGCCGAGCGAGTACACCATCCCCGCCCTCGCGGCGGCGATCGCGTCCCACTACGGGAACGAGAAAAGGAGCTGACGATGCCGTACCCGGTCTACCGCCCGCGGCGGCTGCGCGAATCGCCTCTCCTGCGCCGGATGATCCGCGAGACCGTCCTCAAGACCGATGACCTCATCCTGCCGCTCTTCACCGTGCACGGGCGGGGCATCCGCGAGCCCATCGGCCCCATGCCCGGCCAGTACCGCCTCTCCATCGACGAGCTTCTCAAGGAGTGCAAGGACGCAGCGTCCATGGGCATCCCCGCCGTCCTGCTCTTCGGGCTCCCGCGCGAGAAGGATCCCCGCGGCAGCGAGGCCTATGCCGAGGACGGCATCATCCAGCAGGCGATACGCGCCGTGAAGGACACCATCCCCGACCTCCTCGTCATCACCGACGTGTGTCTGTGCGAGTACACCAGCCACGGCCACTGTGGCGTGGTGGAGGAGGACCGGGTCAAGAACGATCCCACCGTCGACCTCATCGCCCGTACCGCGCTGACCCACGCCGAGGCCGGCGCCGACATGGTGGCGCCCTCGGACATGATGGACGGGCGGGTGGCCGCCATCCGCGAGGCGCTCGACGAGGCCGGATACCAGGAGACGCCAATCATGGCGTACTCGGCGAAATACGCCTCCGCGTTCTACGGCCCCTTCCGCGAGGCCGCCGACTCCGCGCCCCAGTTCGGCGACCGGCGCTCGTACCAGATGGATCCCGCCAACGGGCTGGAGGCGCTGCGCGAGGTCGCCCTCGACGTGGACGAGGGCGCCGACATCGTGATGGTCAAGCCGGCCCTGCCGTATCTGGACGTGATCGCTCGCGTGAAGGCGGACTTCGGCCTGCCCGTGGCCGCCTATTCGGTGTCCGGCGAGTACGCGATGATCCGCGCCGCCGGCCAGCTCGGCTGGCTCGACGAGGAGCGCGCCATGCTGGAGGCGCTCACCGGCATCCGGCGCGCCGGCGCCGACCTCATCATCACCTACTTCGCCAAGGAGGCGGCGCGGCTCATCGAGCAGGGCCGCGCGTGAGAATTTCCGCCAAGGGCGAGTACGCCATCAAGGCCATGCTCGACCTCGCGCTCGCGGAAGGCGGCGGGCTCCGTCCGATCCAGGACATCGCGGCGCGGCAGGACATCCCGCAGCGCTATCTCGAGCAGGTCCTGCTCGGGCTCACCCGGGCGGGACTGCTCATCTCCAGACGCGGCTCGGCGGGCGGTTATCGCCTCGCCCGGACGGCCGACCAGGTGACGGTGGGGGACGTCCTGCGCGCCGTCGAGGGCTCGGTGAACGGGCTCGAGCCGGTGCGCAGCGGGCGGGGTCGCGTCGCGCGCGATCCCGTGGCGGATCTCTCCGAGCTCTGGCGCGAGATCGACGAGGCGGTGTCCGGCGTGATCGACCGCGTCACCTTCGAGGACCTGCGGAAGCGCGCGGAGGAGCGGCGCAGCGTCGCGCGCCCGATGTACCACATCTGAGCGGCGTTTTTTTTTGCCCCTGAACCAGAGTTTCCGATAGGGATGGGACCCATGATCGAGAAGAAGTCGGCGGTGACGAAGCGGCCGCGGGTGGCCGCCTCGGTGCTCGATCTCATCGGCGGGACGCCCCTGGTGCGCATCAACCACTTGCCCCGGGCGGGCGGGGCCACCGTGCTGGGCAAGATGGAGTCGCTCAATCCGGGTGGCAGCGTGAAGGACCGGATCGCGGTGGCCATGATCGACGATGCCGAGCGGCGGGGCGCCCTCAAGCCCGGCGCCACCGTGGTGGAGCCGACCAGCGGCAATACCGGCATCGGGCTGGCCATGGTCTGCGCGGTGCGCGGCTACCGGCTCATCCTCACCATGCCCGACGACATGAGCGTGGAGCGCCAGCGGCTCCTCGTGCGCTACGGCGCCGAGATCCACCTCACGCCGGCCATCGAAGGGATGACGGGCGCGGTCTTCGCGGCGCAGGAGATGCTTCGCGAGCACCCGGACTACTTCATGCCGCTCCAGTTCGAGAATCCCGCCAATCCCGAGATTCATCGCCGCACCACCGCGCTGGAGATTCTGGAGGCCACCGAGGATCGGGTGCACGCCTTCGTGGCGGGGGTGGGGACGGGCGGCACCGTGACCGGAGTGGGGGAGGTGCTCAAGCAGCGCCTGCCCGGGGTGCGCGTGGTGGGTGTGGAGCCGGCGCGCTCCCCCGTGCTCCAGGGCGGCAAGGCGCGCCCCCACGGGATCCAGGGCATCGGGGCCTCCTTCGTCCCCTCCGTGCTCAATCGTGCAGTGCTCGACGAGATCATCTCGGTGCGCGACGAGGACGCCACAGCGACGGCGCGCCGGCTGGCACGTGAAGAAGGCCTCCTCGTCGGGATCTCGGCGGGGGCCAACGTGTGGGCGGCCTGCCAGGTGGCGTCGCTCATGGCTGCCGATCAGGTGGTCGTCACCGTGCTGTGCGATACTGGGGAACGCTATCTCAGCGTGCCCTTCTGAGGAGCCGAATCCATGAGTGTGCAGGTCTACATCCCGACGCCGTTCCGGCGTGCCACGAGCAACAAGGCCCAGGTCTCCGTCGAGGCCCCCGACGTGAAGGCCCTGCTCGACGACCTCGAGGCGCAGTTCGTCGGACTCAAGGGATTGGTCCGGAACGAGCAGGGCCAGATCCACCACCACGTCAACATCTACGTCAACAGCGAGGCCATCGAGTCGCTCAACGGACTGCAGACGGCGCTCAAGGACGGCGACGAGGTCTCCATCATTCCAGCCCTCGCCGGGGGGCAGGCAGCCCTCGCCGCGGGGCAGGCCGGCGGCGGCGCGCTCCCGAGGTGACGGGAGCGCGCGTGGCGCTGACCTCGGAGGAGTACGCGCGGGTCGAAGCCCAGGCCGTCACCGAGTATCCCGCCGAATGCTGCGGGGTCGTGCTCGCCCGTCCCGGGGCGGCGCCGGAGCGGCTCTTGCTGCCGTGCCGGAACGTCCAGGACGAGCTGAACCGCAAGGATCCCGACCGGCATCCGCGCAACGCCCGGACCGCCTATTACATCGATCCCCGCGATCTCCTCACCATCGGACGCCGCGAGGCCGAGGGCTATCGCGTGGCGACGATCTACCACTCCCACATCGACACCGGGGCGTACTTCTCCGAGACGGACAAGCGCAACGCGCTCGTGAACGGCGAGCCCGCGTATCCCGACGCGGTGTACGTGGTGGTCTCGGTCATGGAAGGGCGGCCCAACGGCGCCAATGCCTTCGCCTGGGATTCCGTCCGCCGCGACTTTCTCCCCGTCGAGTTCACCGTCCCCAGCCCCGCCCGCTAAGCCGGAGAGCGCGACATGAGCCGGTCCGAGTCCCTCTTCGAGTCCGCCCGACAGCTCATGCCCGGCGGGGTCAATAGCCCCGTTCGCGCGTTTCGCGGCGTCGGGGGCGCGCCGTTCTTCGTCGCGCGCGCCTCCGCCGCGCGCATCGAGGACGTGGACGGGAAGTCCTACATCGACTTCCTCGGCTCCTGGGGGCCGCTCATCCTCGGCCACGCCCACCCGTCGGTGGTGGAGGCGCTCGGCGAGGCGGCGCGCCGCGGGACGAGCTATGGCGCGCCCACCGAGGGCGAGGTCGAGATGGCCGGTCTGATCGCGCGGGCGATGCCGTCCATGGAGATGGTGCGCCTGGTGTCCTCGGGGACGGAGGCGGCGATGAGCGCCATTCGCCTCGCCCGCGGCGCCACCGGGCGCGACCTCGTGGTCAAGTTTGACGGTTGCTATCACGGCCATGCCGATAGCCTGCTCGTCAAGGCGGGCTCGGGCGGCGCCACCTTCAGCGTGCCCGACAGTCGCGGCGTGCCCGCCGCCCTGGCCGCGCTCACGGTGGCGCTGCCCTTCAACGACCTCGACGCGCTGGCGCGCTTCATGGCCGCGCGGGGCGGCGAGGTGGCCGTGGTCGTCGTCGAGCCGGTGGCGGGGAACATGGGCGTGGTCGCGCCCGCGCCCGGCTATCTCCAGGGACTTCGCGACCTCTGCACCCGGCACGGCGCGCTCCTCCTCTTCGACGAGGTGATCACCGGCTTCCGCGTCGGTCCTGGCGGCGCCCAGGCCCTCTACGGCGTGCGCCCGGACCTCACCTGCCTGGGCAAGATCATCGGCGGCGGGCTGCCGGTGGGCGCCTACGGCGGGCGCCGCGACCTGATGGAGCAGGTGGCGCCGCTCGGCGGCGTGTACCAGGCGGGGACGCTCTCCGGCAACCCGCTCGCCGTCGCGGCGGGGCTGGCCACGCTCCGCGCGCTGACCGGTCCCGAGGTGTACCGGCGGCTCGAGTCGCTCGGAGCGCGCGTGGAGTCCGGCCTCGTGGACGCCGCCGCGCGCGCGGGGCTGCCGTTGACGGTGAACCGCGTCGGCTCCATGCTCACCGCTTTCTTCACCGGCGAGCCGGTGGTGGACCTGGCATCCGCCAAGCGCTCCGACACCGCGCGCTATGCGCGCTTCTTTCACGGCATGCTCGCCCGGGGCGTCTTTCTCGCCGCCTCCCAATTCGAAGCCGCCTTCGTCTCGCTCGCCCATACCGATGACGATCTCGAGGCGGCCGCCCAGGCCGCGCGGGAAACCCTCAAGACGCTCGCCTAAACGCACAACTCTATTGACACTTACTTTTCGTGCGTGATAGGGTTCACAAGGTTTCGGCCGGTCTGATCACCCGGGCCAGGAATTCAAATTGCGTTGCGCTTCGCGGCGCGAGGAGTGCGTGAGCGCAGAGAACGGTGAGGCCCGATGAGCGGGATTGATCGCCGGTCGTTCTTCCGGATCGTGGCCGTTTCCGGCGCGGCGACCGCCGCCGCGGGATGCGGGCCGACGGCGGAAAAGCTGTACCCGTACGTTTCACCCCCCGAGAACATCGTCCCCGGCGTCGCCGTGTACTTCGCCACGGTGTGCCGGGAGTGTCCCGCCGGCTGCGGGGTGCTCGCCAAGAACCGCGACGGGCGTGTCATCAAGCTCGAGGGCAATCCCGACCATCCCGTGAACGCGGGCGGTCTCTGCATCGCCGGGCACGCGGCCCTTCAGGGCGTCTACCATCCCGACCGCTTCCGGGGCGCCGTCGTGGATGGCAAGTTCGCGCCGTGGGAGTCCGCCGAGAAGATCCTCGCCGACAAGCTGGGCCCCCTCGTCAAGGCCAAGCAGGGCGCAAAGATCGCGGTGGTCACCGGGCTCGAGACGGGCAGCCTCGCCCGTCTCCTCGACGAGTGGGGCAAGGCGCTGGGCACCCGTCCCCGCATCGCCTACGAGCCGCTCGGGCTGGAAGCGATCCGCGCCGCCAACCGCGCCACCTTCGGCCGCGACATCATCCCCGAGTACGCGATCGAGGACGCCGGTTACCTGGTGTCCTTCGGCGCCGACTTCCTCGAGACCTGGCGCTCGCCGGTCGGGCACGCCGCCGCCTTCGCCAAGATGCACGCTCTGTCCGCCGGGAAGGCCGGCACCTTCGTGCACGTGGAGCCGCGCCTGTCCATGACGGCGGCGAACGCCGACCAGTGGGTGCGCAATGCCCCGGGCACCGAAGCGCCGCTGGCGCTGGCCATGCTCAAGGTGATCGTCGACGACGGCCTCGTCGCGACGGGGATGGACGCGCGCGCGCTCGCGGGAGCCGTGCAGGGCGTCGACGTGGCGGCGGTGGCGACCCAGTCCGGCGTGCCCGCGGACACGATCAAGCGCGTGGCCCACGACCTCGCCGCGTCCAAGACTGGCCTGGTGCTGGGCGGCGGCGCCGCGGTGTCGGGCACGAACGCCACCGACATGCTGCAGGCGATCAACCTGCTCAACGTCGCCATCGGCGCGGTCGGCAAGCGCGTCCGCTTCGGCGGGGAGACGGCCCGGCCCGGCACCTACGCCGACATGCTGGCTCTCACCCAGGCCATGGCCAAGGGAGAGATCGAGGTCCTCATCCTGGGCGACGTCAATCCCCTCTACACCATGCCGCCCAAGGCCGGGTTCGCGGAGGCGCTCGCCAAGGTGCCCATGGTGGTCAGCCTCGCCAACCGCCCGAGCGAGACCACTGCGAAGGCTCATCTCGTGCTACCCGCGCTGCACTGGCTCGAGACCTGGGGTGATCAGGTCGCGGAGCCCGGCGTGGTCGGGCTCATGCAGCCCGCCATGGGACCGGTGGAGATCGGCGGCAAGCCGGTCGACGGCAAGTCCGTCGGCGACGTCCTCCTCTCCGTCGGTCGGCAGGCGCTGGGGCTGTCCGCCGAGGCCGGCAAGGGGACGCTCCAGACGCCGACCTTCGCCGATTTCGTGAAGGCGGAGTGGGCGGCGATCGCCAAGGACCAGGCCAAGGGCAAGGCCTTCGCGGAGTTCTGGGAGGAATCGCTGCGCCGCGGCGGCGTCTGGCGGGAGACGCCGGCCGCCGCGCCCGGGCTCCGGCCCGAGGGCTTGCGCGTCAAGGCGGAGCCGGCGCGGCTCGAGGGCGACGGGACGCATGTCCTCCTCGTCTATCCCTCCGCGCGCTTCTACGACGGCCGCCTCGCCGATCGCGCGTGGCTGCAGGAAGCGCCGGACACCATGACCCAGGTCGCCTGGGACGGCTGGGTGGAAGTTCCCACCGAGACGGCCAAGCGCCTCGGCGTGGGGCGCGGCGACCTGGTCGTGCTGACGTCCCCGCACGGCCGCGTCGAGCTGCCCGCCTATCCCGTGGAGACGCTGCATCCGGGCGCCGTCGCGGTGGCGATGGGGCAGGGGCACGCCTATCCGGGGGCCTACGCGCAGGGGCGCGGGCTCAACACCGGGGCCAACCCCGTCGTCCTGCTGGGTGCCGCGCCCGAGGCGGCATCGGGCGCGCTGCCGTATCTCGGCGTCAAGGTCGCCCTCGCAAAGGGCGCGGGCCGGCGGTCGCTCGCGATCCCCCAGGCCACCTTCGACCAGGACCACCGCGAGATCGCCCAGCACATCGGGCTCGGCGCCGCCCGCGAGCTCGAGCTGCGCGGCAAGCCGCCCGAGCACGCGAGCCACCCCAGCATGTACCCGCCGGTGAAGTATCCCGAGCAGCGCTGGGGCATGTCGGTGGACCTGGACCGCTGCACCGGCTGCCAGGCCTGTGTGGTCGCCTGCGTGACCGAGAACAACGTCCCCGTGGTCGGCCGCGAGCAGGTGGCCTACGGGCGTGACCAGCACTGGCTCCGACTCGAGCGGTGGGAGGAGGGAACGCCCGCGCGCCCCGAGAACATCTTCCTGCCGATGTTCTGCCAGCACTGCGGCGTGGCGCCCTGCGAGCCGGTGTGTCCCGTGTACGCCGCGTACCACACGCGCGATGGCCTCAACGGCCAGGTCTACAACCGCTGCGTGGGCACCCGCTACTGCGGCAACAACTGCCCGTATCACGTGCGGCGCTTCAACTGGTTCTACTACCACTGGCCGTCGCCGCTGGATCTGCAGCTCAATCCCGACGTCACCGTGCGCCAGCTCGGCGTCATGGAGAAGTGCACGATGTGCCTCCAGCGCATCATCGACGGCAAGGACCGCGCGCGCGACGCCGGCCGGCGCGTGAAGGACGGCGAGATCCGCACCGCCTGCCAGCAGACCTGTCCGACCCAGGCGATCACCTTCGGGGACCTGAAGGACGACGCGTCCCAGGTGTCCAAGCTGTCGCGCTCGGCCCGTGGCTATCACGTCCTCGAGGAGCTGGGGACGCGACCGGCGGTGACCTATCTCAAGAAGGTGGTGCGGGAGCCGGGCGGGCCCGCGGGAGGCCACAAGGGATGAGCGTCCGCACCGAGCCGGGGACGGTCACCTGGGCCGACGTCAACCGCGACGTCGAGCGCACGGTGGGCATGCCGGGCAACACCTACTTCGGGTGGATGTGCCTGGTGGCCCTCACCCTCGCCGCGGGTGTGGTCGCGTGGACCTACCAGATCTACATCGGCATGGGCGCGGCCGGCAAGCGCACGCCGCAGATGTGGGCGATGTACATCACCACCTTCGTCTTCTGGATCGGCATCGGGCACGCGGGGACGCTGATCTCCGCGATCCTCTATCTCTTCCGGGCGAAGTGGCGCACGTCGATCTACCGCGGGGCGGAGGCGATGACGGTCTTCGCCGTCATGACCGCGGGCCTGTTCCCCCTCATCCACGCCGGCCGCATGTGGTTCGCCTACTGGCTCACCCCGTACCCCAACCAGCGCTACCTCTGGCCGAACTTCAAGTCGCCGCTGGTGTGGGACGTGTTCGCGATCTCGACCTACCTCACCATCAGCGTGGTGTTCTTCCTGGTGGGGCTGGTCCCCGACATCGCCGCCCTCCGCGACCGCGCGACCGGGATCAAGAAGAAGGTCTACACGGTGATGGCGCTGGGCTGGGAGGGCTCCGACACCCAGTGGAAGCACTACCGTCGCGGCTACGGCCTCCTCGCCGCGCTGGCCACCCCGCTCGTCCTCTCCGTGCACAGCGTGGTGTCCTTCGACTTCGCGATGGCCCTCGTCCCCGGCTGGCACTCTACCCTCTTCGCGCCCTTCTTCGTGGACGGGGCCATCTTCTCGGGCTTCGCCATGGTCCTCATCCTCATCCTCCCCATGCGGTACTACTTCAACTGGTACCCGTACATCACCGACAAGCACCTGGACGCGATGGGCAAGCTCATCCTCGTGACTAGCCTGGTGCTGACCTATTTCTACGCGTGCGAGGTGTTCACCGCCTGGTACAGCGGCGACCACTTCGAGCGCGCCAGCGTGTTCGCGAAGGCGACCAAGCAGTACGCCTGGGCCTACTGGACCATGTACTTCTGCAACAGCGTGGTGCCCCTCATCCTCTTCTGGAAGAAGGCGCGGACGAACACGGTCATCCTCTACGTGGTCTCGATCCTCGTCCTCATCGGGATGTGGTTCGAGCGCTTCAACATCATCGTGCCGGGGCTGGGCCACGACTTCTATCCGTACACCTGGGGCACCTATGTGCCCACCATCACCGACTCCACCATCATCGTCGGGTCCTTCGCCTGGTTCTTCATCCTGTTCCTGGGCTTCATCCGCGTGATGCCGTCGCTGTCCATCGTCGAGGTGAAGGAGGTCCTGCCGCATCCGCTCAAGCATGCGCACCACCCCGGCGGAGGGCATTGATGGCGACGGCGGCGAGCGTGCTCGGCATCTTCGCCCACGTCGACACCACGCTCCAGGCCATCCGCGAGCTGCGCGCCAAGGGTTACGCGGACCTGACCGTCTACACGCCCGTGCCCGTGGAGGAGATCGAGGAGGAGGTCGAGCACGTCCGGCCGCTCTCCAAGGTGCGCCTGTTCACCCTGATCGGCGGGGTGACGGGGGCGGCCACCGGGTTCTTCCTCACCATCTGGTCCTCGCTCAAGTGGGACCTCGTCACCGGCGGCAAGGCGCCGGTCTCCATCCCGCCCTTCGTCATCATCGGTTTCGAGCTGACCATCCTCTTCGGAGGCCTGGCCACCGTGCTCGCCGTGCTGCTCCTCGGCCGGCTGCCGAAGCTCCGGCCGTCGCCGACCTATGACCCACGCTTCACCCTCGACCGCTTCGGCGTCGCGGTGGCCTGTCCGCCCGACCGCGCCCAGGCGGTGACGGCGCTGCTCTCGGCGGCGGGCGCCGAGGAAGTCCGGCGATGATCAAGAAGTACGGGCTCCGCATTCTCTTCGTCCTCTGCCTCGGGGTGGTGGGAGCTGGCGGCGCCGCTCTCGGCGGCACCATCGCCATGCGGTGGATGGACAACATGACGGTGACCCAGCGGGTCCAGCCGGGTGAGCGCGCCTTCGCGATGCCGGTGGGCAGCGTCCCGCGCACGGGCGGGGAGCTCCCCTACGCCAAGGAGGACCGCGAGGCGGCGATGGCGCGCAAGAACCCCGTCGCGGCGACTCCCGAATCGGTGAAGCGCGGCGGCGAGCTCTGGGCGATCTACTGCGTCCCCTGCCACGGCGACGGCGCCAAGGGCGACGGGCTGGTGACGACCAAGTTTATCCCGGCGCAGGACCTGACCAACCCCGATCTGCAGAAGACCCGCACCGACGGATTCTGGCAGCACTACATCGGCATGGGTGGGGCGGTGATGCCGGCGTACGGCGAGGCGCTCTCGCCGGAGGAGCGGTGGCACCTCGTGAACTTCGTGCGCACCCTGGCCAAGCGATGAACGCGGCCACGATGGCGGACGCCCGCTCCACCATGGGCGGCCAGGGGATCCTGCTGGCGCTGGTCGTCCTCGGTGCGGCCGCCTTCGTCCACGGCCTCATGCAGCCGGAGCCCCGGCTAGCGTGGGGGATCTACCTCGTGAACCTCCTCTTCTGGTCGAGCCTGGCCATCGTGGGGCCCGCGCTGGCCGCGATGATGCAGGTCACCGAGGCGCGCTGGTCACCCTCCGTGAAGCGGGTGGCGCTGACCACCGGCGGCTTCCTGCCCTTCTCGTTCGTGCTCTTCCTGATCCTCTTCCTGGGGCTGGGCGCGCTCTATCCCTGGGTGAACGATCCCGCACTCGTCGAGAAGAAGTCCCAGTGGCTCAACGCGCCCTTCTTCGTCCTGCGCATCGCCATCGGCGTCTTCCTCCTCTATTGGGTGGCCCTGATCTTCACGCGGGCGGTCTTCGCCGAGGGGACGGGCGGCGACGCGACGGCGGCGAATGCGCGTCGCAACCGCCTGGCGGTGACCCTCCTCGTCCTCTTCGTCGTCGTCCTGTCCCTGTGGGGCTTCGACCTCGTCATGTCGCTCGATCCCATCTGGTACAGCGGCCTGCTTGGCGGCTACTACGTCGTGAGCTCCCTCTACGTGGGCTTCGGCCTCGTCACCTTTCTCACCATCCGCGCCAATGCCCGCGGGCTGACCCACGTCGCGCCCTCCGCCATCCAGGACGTCGCCAAGCTCACCTTCGCGATGTGCGTGATGTGGATGTACTTCTTCTTCTCGCAGTACCTGGTGATCTGGTACGGGAACGTCCCCGTCGAGACCCGGTTCTTCCTCCGCCGGTTCTTCGACGATCCCTGGCGCACCATGGCCTTCGTGATCTTCATCGCGGGCTGGCTCGTCCCGTTTTCCTACCTCCTCAAGCGCCTCACCGGGCGGCCGCCGTCCGCGCACAAGCCCCTGATCGTCATCCTGTTCATGGGCTGGACGGCGATCTTCCTCGAGCGCGTGCTCCTCGTCTATCCGGCCATCACCAAGGTCGATCGGTTCCCCGTCGGGCTCCGCGAGGTCCTGGTCACCGCCGGCTTCTTCGCCCTCTTCGTCCTCAGCCGCAACCGCTTCCTCGCCCGGTACGGGAACCGGCTCGACCAAGGCCGCTAGCCGGGCGCCGGGCGCCGATAAGGGCCCATCCGCTTCGTTCCCGCCCTCGGCCGGGCGCTCAACGTACAGCAAGTACGCCTCGCGCCCGGTCCTCGGGCGGCGCCTCGCGGCTGCACCCTTCTCGCCGCCCGGCGGTACAATGGCGGCGTGATCTCCGTCGAAGAGGCCCTCGAGCGCATCCTCGCTCGGATCCCCACGCTCGGCGACGAGCGAGTCGCGCTCCTGGACGCGCTCGATCGCGTCCTCGCCGAGCCGGTGGTGTCGGAGCGCGAGATCCCGGCCTGGCCGAACTCCTCCATGGACGGCTACGCGCTGGCGAGCGCGGACACCCGCGAGGCGACGCGAGACCGCCCGGCGCGTCTCCGCCTGGCCGGCCGCGTGGCGGCGGGGCACATGGCCGAGCGGCCGCTCACGCGCGGTGAGACGTTCCGCATCCTGACGGGGGCGCCGCTGCCGGACGGGGCCGACGCGGTGATCCCGCAGGAGGACGTCGGCGTCGAAGGCGAGGAGGTGCGGGTGCCGCGTCCGGTGTCGGCCGGGGACTATGTCCGGCCGCGCGGCGAGGACATTCGCCCCGGCGACCGACTCTTCGAGGCCGGCCGCGCGCTGTCGCCCGGCGACGTCGGCGTCCTCGCTACCCTCGGGCGAAGCCGCGTGCGCGTCGTGCGGCGCCCGGTCGTGGGCATCCTGTCCACCGGCGACGAGGTGGTGGACCTCGGTGGCGCCATCCGCCCGGGGCAGATCCCCAACTCGAACACGTACGCGCTCATGGCCCAGGTACGAGCGGCCGGCGCGGAGCCGCTGAACCTCGGGGTCGCGCGCGACCGGCAGGACGAGATCGAAGGACGCCTGGCGTGGGGACTGGGCTCGGACCTCCTCATCTCCTCCGCGGGGGTCTCGGTGGGCGACCACGATTTCGTCAAGGCCGCGCTCGCCGCGCTGGGCGCCGAGCAGCATCTCTGGCTCGTCGACATGCGACCGGGCAAGCCGATCACCTTCGCCACGCTGCCGTCACCGCTCAAGGGCACCTTGCCCGTCTTCGGGCTGCCCGGCAATCCGGTGTCGGCCATGGTGACCTTCGAGCTCTTCGTGCGGCCGGCGATCCGTCGCATGGGTGGGCACACGCGGCTGGCCCGGCCCGTACGGCCCGCGCGTGCGCTCGCTCCCATCGCGAACCCGGGCCGCCGGCGCGGCTACCTCCGCGTGGTGCTCACCGAGCGGGACGGCGTGCTCGGTGCGCGGCTCACCGGCGAGCAGGGCTCGGGCATCCTGCGCTCGATGGCCGAGGCCGACGGGCTCGCGATCGTGCCCGGGGACACCACCGTGGCCGCCGGCGAGACGGTGCCGGTCATGCTCCTCCGCGAGGTCTGAGCCTACCCCTTCCGCAGATAGAGCGCCCAGAGGGTGAGCCAGGCCCCCGCGCCCATCGAGGCGAAGGCGATCAGGCTGCCCACGCTGAGCGTGGCCGAGTTGGTCAGCCCCTGGGTGATGTTGCAGCCATCGGCGACGAGCGCGGACGCGCCCATGAGCAATCCGCCCGCGAAGATCTTCACCAGGCTCCATCCCGGCGGGAGCTTCCATCGGAAGTCGCCGTGCTGGAGCGCGCCGGCGAGCGCGCCCAGCGGCACGCCGCCCAGCAGCACCATGCTCCAGGTGACTTGGTTGGGATAGCTCACGAGGGGATAGGTGAGCAGGTGGCCCGTGTTCACCGCGAAGGTGATGCCGACCGGGCGCCCGCCGAAGGTCGAGCACCACCAGCCGGCCGAGATGAGCACGCCTACCGCCGCGCCGGTCACGGGCCACGGCCACTTGCCATGCTCGGGCTCGCGCGAGCCGCGCGCCAACCACACCACGGCGGCGATCCCGAAGACGACGATGACGATCCAGGGCGAAAGCCCGAGGGACGCGGGGACCGTGGGCGGCAGATCGCCGACGCGCATCTCCGGTGCCTGGAGCCAGGCGCGCACGCCGGAGAGCGCGCCGACGTTGGCGGTGGTGGCGCCGATCGCGAAGCCGAGCAGGATCACCCAGGCGCCGATGGCGCCCTCGCCGATCCGGTACCACGTGCTGCCCGAGCAGCCCCCGGACAGCACCATGCCCACGCCGAACAGCAGGCCGCCCACGATGTTCGCAAGCCAGCGGAAGGGGCGCACCGGCACCTCCACGAGCCCCGCGGTCATGAGCAGGTGGACGCCGACGACGGCGACGAGGATGGCCAGCACGTAGGCGCGCATGATGCCGGCATCGCCCATGAGCACGACGTTGGACACGGCGCGGGTGAAGCAGAAGCCGCCGCGCTGGATCACGTAGCCGAAGACGAGGCCGGTGAGGAGAGCCGAGAGCCAGAGGGGCAGCGCGGGATCGTCCATGGGCCGCATGCTAGCCTCGCCCCACCGGGGTGTAAAGCCCATCAAAGTTTGACTTTTCTTCCGGCAGGGTGCTACGGTCGCGGGCAGAAGATGAAAATCCTTCCCCGCTTGGTTCTTCGAATCATCGGCGGCGCGTCACTCGCGTTCGGCCTGGCGTCGTGCGCGACCGACGACGCCGGACGGCGCGCGCTCGCCGAGACCACGACGTTGCGTGCGCAGGTGGACCAGGTGCGGGAGCGCGAAGACAGCAATGCGCGCGAGATCGCGCGGATCCAGACCCAGATCCGTACCCTCGAGTCGGACGCCGCCGCCACCGCGGGCGAGATGAGGGCGGCCAGCGTGGAGCTGGCACGCGCCCGCGCACTCCTCGAGGAGGCGCGCAACGCGCTACGCGAGCGACAGGACGC
>JBKPDT010000286.1:0-5355 GCA_046728035.1 Candidatus Methylomirabilota bacterium | reverse complement strand
CCGCGAAGGCGGCGCGCTGGGCGGCGGCGGCGGCGGGCTCGACGAGAAGCCGACGGGCCTCCGCGGCCAGCCGCTCGCCGGTGGCGTCATCCTGGAGCAGCTCGGGTACGACGGCGCGGCCGGCGACGATATTGGGCAAGCTAATCCACGGGACCCGAATGAGGAGCCGCGAGATGCCCTCCGTGAAGCGCGAGACGCGATAGCAGACCACCATGGGCGCTCCGAGCAGCGCGGCCTCCAGGGTGGCGGTGCCGGACGCGATGAGGATGACGTCGGCGGCGGCCATCAGCTCGTAGGTCCGCTGGGGGAGCACCTCGACCGCGGGCCCGCCCGCGGCCCGGCTCGTCCCGACGAGGGATTCGACGAGCGCGCGATCCACCGAGGGCGCGAGCCCGAGGAGGAACCGCGGGACCTTCGTCTCGGACGGCTCGGCGAGGCGGCGCGCGGCGTCGAGCATCACGGGAAGCAGCCGCGACACTTCCTCGCGACGGCTACCCGGGAACAGGCCGACCACGAGCTGATCCGGCGCGAGGGCGAGGGCGCTTCGGGCATCCGGCCGATCGAGCGCCACCGGCAGCACGTCGAGGATGGGGTGGCCCACGAATTCCACCGCCACGCCCGCCGCCTGGTAGAGCGGGGGCTCGAACGGGAAGACGGCGAGGACACGGCTGGCCAGCCGCGCGATGAGCCGCACGCGTCCGCGGCGCCACGCCCAGACCTGGGGCGGAATGAAGAAGATCACCGGCACGCCGGCGCGCCGCGCCTGGCGGGCCAGACGCATGTTGAACTCCGGGAAGTCGATGACGACGAGGGCCCGCGGTGGCGCCTCGCGCAGGCGACGGACCAGAGCGCGGTAGGCGCGGTAGAGGCCGGGAAGCCGCCCCACCGCCTCGCTCGTCCCCACCACCGCGCGCGCCGTGGGGTCGGCGATGACCTCCATCCCCGCCTCCGCCATACGCGGGCCGCCCATGCCGACGAGGCCGAGGCCGGGCTCGAGGTCGCGGAGCGCCCGGCAGAGGGTCCCTCCATGGAGGTCCCCCGAGGTCTCCCCCGCCGACAGCATGATGGTCGCCGCGTCGGCCCTGCTCACGGCTCGTCCCCCAGGGTCACCACCGCGATGCCCGCCGCCTCCGCGCGCCGCGCCACCGCCTCCCCGTCCACGACGAGGGTGCGGCCGCGCGCCACCGCGAGGGCGGTGGCCCCGCCTGCGGCCATGGCCTCGATCGTGGAGAGCCCGATGGTGGGGACGTCGAAGCGAAAGTCATGGTCGTCCGCCACCGCCTTGATCACGACGGTACCGGGACCCGCGAGACGGACACCTCTTCGTATGGTCTCGTCCGTTCCCTCGGCCGCCTCCACCGCCACGGTGACGCCGCGCGCCCGCACCACGGTCTGGCCCACGCCGCGATTGGCGAGGTCCCGCGCCAGGCGCCAGCCCTCGCGGATCTCGCCCCACTCGGCCTCGTCGGGCGCCCGCTCCGTGAGCCGCTCCGCGCCGACCAGCCATGGGCCTAGGAAGCGGCGCTGGTCGAGCACCTCGATGCCCATCGCGGCGAGCGTGGCCGTGACCATGCGCCCCAGCGACCCATCCGAGAGGCCAGCGCTCCCGAGGTGCCGGCCCGCGTCGTCGGCGCGATCCGCCTCCGCGAACACCGTCTGCTTCGAGAACTTACCGACGAAGGCGACCGCGCTCACTGCCTCGGCGGCCAGCCCCGCGAGCACGGCCTGGATGTCGGTCACCACCGAGGGCAGGAGGCGATCGGTGGCGGTGGCGAGGTCGGGTGCCTCACCGAAGGCGAAGGCCACCACGCGCCACCCTTGTCGCCGCGCTTCGGCGGCGGCCCGGCCGGGAAGAATCCCGGCCCCGGCCATCAGGCCGAGGCAACGCTCCACGGGAGGTCCTCCGGCCACGCGATTTCCCCCCGGCCCTCGCGGATCATCCGCTCGATCTCCAGGGCGACGGCGAGCGACCGCAGGTCTTCCCCCTCGGCGAGATCGACACGCCCGTTGGCCTGCGCCACGCGGGCCGCCGCCATGAGGTGACGCAGCTCGAGCTTGAGGGGGTTGTCCTTGTGGACGAAGAGGTGCTCGACGAAGGAGGCCTGGCGATAGCGGATGGCCTCGCGATTCACCGTGTATTCCTGGGCGGCGCGCCGGTGGATCTGGATGTCCTGATCCTGGTAGTCGAGGATGATGTAGGCGTCGGGCTGGGTGATGGCGAGCGTCCGGATCTTCTCCTCGGTGGCGCGGCTGGCGGTGATGGTGGCCATGGCGCCCCCGTCGAAGACGATCTGCACGTTGGCCACGTCGGCGACGCCCGAGCGCACGGAGGCGCCGATGGCGGTGACCTTGCGCGGCTCCCCGTCGATGAGGCCCAGCACGATGTCGATGTCGTGGATCATGAGGTCCATGACCACGGAGTCCTTGGCGACCCGCGGCGCGAAAGGCCCGAGCCGGCGGGATTCCACGAGGATGGGCCGCTCCACGATCTTGCGCAGCTCCTGCACGGCGCCGTTGAAGCGCTCCACGTGACCCACGTGCAGCACGCGGTTCCGCGCCCGGGCCAGGCGGAAGAGCTCCTTGGCCTCCTCCAGCGTCGGGGTCATCGGCTTCTCGACGAGGACGTGGACGCCGGCTTCGAGGAGATCGCGGGAGACGTCGAAGTGCTGCTCGGTGGGCACCGCCACCGTGGCCACGTCCACGAGGCCGGCCAGCTCACGGTAGTCGCGGAACACGCGCGTGCCGTAGGTGGCGGCGAGCTGCTCGGCGCGCGCGAAGTCGACGTCCGCGATCCCGACCAGCTCCACGTCCCAGAGCTCCATGAGGGCGAGGATGTGGTATTGGCCCATGTGGCCGGCGCCCACCACCCCCGCGCGCAGCCGCGGCTCGGCCGCCGGGCTCACAGCACTCCTTCCCGCAAATTGGCGCCGTCGGACTCGCCGGCCCCGCCCGCGGCAGGGACGATGCCGCGCTTGGATCCCTCGATGAAGGCGGCGATGCGCCGTCCCACCGAGCCCTCGCCGTACTCCTCCCGGAGCCGTGCGAGGGCCGCCCCCACGGCCAGCCCCGAGCGGTACAGGATACGGAAGGCCTCCTGCGCCTCGCGGCGGCCCGGCGGGTCGATGCCGCCCCGGCGCATCCCGATCACGTTGACGGCGCGGGCGACCGCGGGATTGCCGTCCACCATGGTATAGGGCGGCACGTCCTGGGTGACCTTGGAGCAGCCGCCGATGTAGGCGAAGGTGCCCACGCGCGTGAATGGGTGCACGCCGGTGAGCCCGCCCACCGTCGCTCGGTCTTCCACGGTGACGAAGCCGGTGAGCGCGGCGCCGTTGATCATGATGACGTGATCGCCCACCACGCAGTCATGGGCCACGTGACAGGTCGCCATGAGCAGACACCGCGCCCCGATCACGGTGTCGTGACCTTCGTGACTTGCGCGGTGGATGGTCACGTACTCGCGAATGACGGTCTCCTCGCCGACGCGCACCCCGGTGGGGACGTCCCGCCGGTACTTGAGGTCCTGTGGCTCAGCTCCGATGATGGCGCCGTGTCCGATGCGGCAGCGGGGCCCGATCGTCACCCGGCCCTCGAGGACGGCGTGCGCGCCGATCTCGACGCCATCGCCCAGCGAGACCTGGGGACCGATGAGCGTGCCCGGCCCCACGCGGACGCCGGCGCCGAGCCGCGCGCATGGGTCCAGGAAGGCCGCGGGATGGATGGCCATCGCCTCGTCGCGCATCGCTCCTATTTCGCCCCCTTCTCGAGATCGGTCAAGCGCTTTTCGAGGTCTCGGACGCGGCGCAGGAGGTCGGGCAGCCGATTCTCCGCGGCCCAGATCCGCTTGGCCTGGACGGTGGGCCGGGCGGGGGTGCCGCTCCACACCTCCCCGCCGGGGACGTCGCTGGGCACGCCGGACTGGGCGGTGAGGATGGTGCCCTCCCCGATCTCCACGTGGTCGGCGATGCCGACCTGGCCGGCGAGGACGGCGCGCCGGCCCACGCGCGAGGAGCCCGAGACGCCGACCTGCGAGACAAGAATCACGTCCTCCCCGATCTGGCAGTTGTGACCCACCTGGACGAGGTTGTCTAGCTTGCTCCCCCGCCCGATCACGGTGTCCCCGAGCGTGGCGCGGTCCACCGTGGTGTTGGCGCCGATCTCCACGTCGTCCTCGATCCGCACCCCCCCCACCTGGGGGATCTTACGGTGTGCCTGCCCGTCGAACGCGTAGCCGAAGCCGTCGGCGCCGAGGACGGCGCCGGAGTGGACGATCACGCGGTTGCCGATGCGCACGCCGTCGCTTACCACCACCCGCGGGTAGAGCACGACCTCCTCGCCGAGCTCCGCACCCTCGCCCACGAAGCAGAGGGCCCCCACCCGGCTGCCCCGGCCGATGCGGGCCCCGCGCTCCACGACCGCGAAGGGCCCCACCGCAGCGCCGGCGTCCACGCGCGCCCCGTCCTCCACCCAGGCGAGCCGGTGGGTGCCGGGCTGAAGCGGGGGTTCCGGATGGAAGAGCCGCAGGAGCGCGATGAGCGCGGCCTGGGGCGCGGCCACACGCAGGACGGCGGCCGGCAAGCCCGCCATGCCCTCAGGGGCTACGAGGGCACCCGCGCGCGTCCCCGCGGCCAGCCGCGCATAGCGTGGGCCGAGCACGAAGGATACATCGTCCGGGCCGGCAGTCTCGAGAGGGGCCACCGCGCGGACGCGCCGCGCAGGGTCGCCTTCCAGCCGGGCCCCCAGCCTCCCCGCCAGCTCTCCGAGCGTGAACGATCCGCTGGCAGCCACCTTAGGGCTTCGGGGCCTTCCGGGCGGCGGCGTCGAACTCCTTGATGATCTCCTCGGTGAGGTCGGCCTCGGGCGCCCCGTAGATGAGCCCGGCGCGGGCGTCCACGATCAGGGTGTAGCCTCGCTCTTTGCCGACCTTCTGGACCACCCCCTGGAGGTCACGGGCGAACTTGACCATGAGCTCGCGGTCTTTCTTGGCGAGGTCCTTCTCGAAGTCGTCGGCGAGCCGCCGCAGGTCGCGGACCTTGCGCTCCATGGTTTCCTGCTTCTCCTTGCGCACCTCGGGAGAAAGAAGCTGGCCCTTCTTCTCGAGGTCGTCCTTCAGCTTGGCCAGCTCGCTCTGGAGCGTGTCCACCTGCTTCTGCATCGCCGCCTTGTCGCGCTCGAGCGCCTCCCGGGCGGTGACGCCGGCGGCGGATTTGGCCATCACCCGTTGGGTGTCGATGAATCCCACACGCGCGTTCGTCGCCGCGGGGGCCGCCGACTGGGCGCGCGCGGGGAGCGGCGTCCACCACGCGCCCACGGCCCAGCCCGCGGTGAGCACCGCGATGGGGAGAACTGTCCTCA
>JBKPDT010000285.1:0-9550 GCA_046728035.1 Candidatus Methylomirabilota bacterium | reverse complement strand
TCCCCCTTGCTGGCGAGGTTCAGTGTGAGCACCGGAGATTACGCGTACCGGCCCGCTCCGGCGCGTATTCTAATTCAGGCCTGGCGGCGGGGCAATCACTGCGCAGTTGCTTGGCGAGCCGCAGCCGAAGGCGAGGCGAGCGGATAAGTAATTGCTTTCCCGAACGGAGCGAGGGCGGTTACGCGTGCTGCCGGAAGCGATGCGATCGGTCGACGTACTTCTGGTAGGCCTCGAGCTCGGCGTCGAGCCGGCGTGACGACCAGCCGGCCACCTCGGCCATGCGCCGGCCGATCGACTCCGCACAGTCGAGCCCCTGGCAGATGCTCTGGCCGATCCCGGTGCGCCGGATGAGGAAGTCCTGGAGGGACACCGCCAGCTCCTCCCGCACCGCCTGGTGGAGCTGGGCCACGATCTCGAAATTGGAGGGGCAGAGCCGCTCGGTGCCGTCGGGAAACTTCTTAGCGAGCTCGAGCACGCGCGCATAGCCGCGGCCGTACGTGTCCACGAGGGTCTGGAGCGTCTCGCGCCGCAGGCCGGTGGCCGCCATCTCCGCGGAGACGTCGAGCCAGGCGCGCGCCTCGAGCTTGGCCACGTCCTCGTCGAGGCCGTCGAGAGTCAGTCGCGCGGAGACGGACCCCTTGCGCCGGTGCAGCCGCGCCGTCACGAGGTCGCCCACCTCCTCGGCGAGGCTCCGGAAACAGGTGAGCTTGGTTCCGGTCACCGAAATGAGCCGGCCCTCGGGCCCCTCCACCACCACCCGGTGATCGCGTGAGACCTTGGCGGGGGGCGCGCCCGCCTCGAATGCGAGCGGACGCACGCCGGAGTAGGTGTAGGCCACGTGCTCGAGGGACACGCGCGGGTCGGGGAGCACCCGGCGCACCGCGCCGAGGAGGTACTCCACCTCGTCGCGGGTGGCCCAGACCCGGTCGGGATCGCCCTCGAAGTCCGTGTCGGTGGTGCCCACCAGCGAGAAGTCCCGCCACGGGATCACGAAGATCATCCGCTCGTCGGAGTCGGAAGAGAGGTACACCGCGCGCTCGGTGATCCGCGGGAGCAGGCAGTGGATGCCCTTGGTGGTGCGGACCACCCGCGGCGTCGTCTCGGTGAGGCCGGCGAGATCGCGGACGCGGTCCACCCACGGGCCCGCCGCGTTGATGATCACCGAGGCGCGCACGCCGAACACCTGATCGGTGAGGAGGTCGCGCACCCGTACCCCGTCCATCCCGCGCGCGCCCTTCACGAACTCCTCGACCTGGCAGTAGTTGTGGACCCGCGCGCCGTGCCGGGCCGCCGACAGCACGTTCTCCAGGCACATCCGCTCCGGGAAGAGGAGCAGGTCGTCGAAATAGTAGCCGGCGCCCTTGAGGTCCTCGGCGCGGATGTTCGGCTCGAGCGCGAGCGTGTCCACCGCGCGGAGGACGCGATAGCGCTCGGTGGCCTTGCCGGGCGTGAGGAGGTCGTAGAGCCACATGCCGAGGCGCACGAGGATGAGGCCGCGCCGACTGCCCTTGTAGACGGGCACGAGAAAGGGCAGCGGCCGGACGAGGTGGGGGGCCACGCGCTCGAGGGTCTTCCGCTCTCGCAGCGACTCGCGCACGAGCTTGAAGTCGCCCAGCTCGAGGTAGCGCAGGCCGCCGTGGATGAGCTTGGAGGACTTCGACGAGGTGCCGGAGGCGAAGTCGCCTTTCTCGAAGAGCGCCACCGAGACGCCGCGGAGCGCGAGGTCGCGGGCGACGCCGGCGCCGGCCATCCCGCCGCCGATCACGACGGCGTCGAACGGCGTCTGGTCGATTCCCGCGAGGCGGCTTTGAATCACCGTATCAGTATCCTCAACATGCTTTTCGCATGTTGACCGTGGTTATCTGTCCTCAACATGCTTCTCGCATGTTGACCGTGGTCCAATCGGTTCCGTCAACCGTCACTCTCCTGCTTCACGGTTGCAGGAGGTCCGCCACGGATCGTACCACGTGGTCGGGAGCCAGCGCGGTGATTCGCGGGTCGTCGGCGCGCGTGACGCCGCTCAGCACGAGGATGGTGGCGAGCCCGCTCCGCTTGCCCAGCACGATGTCGGTCTCGATGCGGTCCCCGACCATCACCGACTCCTCGGCAGGCACCCCGAGGGCGGCGAGCGCGACCTCGAGCATGATCGGGGAGGGCTTTCCCACGATGGCCTCCACGCGCCGGTCCGTCACCGCCTCCACCGCCGCGATCATTCCTGCGCAATCGGGGATCTCCCCGCCCTCCACCGGGCAGGTCCGGTCGGGGTTGGTGGCGATGAGCCGCGCTCCACCCTTGACCGCCTGGAGCGCGGTGTCGAGCTTGGCGTACGTAAAGGTGCGGTCAAAGGCGATCACCACCCAGCGCACGCGCGCGTCGTCGCGCACCTCGAAGCCGTGCGCCCGCATCTCCGCCAGCATGGGCGGCTCGCCGATCACGTAGACGGGCGCTCCGGGGTCGATCCCCTGCAGGTGCCGGGCGAGGACCAACGAGGAGTTGATCACCTCGTCGGGATCCGCGGCGACGCCGAGGCGCGTCAGCTTGCGGGCATAGTCCGCCCTGGTCTCCAGCGGCTTGTTGGACAGAAAGGCGACCCGCCGGCCGTCTCCTCGGAGGGCGGCGATCAGGTCGGCGGCGCCGGGGAGGAGCCGCTCCCCCACGTACACGGTCCCGTCGAGGTCGAAGAGCCAGCCGCGGTACGGGAGCCGGACCGCCACTACGGTGTGCCCGGCACCCTACCGGAGGAGCGGGGCCAGCGCGGCCTGGGCGAGATCGAGGTAGGGAGCGGGCATGACACCGAGCCACACCACGCCGCAGAGGGCGACGAACAGCGCGAGCGTCCCCGCCAGCGACGGCGTCATCTCGGTGGGCGCGCCCTCCGGCTCCCGCATGTACATGTAGATCACGATGCGGAGGTAGTAGTACGCCGCCAGCGCGGAATTCAGCACGCCGATGACGGCCAGCCAGACGTAGCCCGCGCGGACGGCGGCGCCGAACAAGTAGAACTTCCCCACGAAGCCGGCGGTGGGCGGGATGCCCACGAGGGAGAGGAGAAAGATCGTCAGCACCAGCGCCATCACGGGATGCCGGCCGGCGAGCCCGGCGAAATCGCTCACGTCCACCGCCTCGTGGCCGTTCCGCTCCAGGAGGAGGATGACTCCGAAGGCGCCCGCCGTGGTGAAGGTGTACACGAGGAGGTAGAAGAGCACGCTGGCATTGCCAATCGAGCCGCCCGCCACCACGCCCACCAGGATGTACCCCACGTGCGCGATGGACGAGTAGGCGAGCATGCGCTTGAGATTCTGCTGGGCGATCGCCACCACGTTTCCGACCGTCATGCTCAGCACGGCGAGCCCCCAGAGGAGCAAGGCCCAGTCCCCCTGGGCGGAGCGCAGCGCGCCCAGCAGGACGCGCAGCAGGGCGGCGAAGGCGGCCGCCTTGGAGCCGGTGGCGATGAGGGTGGTGATCGAGGTGGGGGCGCCCTGGTAGACGTCGGAGGCCCACATGTGGAAGGGCACCGAGGAGATCTTGAAGCCAAAGCCCACCACGAGGAGACCGAACCCCACGACCAGCAGCGGGTCCCGCCCCGCTCCCGAGGCGAGGGCGGCCCCGATGCGGTCGAGGTTCGTCGAGCCGGCGGCGCCGAAGATCAGCGCGATGCCGTAGACGAAGAAGCCGGAGGCGAAGGACCCGAGGAGGAAGTACTTCATCGAGGCCTCGCCGGATTCGATCCGGCTCTTGAAGGTCCCCGCGAGCACGTAGAGCGCCAGCGACATGGTCTCGAGCCCGAGGAAGACGATGATGAGATCGCCCGCGCTCGCCATCAGGGTCATGCCGACGGCGGACAGGAGCACGAGGATGTAGAACTCCCCGGTCTCCGCGCCCTGGCGCCGCACGTAGTCGAGCGAGAAGAGCAGGACCAGGCCCACCGCGAAGCCGATGACGAGGTTGAAGAAGATGGCGAAGCCGTCGAGAACCACCATGCCCTTGAACGCCCGCTCGTCGGCGCCCCACATGTAGAGCGACGCCACCAGCGACGCCACCACTCCGGCCAGCCCCACCACGCCCAGGTGGTCCTTGCGGTTCCGCGGCGGGAGGAGATCGATGACGAGCAGCACGAGGGCGGTGACGGAGAGGATGAGCACGGGCCCGATGGCCCGGAGGCTGATCGCGGGAGGGATGAGCGCGGGCGTCATGGGCGGGCTAGCGTGCGGCCAGCGCGGCGGTGGCCGCGGCCTTTGCCTGCACCTGGCTGATGAGGGCCTGCACGCTCGCCTCCGTCAGCCCGGTGAAGGGCCCCGGGTAGACGCCGATCCACACGATGAGGAGGAGGACGGGAACCAGCACCAGCCACTCGCGCAGGGACAGGTCGGTGAGGCGGCGATTCTCCTCGCGCGTGATCTCCCCGAAGATCACCCGCTGGTACATCCAGAGCATGTAGACCGCGGCAAAGATGATGCCGGTGGTGGCGAGCGCGGCGGTGGGACGGTGCCACTGGAAGGCGCCCACCAGGATGAGGAACTCGCCCACGAAGCCGTTGAGCCCGGGCAGTCCGATGGACGAGAGCGTCACGATCATGAAGACCGCACTGAAGGCGGGCATCACCTTCCAGATCCCGCCGAACTCTTCGATGAGCCGGGTGTGGCGCCGCTCGTAGATCATGCCCACGAGGAGGAAGAGCGCGCCCGTGCTGAGTCCATGATTCACCATCTGGATGATCCCGCCCACGATGCCCTGGGCGTTGAGCGCGAAGATGCCGAGCATCACGAAGCCGAGGTGGCTCACGCTGGAATAGGCCACCAGCTTCTTGATGTCGGGCTGCACCGTCGACACCCAGGCTCCGTAGATGATCCCGATCACCGCCAGGGCGATGACCCAGGGCGCGAGCGTGAGGCTCGCCTGCGGGAAGAGGGGCAGGCAGAAGCGGAGGAAGCCGTAGGTTCCCATCTTGAGGAGCACCCCGGCGAGGATCACGCTACCCGGCGTGGGCGCTTCGACGTGGGCATCAGGCAGCCAGGTGTGGAAGGGGAACATCGGCACCTTGATGGCGAAGGCGAGGGCGAAGGCGAGGAAGAGCAACGTCTGCGTGCGCCCGCCCGGCATCACGTACTGGGCGAGGACGGGCAGGTCGAAGGTGTAGTTGCCGGTGGCGGCGCCATGCTGGAAGAAGAGGGCGAGGATGGCCACCAGCATGAGGAGGGAGCCGGCCAGCGTGTAGAGGACGAACTTCACCGCCGCGTAGACGCGGTTCGCCCCGCCCCAGACCCCGATGATGAGGTACATCGGGATCAGCATGGCCTCCCAGAAGACGTAAAAGAGGAAGAGGTCGAGGGCCACGAACACCCCGAGCATCCCCGTCTCCAGGAGCAGCATGGTGACGGCGAACTCCTTCCACCGCTTCTCGATCGCGTGCCAGGATGCGAGCAGGGTCACCGGCATGAGGAAGGTGGTGAGGAGCACGAGCAGGAGGCTGATGCCGTCGACGCCCAGGTGATAGGAGATGCCGAGCGTGGGCATCCACGGCCGGCGCTCCTGGAACTGGTAGTCGGCGACCCGCGCGTCGAAGCCCGTGTAGAGCGGGAGCGACACCAGGAAGGTGAGCAGGGTCACCGCGAGGGCGGCCCGCTTCACCGTCTCGTCTCGCCCCCCGCGCGGCAGGAGCGCGATCACCAGCGCCCCCAGCGCGGGGAGGAAGAGGACGAGGGACAGCGTCATCCCCCTCATCGGGGCGCGCGCGCGTAGAGGAAGGCCACCACCGCGATGGCGCCCAGCAGCATGCCCAGCGCGTAGTTCATGGTGAAGCCGGTCTGCACCCGGCGGAGGGTGCGCGCCCAGCCCACCACCGTATTGCCGACGCCGTTGACCAGCCCATCGATGAACCGGAGGTCGAACACCCACGCGCACCAGAGGTAGAGCCGGTGCGAGGGGCGCACGATGAGCGCGTCGTAGATCTCGTCCACGTAGTACTTGTTCAGGAGGAGCCGGTGGATCGGGTTGCGCGGCACGCCGATCTCCTCGGCGCGGATGGGCCGGCGGCCGTAGACCACCCAGGCGAGGACGACGCCCGCCACCGCCGCCACGATGGAGACGAGGATGAGCACCTTGCCGGCCATGCCGTGCTCGCCGGGATGGTGCGGCAGCACGGGGGCGAGGAAGCGCTCGAAGGGCGTGCCGTGGGAGGAGGGCGCGCCGAGCGCGATGCCCGCGACCACCGTGAGCACGGCGAGGACGGTGAGGGGCAGGGTCATCACCGCGGGCGACTCGTGGACGTGCCGGCGCGCCTCCTGGCTCATCCGCGGCGCCCCGAAGAAGGCGAGGAAGACGAGGCGGAAGGTATAGAAGGCGGTCAGGAAGGCGCCGCCGAGCAGGAGCAGGAAGAGCCCGCGCTGGCCATCGAAGAAGGTCGCGGCGAGGATCTCATCCTTCGAGAAGAAGCCGGCGAGGGGCGGCACTCCCGCCAGCCCGAGCGCGCCCACGAGGAAGGTGATGGTGGTGGTCAGCATCTTCGACTTGAGCCCACCCATCTTGCGGAGATCCTGCTCGCCGGACAGGCCGTGGATGACGCTGCCCGCGCCCAGGAAGAGGAGGGCCTTGAAGAAGGCGTGGGTGACGAGGTGGAAGATGCCGGCGGCATAGGCTCCCACCCCGACGCCCACGAACATGTAGCCGAGCTGGCTGATGGTGGAGTAGGCGAGCACGCGCTTGATATCGGTCTGGGCGACCGCGATGGTGGCGGCGAACACGGCGGTGAGCCCGCCCACCCACGCCACCACGTCGAACGCGATCGGCGACATCTCGAAGAGCTTGTGGCAGCGCGCCACCATGTAGACGCCCGCCGTCACCATGGTCGCGGCGTGGATGAGGGCGGACACCGGCGTCGGGCCCTCCATCGCGTCGGGGAGCCAGGTGAAGAGCGGCCCCTGGGCGGACTTGCCGCACGCGCCCATGAAGAGGAGCAGGGCGATGGCGGTGTAGGTGCCGGCAGAGATGGTGGCGTCGGCCTTGGCGAAGACGGCGCCGTAGTCGAGAGTGCCGAAGGTGACCCAGATGAGCATGATGCCGAGGCCGAAGCCGAAGTCCCCCACCCGGTTCACGATGAAGGCCTTCTTGCCCGCGTCCGCCGCCGACTTCCGCTCGTACCAGAAGCCGATGAGGAGATACGAGCAGAGGCCGACCGCCTCCCAGAAGACGTAGAGGACCAGGAAGTTCCCGGCGAGGACGAGCATCACCATCGAGAAGACGAACAAGTTGAGGTAGGTGAAGAACCGCGCGTAGCCGGCGTCGCCGTGCATGTATCCGGCGGAGTAGAGGTGGATGAGGAACCCGACGCCGGTGACGACGAGCAGCATCACCGCGGAGAGCTGGTCCACCTGGGTGGTGAGCGCGGCCTTGAACGTGCCCGCAGTGATCCACGGGAAGAGCTCGCCCACATAAGTCTCACCCGCCCACACCCGCGCGAACAGCGCGCACGAGGCGAGAAAGGCGGCGCCGAGCGCGGGGACGGCGATCCAGTGGGCGCGGTGCCCGATGACCCGTCCGGCGAGTGCGTTGACCACGCTCCCGAGGAGCGGGAAGAGCGGGATCAGCCAGACGAGTCGTGACATGGTTGTGCTTTCGAGAACAAACCCGCATCACTCTATCCAAAGGGGTTCCGGGTGTCAACTCAGGCGGGCTCCACGTGGCCGAAGTAGACGAGCGGAATCAGGTAGAAGAGCAGGCTGTGCCCGGAGGCGATGCGCAGGGGCCCCGCCTCGGCAAGCACGGCGAGTCCCAGGTTGAGGAGTGCGTACGCGGCGACGGCGGCGACGAGCCAGCGCAGGGGCGGCGGGACGCGGTCGGCGAGGCCGCGCCAGTCGTAGACTTCCACGCGGCGCCACGCCCGCGTGGGCGCGGCGCGCCGGCGCAGGCGCGCGAGCATCGCCAGGAGGAGGGCGAGGGCGCCCGCGAAGAGGACGACGATGAGCGCGTCCGGGACGCGCGCGCCCAGGGGCGTGAAGCTCGCGAGATGCGCGATCGCGCTCGCGGTGACGCCCGCGGCCGACGCCGCGCGGCAGACGCGCCCCCACATGGCTCCTTCTAGCACGAAAATTGACGCCCCGAGGCGAGCGCCGGTATGATCCCCACGTGGCCCGGGCCGGCGCGAAAGTGTGGTTCTATCTGATTCTCCTCCCCGCGCTCCTCATCGTGGGCGGCGTGTCCGTCCTCGCGTGGCGCCAGAGCGTGCACGGTGTCCGCGCGGAGATCGTCCCCGCTCCGCGCTACCTCGGGGTGAAGACGCCGCTCAGCGTGCACCTGCGCGCAGAGCGGGGCGCGGTGGTGAGCGCCGAGCTGCGCCTGGTGCAGGGCCAGGGTCGCGTCGTCCTCGCGAACCAGAGCTTCTCCGGGGGCGCGCCGGAGCAGAAGATGGACCTGACCGTGGAGGGCCGGAGCACGGGCCTCCGCGAGGGGCAGGCCGTGCTCGAGGTGCGCGCGCGCGACGATTTCTGGCGGCCACTCCGCGTCGACGACCGTCCCGTGCTGAGCGTGCCCGTCACCCTCGACTTCACGCCCCCCATCCTCGAGGTGCTCGCGTTCACGCGCTATCTCGCCCAGGGCGGCGGCGGGCTCGTGGCCTTCCGCGCCAAGGGCGCCTCTCGCGTGGGGGTCAACGCGGGCGGGCTCTTCTTTCCCGCCTTCCCGGCGGGACCCGCGGAGTCCGGCGTTCTCGTGGGCATGCTCGCGCTGCCGTGGGACACCCCGCGCGGGGTGCTCAGCGTGCTCGCCCAGGACGAGGCGGGCAACGCGGTGACCCGGGCGCTCGCGGCGGAGGTGAAGGTGCGCAAGTTCCCCTCCGACGTGATCGAGGTCAAGGAGGACTTCCTCCGCCAGAAGGTGGCGGAGCTGCTGCCCGAGCAGGCGAGCGCGCAGGGTGAGGCCCTCGTCGCCGCGTTCCTCCGCATCAATCGCGACCAGCGCAAGGCCGCCGAGCAGAAGAAGCGCGAGCTCGGCACCCGCACGCAGCCGCGGCCGCTCTGGGAGGGCGCCTTCGTCCAGCCGCACAACACCAAGGTCTTCTCGAACTTCGCGGAAACGCGCACCTACCGCTTCAACGGACGGGACATCGACGTCCAGGTCCACCTGGGCTACGACCTCGCCTCGGTGAAGCACAGCCCGGTGCCCGCCGCCAATGCCGGAGTCGTCGTCCTCGCGGCGCCGCTGACCATCTACGGGAACACGGTGGTCCTGGACCACGGCTGGGGGCTCCAGACGCTCTACGCCCATCTCTCCTCGCTCGCCGTAAAGGAAGGCGACACCGTCAAGAAGGGGCAGGAGCTCGGCCGCACCGGCACCACCGGGCTGGCGGTGGGCGACCACCTCCACTACGAGGTGCTGATCCACGGCATCTCGGTGACGCCGCTCGAGTGGTGGGACGGGCGCTGGATCCGCGATCACATCGGCAAGCCGCTGCGCGATGCGAGCCTGCCCGCGCTGGTGGCGGGTTCCGCGCCGGCCGCGGAGGACGAGCGGGCGCCGATCCGACGGCGGCGGGGCACTCGAGCCCGCTGAGCGCGGT